>DATAVV010000309.1:0-18224 GCA_036267555.1 Streptosporangiaceae bacterium | reverse complement strand
GAGGAGGTCGTCCGGCAGCGGGCGCACGAGCGCGCGGTCATCGACGCCAGCGCGGACGGCATCGCGGTGCTGGACGCCGAGGGCCTGGTGCGGCAGTGGAACCCCGCTGCGCACGTGCTGACCGGGGTATCCACCGACGAGGCCACGGGCAAGCCGCCGCCGTTCCCGCTGCCCGAGCCCGGCGCCAAGCTGACCCACAAGCTGGAGAGCGGGCGCTGGCTCGACGTGCTGTGCACCGGGCTGGATGGCCGCGACGAGCAGGTGCTCGACTTCCGCGACGTCACGGCGGCCAAGGAACTCGAGGAGGCCAAGGACCTGTTCCTGGCCACCACCAGCCACGAACTCCGGACGCCGATCACCGTGGTGCAGGGTTTCGCCAGCACGCTGGCCAACCGCTGGGACAAGCTCGACGACGCCGACCGCCGCAGTGCCGTGCAGACGATCGCCGACCGGGCCGGGGCGCTAGCCAAGCTGGTGGAACAGCTCCTGCTCGGCTCCAGGGCGGGCGCAGACCAGCTTGCGGTCAACAACGCACCCTTTGACCTGGCGGGGCTGCTACGGGGCGCCGCTGTCGCGTTCCGGCCGCTATCGGAGAAGCACACGCTCACCGTGGACATCCCCGATCAGTTGCCGAAGGCCTTCGGGGACCCGACCGCGACCGACGTCATCGTCGGCCAGTTGTTGGAGAACGCGTTCAAGTACTCGCCGGACGGCGGGACCGTCGCCGTGCGGGCCAAGCAGGACGGGAACCAGATCGAGATCACCGTCGAGGACGAGGGCGTGGGCATTCCGGCCGAGGACCGCGAGCGGGTCTTCGAGCGGTTCGTGCAGGGCGAGGCCGGCGACCGGCGGCGGTTCGGCGGCATCGGCCTGGGCCTGTACATCGTGCGCCAGCTAGCCCGGGCCCAGAACGGCGAGGTCGCCGCCGACGAGCGCAAGGGCGGTGGCACGATCATGCGCCTGCAGTTGCGCAGCGCGACCTAGCGCCCGGTCCTCAGGTCTTGGCCGGGACGCGGGAGTGGAGCCGCACGCCGGTGGCCGGGTCCCGCTCGACCGGGGCGCCGCCGGAGGCCTGGATGTAGCGGTCGATGATTCCGATCACGTCTTCGCCCTGAGTGACGACCTGGCCCCGCTCCATCCAGATCACCCGGTTGCAGGTCTGCTCGACCTCCTCCAGGTTGTGCGCGACCAGGAAGACCGTGCCGGCCTCCTTGCGCAGCTCGTTGATCCGGGCGTGGCTCTTGACCCGGAACTCCGCGTCGCCGGTGGCCAGCGCCTCGTCGACCAGCAGGATGTCCTGGCTCTTGGACGCGGCGATCGCGAACCGCAGCCGGGAGCCCATGCCGCTGGAGTAGGCCTTCATCGGCAGGTCGATGAAGTCGCCCACCCCGGAGAAGTCCACGATGCTCTGGAACTTCTCCCTGGTCTGCGCCTTGGACATGCCCATCGCGAGGCAGCCCAGGACCACGTTGCGCTCGCCGGTCAGGTCGTCGAGCAGCGCGGCGTTGACGCCGAGCAGGGCGGCCTCGCCGTCGATGTAGACGTCGCCCTGCTCCGGCGGGAGCAGGCCGGCGATGGCCCGCAGCAGCGTGGTCTTGCCCGAGCCGTTGCGGCCAATCACTCCTACGGCGTCGCCGCGGTAGGCGACAAACGAGACCCCGCGGATCGCGTGCACCTCGCGGATCGAGCCCCGGGTCTTGCGGCCCATGATCCTCAGCAGCGCGGTGGCCGCGGTGCCCTTGTCGCCGCCGGCCCCGAAAACGCGGTAGACGATGTGCAGGTCATCCGCGATGACCATCGGCTCAGCCGCGGCCATACTTCGCCTCCGCTCGCCAGAAGAAGTAGAAGCCCACCACCATGGCAAGCACCGCCCAGGCTATCCCGTAGTACCAGTAGTGGTCGGGGTTGGTCACCGGGTGGCAGTACGCGCTGAAGTCGACCGGGTTCTTCGCGTGTCTCCAGGTGTCGCACTTCAGCTTGTTGTACGGCATCGCGCCCGGCTGGGAGGCACGCTGCGACGCGAGCATGGCCTCGCGGACCAGCGTGATGTAGATCGCGGCCGGGTTGATCTGCAGGATCGCGACGTAGGTGCGCCCGATGTCGAGGGTGGCGATGTTGTACAGCACCCCAGACACGTACAGCCAGGTACGCATCAGGAACGGGAGCAACTGGCTGAAGTCGTTGACGTTCGATCCGAGCCGCGCGACCAGGAGGCCGACCCCGATGTTGAAGACCGTCTGCAGCAGCAGCGCCGGGATGACCAGGAGCCAGGACCAGGTGATCGGTTCGCCGGTGCAGAGCACGATCACGGCCAGCACGATCATGGACAGGACCATCTGCTGCAGTTCGATGATCACATAGGCGAGCGGCAGGGCGGCGCGGGGGAAGCGCAGTGCCCGGATCAGCGGCAGGCTGTCGGTGATCACCGTGGACGTGGAGATGAACGCCCGCTGGGTGAAGTTGAACACGAACACGCCGGTGACCAGGAAGGCCAGATAGTTCGGGATCCCCCGGTTGATCTTCAGCAGCAGGCCGAAGATCAGGAAGTAGACGCCCGCGTTCAGCAGCGGGGTCAGCACCTGCCAGACCTGGCCCAGCCGGGCCTCGGTGTACATGGCGATGTTGCGCGCGGTGGCGAACGCCATGATGAAGTGCCGGCGATGCCACAGGTTGCGGATGTACGCCAGGACCGGCGGCCGCTCCGCACTGGGCCGCAGCCCGTACTGGGCGGCCAGTTCCGCGAGCGGTGTGTCGGGCAGGTCCGCGCTCGCCAGGTCGGCGGTGGCCAGCCCCTCGCCGCCCGAGAGTTGCCCGGGAGCGCTCAGCCGCCTGTCGTTGCTCATCTTCCCGCTCGCCTTCGCGCCCCCACCCACCTCCCCAACCCCCTTCACCGCCGAGCTTCCCTCGTCGCTCGCTCGCTCGTCTCCTCGGTCCAGTCGGCGGTGCGGCCCTCCGGCTCGCTCTTCGCTTGCCGGAAAAGCACCGGCTCACTCACAATGTCCGGTGGACATACGGGTGAGTTGTACGGGGCAACTGTCACGCGGCGACTGTACCACCCACGCGGTTGTACGGTACAACTGTTGTTGTGAGCAACACACCCGACGACATCGAACTCGGCATGCTCCTCACTCAGTTGCTGGGTCTGATCAGCCCGGCCGGCGCCGAAGGACCGGCTGTGACCGGCAGGGCCGCGAACGGCACGGCCGCGGACCTGGGTGCGGGGAACGGCCAGGTGTCCAGCTCCGAAGCCCGGGCGCTGATCGAGTTGGTCAAGGCGCACGGTATCGCCCAGGGCGAACTGGCTGGCGTGCTCGGGCTGGAGAAGAGCACGGTGAGCCGCCTGGCCGCGGGCCTGGAGCGCAAGGGCTGGGTGCGGCGCGGCCGGGACGAGGGCAACCAGCGCTACGTGCGGCTTTACCTGACCGCGGCGGGCGGGGCAGTGGCGGCGAGGCTGTGGGAAGCCTGGCATTCCCGGCAGGCCAGAATCCTGGCCGCGCTGACCGCCGAGGAGCGGGCGGGCCTGGCCGCCGGCCTGCGCGGCCTGATCCGGGGCCTGGCCGCCGAAGGGCTGCTCGGCGGGGTCTGGCCTGCGCCTGCCGCACCGGACCTGACTGCTGCTGAACATCTGTCCTCCAACTGAGGGGCCGGTCAGGCGGACGTAAGGGACCGGGCCGCGCCATCGGGGCGCGGCCGGGCATCCAGACTTCTTACCAGGTTGGCCGGTATACCGCAGCGCCGTCCGCACGGTAGTCGAGCCGGAAACCGATCACGGCCAGGTAGCGCGCGATCTCGGGATTCCTGGTCCATACCAGCACCCAGCCGATCCCCATGCGCCGGGCGTCCTGCCGGGCGGCCATGATCTGGGCCGCCGAGGCGTGCAGCACCACGGGCTCGCCGGCGATGTAGTTCGAGGACCGGACCAGCAGCGTGTAGAACGGGTGGCCCTTGATCTCGCGCAGCGTGGCCGCTGGCACCCAGGAGGTGTAGGAGACCGCCCGCGGGTGCCCGTCGGCGGTGGCCAGGATCAGCGACGAAGCCGGGAACTGCCCGCCGTACAGCGGGACCCCGCCGCGCAGGCCGAACGGCGCGTCGACCACGATCGACCCGGAGTGGTCGGCGGCGATCGGGCGATCCAGGGCGGACATCGTGGTCCGCATGATGCCGATGCTCGTCGTACCCGACCACCCGGCTTCGAGGACGGCGAGCGCGGCCACCACGGCGATCGCCGGCCACGCGTGGCGGCTCAGCCAGTCCACCGCGGCGCCGGCCAGCAGGACCGCGCCGACCAGCCCGAGAATGGCGAACCGGTCAGCCTCCCGGAAATCGGACAGGGCCGGGATGCGCATGAGCCACGTGTAGGGCATGATCAGCGAGACCCGCTCGCCGTTCCACCGGTCCAGCAGCGGAACGTAGGGCGTGCGGCCGATCCAGAGCACCGCGCCCAGGGCGAGCCAGGCGCAGCCGACCCACAGCGCGGCGAGAAGCCAGGCGCTGCGCCGGCGCCAGGCGGCCGCCAGGCCGCCCAGCGCGAGCACGGTGAGCACCACGCCGAACATGGGCATGCCCTCGCCGATGCGCCCGTCGGCCCTGGCCGCCGATGCGGCCAGGCCTTGCAGCCCGAAATGCTCCACCCGCTGGGTGGGCGCGACCAGGTCGAACAGGCCGACGCCGTAGCTCTTGCCGGTGTGGGCCAGTACATGCGCGCTGACCGTCGCCCCGCCGGCGAGGGCTTGCTGGGCCATGGCGATGAGCTGGGGGCTGGCGACGATGAGGGTGGCGGCCGCGCCGAGGGCCAGCGCGGTGATGCGGGTGCGGCTGGGGCTGCGGGCGAGCCAGGGGAGCAGGACGGCGGCGGCCAGGATGGCGGCCATGACGGCGGATTCCTGGTTGACCAGGATGCAGGCGCCCAGGACCAGTCCCAGGATGATGCCGGCGGCGGGGCGGGGGGTGCGGCGCAGCCGGACGGCGGCTTCGAGGGTGAGGGGCAGGAAGACGGTGCCGAGGGCGATGTTGAGGTGGTACCAGTCTTGCCAGGTGAGCATCGATGAGAGGCCGAACAGGGCGCCGGCGGCGATGGCGCCGGGGGTGCGCAGCCATAGCGCGGCGGCGCGGTACATGGCGTAGCACAGCAGGCCGGGCAGGATGATGGTGAGCAGGCTGAAGGAGGCGGACGGGCCGAAGATCAGGGTGACGGGGGTCATGATCAGCCCGGCCAGCGGCATCGTGGTGTCGAACCCGAGCTGGATCCCGGCCGGCGCGGCCATGTTGTGGGTGAACCACGGGTTGCCCAGGTGCACGACCTGGTGGGCGGTCCACCACAGATCCCACACGTAACCGGAGACGTCCCTGGTCTCGGGCAGTTGGTGCCGGGGCAGGTAGGCGGCCCGGGGCCAGGTCACCACGATGCCCGCGGCCAGGTACACCGCGAGCAGGGCGAGGTGCCGCACGACCGGCCGGCGGGCGGCCGTACCCCAGAAGCCGCCCGGAACCTCGTCCGCGCTGCCGACCTGGCGGGTGCCGCCAGCGCCCGGGGCGCTGTCCTTCACCGCGGCACCGCCGGCTACTGAGTCGCCGGCCGGTGCGTCGCCATCCGCGGGCCCGGCGGCAGGGTCGTCCGGCTCGGGCGTGCCACCGTCGCCGGGGTGGCCGACGGTATCAAGCCGGCCCGGCCTGCTGCGGCCTGCCTGGTTCATGGGTTCACCTGTCCAGCGTCTGTCCGGCATCGGCCGGCAGGATCGGTCGCCGTAATGATGGTCATGACGTATATGACGTGGTCCCGGCGCATTTGGATCCGGGCCGGGTGGGGTCACCAGCACTGCGGAGTTGCCCATGATATCGGCTGAACCAGTGCAAGAGTGCGCTCGCGCAACGGACCTGCCGGCGTACGGCCCGACTACTGGCCAGTTACTAATAGTTATTGGCGGTAACGCTAAGCCCTCACGCTATGCGTAATCAGATCAGAAACTGGTGATACTCCCTAACAGGGGCGCGCGGGGGCGCGGCACGATCTGCGGGGGAAAAGTGAGTCAAGCGCGGGGGCACACGCACGGCGTCGACAGCGAGGTCGGCAGGCTCCGGACGGTGCTCGTGCACCGCCCCGGCCTGGAACTGCGAAGGATCACTCCGCGTCGTGCCGACCGGCTGCAGTTCGACGCCCTGCCGTGGGTCGGCCGGGCCCAGCAGGAACACGACATCCTGGCCCAGGTGCTCCGCGACGAGGGCGTCGAAGTCCTGTACGTGACCGAACTGCTGCAGGATGCCCTCGAATATCAGCCCGCGCGTACCCAGGCGATCGCCTCGGTGCTGGCCAGCGCCGCGCTGGGCGACGAGCTCAGGACCCAGGTGCGCGCTCACCTCGAGGGACTCGATCCCGAGGCGCTGGCCCGTGTCCTGATCGCGGGCCTGACCCCGGCCGAACTGACGGTCGGCCGGGGCGTGGTGTACGCACTGCTCGACCGGCATGACTTCGTCATCGACCCGCTGCCCAACCTCGCGTTCGCCAAGGACGCGAGCGCCTGGATCGGTGACCGGGTGGCGGTGGCCAGCCTGGACGCGGGCCCGCGGCGCCGGGAGCCGGAACTGATCCGGGTGATCTACCGGCACCATCCCAGGTTCGCCGGGACCAAATGCCTCTACGGACCGGAACTCGAGCACGTCGAGGGCGGGGACGTGCTGCTGCTGGCGCCGAGCGTGGTGGCCGTCGGCGTGGGCCAGCGGACCACCTCGGCCGGGGTGGAGCGCCTCGCCCGGCAAGTGTTCGACGCCGGGCTCGCGCACACCGTGCTGGCCGTGCCCCTGGACCGGCTCGGGCCGGCCACGCACCTGGACACGATCTGCACCGTGGTCGACGTGGACACCGTGGTCATGTGCCCTAGGATCGCATTCACGCTGACCGCGCACACGATCACGCCGCGGCCGGATGGCATGCGGGTCTCACGGCCGCAGCCCTTCCTGGAGGCAGCCTCCCAGGCCATGGGGATCGACCGGCTCAAGGTCATCGAGACCGGGGTGGATCCGCTGGGCGCGCCGCGGCGGCAGTGGGACGACGGCGGCAACGCTCTGGCCATCGACCGCAAGGTCGTCGTCTGTCATGAGCGGAACGTGGAGACCAACGCCAGGCTCGAGGCCGCGGGAGTCCGGGTCATCCCGGTGCCCGCCAGCGAACTCGGCAGCCACCGTGGCGGCCCGCGCTGCTTGGCCTGTCCGGTGGCCAGGGACCCGGCCGCGTCACCGGACGTGGCCGAGCCCGCCGGGCAGCCGCTGTTCGCCCCGGAGCTGGCCGCAGGCGAGGCGGAGGTCACCCAGCCGCACGGGCGGGTGCAGCACCCCGTCGCGCACCTGGCGCGCGTCCGCTGAGGACGCGTGCGAACCCCGCTCTAACTACGGTGCCGCTAACTCCAGGCCGTCCGCCAGGACCTCGTCCAGAATCCGGAAGGTCGGGCACGGCCATCGCCACATGCAACTTCCGCACCGGTGGAACTGGCCGGCCGGGTCGCTGGCGATCGCGCTGCCCTCCAGTGGCTGGTGCAACTCGGCCAGGCGCAGCCCGAGGTCGGCGAATCGCAGCATCTCCTCCCGGGCACCGGCCAGGAAGGCGAGGTCCTCGGCGCGCATCCGGGCCTTGACCGGGACCACCCCGTCCCGGTTGATCAGCTGCTCGTAGTGACGGCTCGTCTGCAGCCAGGAGGCGGCGCCCTCGGCTCGCACCCGCACGGTCTCCAGGTACTGCCGCAGGGCGTCACGGCGCTCGTCGGCAACCGGCGCCGGCTGGGGGCCCTGCGGTGACTCGTCCGTGACCCGCCTTCCCCCGCCGCGACGAGGCTGACCTGGCTGAGAATGCATCGGAAGAGCCCCCCGACTCGGTGCGGCAAGACTGTGTTAACCCCAGCTTTGCGTACATCACCCGCGGCCGGAAAGCGAGTTGGCCAGGTGCACAGGACTCCCGTCTGGCCCGCGACGTCTTTGACCGGTAAGGTGCGGCACGTGGAGCTTAAGGTCACGACCCGGTCTCAGGGCGGTCGCACCGTTATGTCGCTGGGCGGCGAGATCGACCTTTACACCGCGCCCCGGCTGCATGGCGAACTGGTCACGATCCTGTCCGGCGACGCGCCGGTGCAGATCGTGGTGGACATGTCCGGGGTCGACTTCTGCGATTCAACCGGCATGAACGTGCTCCTTGCCGCGCACCGCCGCGCCCGCGAGCAGGGCGGCGACCTGGAACTCGCGGCCCCGCGTCCGGCCATAAGAAAGATCCTGCAGGTCACTGGCCTGGAGAGTGTCTTCACCGTGCTGGAGGATCCGGCTCAGGCGGTCGGTCAGTAGCCCTCGGCGCGTCCGTGCCGGCCGCCGTCACTCAATAGGATCGCAGCCATGCTGCCCCCGAGCGGCGACGTTGCCGTCGTCATCCCGGCCCGGAACGAGGCCGACCGGATCGCCGCGACCGTCAAGGGCGCTGCCGGGCTGCCGGGCGTGGACATCGTCGTCGTGGTCGACGACGGATCCCGCGACGGCACGGCGGCCCTGGCCCAGGGCGCGGGCGCGCACGTGATGCGGCACTCACGCAACCGAGGCAAGGCCGCGGCCATGGAGACCGGCGCCGAGGCCGTCCTGCTGATCGAGGCCAGATCGCAGGCGCCCGCGTCGGAGGCTGCCGCGTCGGAGGCCGCCGACTCCCAGACGGCGGGACCGGCCGGGCCGCGCCATCTGCTGTTCCTGGACGCCGACCTGGCGCAGAGCGCGGCCGAGGCGGCACCGCTGATCGAGCCGGTCAGGGCCGGGCGGGCCGACATGACGATCGCGGTGTTCAGCGACCGGGTCACGCAAGGCGGCCACGGCTTCGTGGTCGGCCTCTCCGGCTCCGGGATCATGCGTGCCGCCGGATGGCGGCCCGCCCAGCCGCTTAACGGCCAGCGGTGCCTGACCCGCGCGGCGTTCGAGGCCGCCCGCCCGCTCGCGGCCGGCTTCGGCGTGGAAACCGGGCTCACCATCGACCTGCTCCGTCAGGGCCTGCGGATCACCGAGGTCGAGGTTCCGCTCGCCCACCGCGCGACCGGAACGGACTGGCGCTCCCAGGTGCACCGGGCCCGTCAGTTCGCGGACGTGGCCCGGGCGCTGGCCGTGCGGCGGGCAAAGGCGCGCCGTTAGAGATACGGGCCCGAGGCCCGGCCCGGTTGCGGCCCGGCGTCTTCCTGCCCTGGTAGCTGCGCGCCGGGCGGCACCATGCCGGGCGGAAGCGCCCGCCGCATCTGCTCGAGTTGCGCGCGCGCCGCCATCTGCTGGGCGAACAAGGTGGTCTGGATGCCGTGGAACAGGCCCTCAAGCCAGCCCACCAACTGGGCCTGCGCCACTCGCAACTCGGCCTCGCTCGGCACGTCGTCCTCGGCGAACGGGAGCGAGAGGCGCTCCAGTTCCTCGACCAGTTCGGGCGCGAGACCGCTTTCGAGTTCCTTGATCGAGCTCTTGTGGATGTCCTTGAGCCGGGCCCGGCTCTTCTCATCCAGCGGTGCCGCCTTGACCTCGTCGAGCAGTTGCCTGATCATGCTGCCGATCCGCATCACCTTGGCGGGTTGCTCAACCATCTCGGTCACGGGCCGCTCGGCAGAAGCGTCCGCGGCATCGGTCTCCATCGCCACGCCGTCGGGGCCGACCACGACCACCCTGGCGCGCTGTTCAGGTTCGGGGTTCGTCTGGTCGCTCATGTGCCTAGTCTGTCCGAGCCGTGGTGGCTCGCGCATCTCAGGGCCGGCCAGGCTAGGGAAAAGCCGGCCGCGCGCACCCTGGCATCCCGCCCGCGGAGCAATTTAGCGGCCGCGATAGCCGCCCAGGACCGGGCGAAACCGGCGTGATAGCTGGTCACCGGAGGGGCAGCGGGCCCGGCGTCCCTGATGGTAGACGATGCCCAGTTCTGCGTGGAAAGATCGAGTTCGGAGCGTGTCTAGTCGTGGTCCATCCTTGGTAGTGAGATGCCTCGGGTGTCGGTATCCCACGCGGATCGGCCGACTCGCGAGAAAGACCCGGCTTTAATGATCATGGAGGGACGGTCGCAGGGTTGGCTCAGGCGCTGTCGCGACACGGCACGGCGCTCTCACAGTGCTGTCTAAGGCCGTGCTGTCTAGCGCCGTCTCGGTGCAGCCTTGAGCCATCGACCCGCGCAGGCGCCTGCGCACTGCGCGCGACCTCCCCGTTGGAAGGTTAGGGGACGACCGTGGCCAACGACGATCGAGACAGCGTGGCGAGGCCCGATAACGATAAGAAGCAGTCCGGTGGCGAGCGTCCCGCATCGCAGCCGGCTGCGGACGACCGCGCGGGCCGCGACGGCCCCGCGGGGCCCGACCGGCCGGGCGATGACCAGCGAGGGGCCGCGGGCCCGCCGAACCCCTACGGTCCTCCCGACGACGCAGCGCCGAGCCCATATGGCTCGATCCGCTACGACCCGGTCGGCCGGTACGGCACCACCGGCGAGTTCTCCGTGCCCGACGCGTACCGGACCTACGGCGCCGTCGGAGGTTACTCCGGGACCAGCCAGAACGCGGCACCGTCGTCCTCTGGCAGCGCCGGTACGCCTGGCCCGGCGGCGCCGAATGGCGGGTCGACCCCGGTAAATTCCTCAAGTGGTACGGGCGCGCCGGGACCGGCCGGCCCGCCAGGTGCCGCGGGTGCTGCGAGCTCCGGTGGCTCGCCGGGCTCAGCCGGTGCGCCAGGTTCGTCCGGTGCGCCGGGGCCGGCCGGGAAATCCGGCGCCGCGGACAAGCCGGGCAGCGCAGGCGGCCCCGCTGGCGTGGGCGGCCCCGGTGGCGCGGCGTCGACTCCGGTCGACTCCTCGGGCGGCACAGGCTGGGGGGACGGCGGGCGGACGGCCCCGCGGTCGTCTGGCACGGGGTCGTCTGGCACGGGGTCGTCTGGCACAGCTTCGTCTGGCACGGCTTCGTCTGGCACGGCTTCGTTCGGTCCGGCCGCACCCGGCTCAGCGCCATCCGGTCCGGCCGCGCGGGGCGGCGCTGCGTCTGGTTCAGCCTCGTCCGGCCCGGCTCCCGGTGCGGCCCCGTCCCCGTCACCTGGCTCGTCCGGCCGTCCGGCGTCGGCGGGCACCCCGGGCAGCCCCTCGGCCGGCGGCTTCCCGAGGGCAGCCGGCACCCCGACGCCGCCGGGCGGCGGCGGGCCCGGCGGTGCCGCTCAGCCGGCGCCGCAGGGCCCGGGTGCGGCCGATCCTTACCGCGCCGCGGAGAGCGGCTCAGGCAACAACCACACGGGCGGCGACCAGCACCGGCTGTCGCCCGGCTACGATCCGGCGAGCCCGTACGGGTCACCGGATTCCTACAATCCGGGGACGTACGAGCGGGCCAGCCTCTACGGCGCGGATCCTTACGGGTCCCCGGAGGACTACGACCCGGCGGACCCGTACGGGCCGGCCGACCCTTACGGCGCCGAAGGCTACGGCCGGGACCTCTACGGTGCCCGGGACTACGGCGCGCCCGATCCCTACCGGCCGCCCGATGCCTACGGCTCCCCGGTCCGCGCGACGCCCCCGACCCGGGCTCCCGGGCCCGAGACGGGCGCCCGGCCTGGAGTCCCCCCGATCCCGGGATCCCAGGTTCCGGGATCTCAGGCACCGGGATCTCAGGCACCGGGAACTGCGGCCCGAGGAACACCGCCGTCGGGCAGCCCGGTTCCGCCCGGATCGGGCCCGTCGAGATTCGCGCCCGGCGCTCAGGCCGTGCCGGGCACCGCGGCCCGGCACGGGACCGCAGGGCCGCCGGGAACGGCCGGCTTCCCCGGCGCCGCGCCCCCGCCGGGGACCCAGGTCCCGCCCGGCCCGCCGGCCCCGGCCGGACCCCCCGTTCCGCAGCGCGGCCCGGCCCCGTCACGCGCTCCGGGCGCTCACGCCGCGCCCGGCCAGGGCGGCCCGCAGACAGCATCGGCCGCGGCCGGCCCCGCGACCGCCGAACCCGAGACCGACTCCAGCGAGGGGCACAGCGGCCTGACCCAGGAGTTCCTGCTGCCCGGCCGCCGGCGCGCACCCTCACCGGGCTGGCGGCGGGTGATCTACCACGCCAGCGGCGGCCTCATGCGCGTGCCGTCCTCCGCGGCGGAGTTGCGCCGCCGCGACATGATCAACCGGGTGCGGACCCCGGTCGCCGGCGGTCACCACCGGGTCGCGATCCTCAGCCTCAAGGGCGGGGTCGGCAAGACCACGACCACGGTGGGGCTCGGGTCCACGCTGGCCTCGCTGCGCGGTGACCGGGTGATCGCGGTCGACGCCAACCCCGACCGGGGCACCCTGTCGGACAAGGTCCGGCTGGAGACCGCGGCCACCGTACGGGACCTGCTCAACGAGCGCGGCCACATCAGGCGCTACGCGGATGTGCGGACGTTCACCTCGCAGGCGCCGAGCAGGCTCGAGATCCTCGCCTCGGACCGCGACCCCACGGTCTCGGTGGCGTTCAGCGACCAGGACTACAGCCTGGTCGCGAAGGTGCTCGAGCACTACTACTCGATCTGCCTGACCGACTGCGGAACCGGCCTGCTCCATTCCGCCATGGCCGGGGTGCTGCGCATGTCCGACCAGATCGTGCTGGTCAGTTCGGCGTCGGTCGACGGAGCACGCAGCGCCAGTGCCACGCTGGACTGGCTGGCCGCCCACTCGTACGGCGAACTGGTGCGCCACGCGGTCGTCGTGCTGTCCATGATCCGGCCGCGCAGCAAGAGCAACGTGGACCTGAACCGGCTTGAGGAGCACTTCGCGGCCCGGTGCCGGGCCGTGATCAAGATTCCCTATGACCCGCACCTCGAGGAGGGCGCCGAGGTGGAACTGGACCTGCTCACCCGGCCGACCGCCGACGCCTACCTGGCGCTCGCGGCCGTGATCGGGGACGGGCTGGCCATGCCGGCCAGAGCCAGGAGGAGTTAGTCGGCTCGTCAGACGATGTACCGTTTGACGATATACCGGGAGCCGAATTAGTCTGCTTCGCATGCCGGAGCAACTGTCGATCCCGCCGTCGATCTCGCCATCGCCGTCCGCCGCGCCCCCGGCCCCGCGCCGGGGCGGTTGGCGGTCCGTGCTGTTCTTAGTGGTCCTGCTGGCCAGCCTGCCGGCCGTGATCGCGCTGCTGGTCGCGTTGTCGCCGTCGGCCGGGGCGGCGGGCGGCTGCGGTGGCGGCTGACACCTCGGCCGCGCCTGCGTCTGCGGCCACGGTCGGCCCTGCGGCGGCGCCTGGAATGGCCGGCCCGGCCGGCCCTGCCGCGGCACCGGGAAGAACAGTCCCACCCGGCGCGGCGCCGCCATCCGGTATCGCGCGCCCGGCGCTGGCATGGGGCGCGCACCGGGCTGTGGCCCGGGTCTGGCTCTGCGGAACGAACGCGCTCACGCTGGGTGCGTTCGCGGTGGCGGTCGCGCTGGGCCCGCCCGCCTCCGCGCCGCCCGCGCGTGCCCTGGCCTGGCTGCTGTTCGTGGGCTCGTCGGTGCACGTCGCCTCGACCGGATGGCTTTACACCCTGCCCGAGGTGCGACGGCACGCACGCGAGCACGCCGGCCGGCTGATCTGGCTGCCCGTCGCCCTGATCATCGGGGCGGCCGCGGTGGCGGCCGCCGTGTCGCCTTCGGTCATGGCGTGGTGCCTGCTGCCGTATTACACCTGGCAGTTCTTCCATTTCCAGAAGCAGAATCTCGGCCTGGCGGCGCTCGCCGCTTCGTCGGGGCGTGCCGCGTCGGGGCGTGCCGCGCGGGGGCGGGCCGGACCGGCGCTGCGGCCCGCGGAACGGCGGGCCATCATGGCCGCGGGCTACGCGGGCATCGCGGGTCTCATCACCCACCCCGGCCTGCTCCAGCTAGGGATCAACACCAGGCTGACCTGGCTGTACCCGGTGGCGGTCACGGCCTTCGCGGTCGCCGTCGCAGCCGGACTCGGCTGCGTCGCACAACGGCTGGCCCGGGGCGCCGCGTTCTCGTTCGGGGTGATTTTCCTGACCTCGCTCGGCTTCTTCCTTCCGGTCTTCGTCCTGCGGTCCCCGTACGCCGCCGTGGGCGGAATGACGATCGCGCACGGCCTGCAATACCTGCTGCTGGTCACGCTGGTCGCGGTCGGCCGCCGACCGGAGGCGCGCCAATCGGAGACGGGCCGGGCGGTGGCGGGCCGGGCGGTGACGCTCGCCCTGCTGGCCAACGTCGCCCTGGTCGGCGGCGTGGTCCTGAGCGCCGCATCCCACCTGCACGGGGCCGCCTGGGCCGGGCGCCTGGCGTTCGGCGCGTACCTGGGCGCGGTCATGGCGCACTTCGTCATCGACGCGAGCGTGTGGCGACTGCGCGACCCGTTTCCCCGGGCGTTCCTGGCCGCGCGGGTACCGGGCCTGCTGCCCGCCGGGAACCGGGGCGGATCGCCGGGCCCCTATAGATCGTCGGCCGATATAGGATGAACGGCATGGCCGGTCCGAAGCGGGAGACGAGCGCGCCGGACGCGGGATCGCTGGGCGGGTTCGGCCGGTACGCCGGCCCGGCGACGCTGATCCTGTCCAGCCTGGCCGACGGGGCCAAGCACGGGTACGCCCTGACCAAGGACGTCGAGGCGTTCGCCGGGGTCAGGCTCGCGCCGGGCACGCTGTACGAGGCGCTAAGCCGGCTCGAGGGCCAGGGCCTGATCGAGGCGCTGGAGAGCCAGGACCGCCGCAGGCCCTACCGGCTCACCGCCGCGGGCGCTGCCGCGCTGCGGGCGCACCTCAGTGACCAGCGTCGCGTGGCCGATGTCGGGCTGAGGCGGCTGGCCGAGGGCTGGGGCACACCGTGACCGCGCCGCGTGACGCGTCCGCCCGGCGGGCCGCGCGCATGCTGCGCTGGTACCCGGCGGCGTGGCGGGGCCGCTATGGCGATGAGTTCGCCGAGTTGCTGATCGCGGAGTTCGACGAGCAGCCCAGGTCGTGGCGGCGCGCCGTGGACGTGGTGCGCGGCGGCCTGCTGGCCCGGCTCACCTGCGCGGGCCTGACCGGTCACCCCCTGGAGCCGGCCGAGCAGATCCGGGCTGGACTGGCCACGGCCGCGTGCGGCCTGGCCACGTGCCTGGCCCTGGGGATCGCGATGTGGGCCCAGTTGACGATCGGCTGGGCCTGGGCGCCGCCGGGGACCTCGGGCCCAACCGTGGCCATGGTGGCGATGTCGGCGTCCGTGCTGCTGCTCGCCGCGCTCGCGCTGCTGGCCGCGCTCCCGCTGGCCTGGGCGGTGGCTCGCAGTGCGCTGCGCCGCGACGGCTGGTGCGTGCGCCGCCCGGCGCTGCTCGCGGCGGCGGGCCTGGTCACGCTCGCCGTGGGCAGCCGCCACTTCGCGAACGGCTGGCCGGGCACGGGCTCGCACTCGTGGGCCCAGCCGGGCCTGGTGCCCGCCGGGGTCGCGGCGTTCGGCTGGGCCGCGACGCTGTCGGTCTCGGCGTACTGGGCCCATCCCGCGGCCCTGGCCGCGTTCCCCGTGGCGGAGATCACCTGGATGGCGGTCAGCCCGGCGGCACTGATCGCCGCGGTCGCGGGCGTCGCGGCCCTGGTCCGGCGGATCGACCTGCCGGCCCGGACGCTGCGCTATGAGGCGTGGCTGGCCAGCGGCGCGGCGGGCACCATGATCATCTTCCTGGCCGGCGCCTGCTGGTGGTTGCTCGCAGGTGCTTCGGGGCCGGGTCTTTTTCACCCGGGGGCCATCGACGCCGCCAGCGTGGCCGTTATGATGCTGGCGCTCTGGATGGCGCGGCGGGCCACAAGCCAGGCCCGGAAATCCGCCCTTAGCTCGCGGCTGCTGTGAGCCGCGGCGCACAGCCCCGATCCTGCTGTGCTTAAGCCGTGCGTAACCTGGGCAGTGACCCGCACCATCGGGGACAGCAGTCCAAGACCGGTTCGGTAAGGCGGAGACAGTGGAAGACACGTGGGGAAACCGGGACGTTCCGGTACTCAACGCGGTCGTGGCGCTGCTGGAGCACAGCTATATGGTCACGGTCAGCGACATCGCCGAGCGGACCGGGCTCGACCTGGCCGATGTGACCAGATCGCTCGACGCCATGGACCCGGTCTATCTCGATTTCCGTAAGACGGAAACGGGCGGCGACTCGACGTTCTGGTACGTGCTCAAGGTGACGCCAGAAGCGCGCCGGGTGGTCGGCCAGTGGCCGAGCGCCGAAGGGGTTATCGACCGGCTGGTCAAGGGGTTCAGCGACGCGGCCGATCACGAGGAAGACGCGGAGAAGCACTACCAGTTGCGCCAGGCCGCCTCGCTGCTCTCGGACGCCGTCCGTGACGTGGCCGTCAAGGTGGTGGCCACGGTCATCGGGCCCGCGGGCCCGGCGCCGGCGCATCCGGCCGACCCGGGCCAGTCCGCGCATCCGGCGCCGTCGGCGGAATCGGCGCGCGCTGGGGACAACGGCTGACCGCGGTTCCCCGGTGACGAGTACACCAACCCGTCCAGCGGCAGCGAGACCCTGACCGTAACTCCCTAATCGGGAACCAGAGCACGGCCGGGCCGTCCCAGCGGGGGGACGGCCCGGCCGTTTGCTGTATGCGCCGGCGTTAGGTCCCGAACGGACCGATGAATGCGAGCCTGGGGCAGATGTAAATGCGTGCCGACGGTCAGCGCCATGATCCGTTTTTGCGGACACTTACATGCGCTATTCGCCGAAAAGTGTCCGCAAAAAAAGATCACTCGTTACGCGTGGGACAGAAGACGGGTGCGGGATTCGGAGGGGTGCCTGGCTCCGCACTGTGCCCCATGATCTAAACGACACGCTCTAATCCCGCCATCCACGCAGCCGCCGCCACCCGACCCTGAGCCTGCGTACGGGAGTCAGGCGCGCCGGGCCGAACCCGGTGGCCTTACCCTCGCTAGACTCGCCCGCGATCAGGGACTTCGCGAACCGCCGGTTCTGGCCCCGACGCCTCCGCCGGGCATACAGCGGGTCCGGGGGCAGTTCATACCCGAACTTCCCGTCCTCGGTCAGGCCGCCGAGCCGCCACGCAAGCTCCGCGTCACCGAGAGCAGCGCAGAACTCGCACACGTCCGCATACCAGTGCAGGGCCGGGATCTCGACCCGAGTTAGCAAGTGAAACTCCCGGCAACAGGCGCAGTAGCCGGGGCGCTCTTCATCGTCAGATGCGGGGTGTGCTGAGTCGACCACTTCGTCCGGGTCTGGCCATGTCACATCCCCATCATCCACCCGTCGGTGGTGACCCGAAGGATGGCGGCTCCGAAGAAGCAGCCTGCATGACTCACCGGCGCTGGCTTCGTTCCAGACCGCCGAACGTGTCACAAGTACATAGGGGACAGTGGTCATAGCCCCCGGACCCTGACGTGGGTTCGGGGGCAGGCATTTCCGATGCCCTGAGACATCACATCAGCGGAGGGTGTGGGATTCGAACCCACGAGGACGCGTCAACGCCCTAGCAGTTTTCAAGACTGCCGCCATCGGCCTCTAGGCGAACCCTCCCAAGCAGACACGATAGCCCGCCCGGGCCGGACGGCGCTCTCCGCAGTCTGGGCTTGGGGCATGCCCGGAGGGGACAAGGTGCGGTGGGTGAGTAGGCTCGCGGGCGGAGGAGGTCAGGAAATGCTGCGCCCGTTTGGCTGGCAGGCGGTCGTCATGGTCTGGCAGTTCGCGCCGATCGTGACCGCGGCCGTCGTCATCCTGGTCGGTCTGTACCTGTGGGGCGTGGCGCGGGTCGCGCGGCGGCACCCGGGCCGGCGGTGGCCGGCCTGGCGCACCGGCATGTTCCTCGGCGGCCTCGCCGTCATTGTGCTGGCCACGCAGAGCGGCATCGGCGCCTACGACGACGTGCTGTTCTGGGATCACATGGTGCAGCACCTGATGCTGATCATGGCGGCCCCTCCGCTGCTGATCTTCGGGCAGCCGATCACGCTGCTGATGCACGCGAGCCGGAACCCGCTGCACACGTGGGTCAAGCGAATCCTGCGGTCCCGGGTGGCCAGCTTCCTCACCTGGCCGGTGTTCGGCTGCGTGGCCTACACGGCTGCGGTCATCGGGGCCCACCTGACCGATCTGGCCAACGCGGTCGAGTCCGACCAACTGCTGCACAACACCGAGCACGTGGTGTTCCTCGTGGTCGGCTACCTGTTCTTCCTGCCCGTGCTGGGCAGTGAGCCGATCCGGTGGCGGCTGACCTACCCGGTGCGGTTCATCATCCTGGTCCTGGTCATGCCGGTGGACACGTTCACCGGGCTGCTGCTGGGCTACGGATCGGCGGGCACA
>DATAVV010000308.1:0-22093 GCA_036267555.1 Streptosporangiaceae bacterium | reverse complement strand
CGCAGCCGCTCGATGATCTCGTCGTTCCAGTCGTGCGTCATGATGAGCCGGTACCGCTCGGCCGCGACCCGCATGTAGGCCTCGGCCTCGGTGCGTGAGCCGATCAGGTCAGCCGTGCGCATCATGCGCACGACCGGAACGTACTCCTGGGTGTACCACTGCCGCGCGACCTCGGCGCGGTCCAGGAAGCGGCCCTTGTCCTGCATGAAGCGGAAGCCCCACGCCTCGACGGCCTCGCCGAGTTCCGCGTAGGACCAGGGGTCGGTCACCGTGATCTTGGCCAGGTCGGCCGCGGGCAGCGGCACCCGGGCGCGGAAGATCCGCTCGTAGCTCTTGACGAGCAGGTCCCGGCGGCCGCGGATGCCGGTGGGTGACTGCTGGGTCAGCACCTCGGTCACGTAGGCCTCGATGGTCTTCGCGCCGGTCGCGTGCGCGATGGAGACCCGGTGGTGACCGTCGATGACGAAGTGCATGTCACCGATGCGATACACGTCGATGGGCGGGATCGGCTCGCCGCGCCGCTGGGCCAGGGCGAGCCGCTCCCACCGCTCCCTGACCCGCCCGTTGGTGGGCCGGAACCGGCGGTCGAAGTCACGGCTGGAGTCGAGGGTGCCGACGATGGTGTCCAGCCGGATCGTCTGCAGGCCGAGCCGCCGCTCGCCCCGCATGCCCAGGGCGGCGACGACCTCGTCGAACGGCAGCATGATGTTGACGTCGTCCGGCGCGCGGCGCAGCCGCTGGGCGAGCCGGGCCAGCACCTGGCGGCGGCGGGCGCGCTGGAAGTCGTTCTCGACGTCGGCGCGCGGGAAGCCGGTGTCAGCGGGCATGGCGGCGACCGGGGAGCAGTTCGGTGACGCCGGCACCCGGGGTTATCTCCAGCAGGTGCCAACCGGTGACGTTGGATACCACGGTGCGCCCCATTCTGCTGTGGTCGATGGCCGCGCGGTGCACGTGGCCGTGCAGCAGGGCGGTCGGCTGGAGCGCCGCGACCAGGCCGTGCAGCGCGGTGAACCCCTGGTGCGGGGCGTCGTCGGCGTCGCCGACGCCGCGCGGGGAGGCGTGGGTGAGCAGCACGTCAACCTGTCGGCCGTCGCGGCGTCGGTGCCACCAGGCCTTGCCCCGCAGCGCCCGGGCCCGGCGGGCCTGCTGCCGGTCGGTGTACTGGTTGGGCCCTTCGCCGTAGCGGCGGCAGCCGCCGAGCCCGGCCAGGCGCAGGCCGGCCCCGTCCACGACCTGGCCGTCGGCGTTGATGGCGCCCTCCGGCCACGGCGGCCGGGCCGGCATGCCCGCCCGCAGCGTGAGACCGGCCCGGGATGAGGAGTACCCCGAGACATCCGGGTCGTGGTTGCCCGGCACGAAGACCAGCGGAACGTCCAGGGAGTTCATCAGGGAGCCGAGGTAGTCGAACGGCAGGTCGCCGCAGCCGATGATCAGCTCGGCCGTGCGCACGGCGCCCAGGTCGGCCGCGAGCCTCTCGTCGACCACGTCGGAAACCGCCAGGACGCGCACCATGCCCCGATCGTAGGCCGGCCCAGGCACCGTGCCTGCCTCTCGCTCAGTGCGCGGCGGTCTCCCGCACGTCCAGGCCGCGCTGCCGCAGAGCCGCCTCCACCCGGTAGATCTCGGGCAGCGGGGCGTAGTAGCCGCCCGCGACCGGGCTGACGTCCAGCCGTCGGCAGGCATCGGCCAGCGCGTCCACGTAGGCGCCGCGCAACGCCTTGACGCGATGGTTCTTGGCGGTGAGATCGGAGCGGCTCTCGGTGTCCTCGAGTTCGGCGCGCAGCCGGCGCAGGTCGGCCTCGAGCCGCTCCAGCGGCGGGCCAGGCGGCGGCGGGTACCGGGCCTCGGACAGCCGCCGGGACGCGCGCCACGCGCCGATGACCGCGAATACCGCGAGCGTCGGCAGGAAGAACGCAAATACCGCCAGGGCAAGCCAGGTCACGAGATCCAGTGTCAGCCCTGCGGGCCGGTGAAATCAAGCTCGGGGCCCGGTGGCCCGGACGGCCGCGCAGCCAAACCGGCCCTTGCTGAACCCCCCGGAGATCCCCGTAGGCTAGGTGATCTTAGGTCAGGAGACAGATGGACGAGAACCCTGGCGGACGGCGCTGGTGGCAGGGCGCCACGCTCTATCAGCTGTACGTCCGGTCGTGGCGGGACACCGACGGAGACGGCTACGGCGACCTGGGCGGCGTCATCGCCGGGCTTGACTACCTGGCCTGGCTCGGCGTGGACGGCATCTGGCTGTCGCCGACGATGCCGTCGCCGGACCAGGACTGGGGTTACGATGTCTCCGATTACCGCAGCGTGCACCCCGAACTGGGCACGCTGGAGGACATGGACCGGCTCGTCGCCGAGGCGGGCGCGCGCGGCATGCGGGTCCTGCTGGACCTGGTGCCCAACCACACCAGCAGCGCCCACGCCTGGTTCGTGGACGCGGCCAGCGGCGCCGGCAGCGAGCACCGCGACTACTACGTATGGGCCGACCCGGCCCCCGGCGGCGGCCCGCCGAACAACTGGCTCGACGCCACCGGGCGCTCCGCCTGGTCCTGGCACCAGCCGACCGGCCAGTTCTACCTGCACCTGTTCCTGGACAGCCAGCCCGACCTGAACTGGCGCAACCCCGCGGTGCACAGCGAGTTCAGCGAGATCCTCCGGTTCTGGTTCGACCGGGGGATCGCCGGGTTCCGCATCGACGTGGCGCACGGGCTGTACAAGGACGCGGAGCTGCGCGACAACCCCCCGGCCACGGACGCGAACCCGCTGGAGGGCCGCTTCGGCCAGCGTCAGGTGTACAGCGCGAACCGGCCCGAGAGCCACGGCGTCCTCCGTGACTGGCGCAAGATCGCCGAGCAGTACCAGCCGCCCCGGCTGCTGCTCGGCGAGACCTGGGTCGGCGACTTCCGGGTGCTGGCCGGGTTCTACGGGCACGACGACGAACTGCAGCTCGCGTTCAACTTCCCGTTCGTGTTCGCGCCGTTCGCCGCGCGCGACCTGCGGCAGGTCGTCGGCGCGACGCTCACCACGCTGCCGGCCGGGGCCTGCCCGGTGTGGACCTCCTCCAACCACGACGTCGGCCGCTTCGCGACCCGCTGGTGCGGGGGAGACGAACGCAAGGTCAGGCTGGCCCTGCTGATCCTGGCCACGCTGCCCGGCACGACCGTCTTGTACTACGGCGACGAGATCGGCATGACCGACGCGGTGATCCCGCCCGAGCTGCGGCGGGACAAAATGTCGGCCGAAAGCGACGGCTGGGACGGCAGCCGGGACCGGGCCAGGACCCCGATGCCGTGGGACGCCTCCCCGCTGGGCGGCTTCACCGCCGACGGCGTGACGCCCTGGCTTCCCGTCGGCGACGCGTCGGCGCGCAACGTCGCCGACCAGCGGCGCGATCCCGGGTCGCTGCTGCACTTGTGCCGCCGCCTGCTCGGCCTGCGCCGTTCCGAACTGGGCGGTGACGCGAGCCGGGCCGCCGCCTACGAGGCCGTGACCGCGGGCGACGCGCAGTGGGTCTACCACATCGGCGGGCTCGTCGTCGCGGCCAACTTCTCCGACGAGCCGGCCAGCGTACCGGGTCCGTTCGGCGAGGTTCTGGTCACCAGTTCCGGTGCGGAGCAGGCCGCCCCCGACGCCGCCGGCCTGGTCCTCGGCCCGTGGCAGGGCGTGGTGGCGCGGCGTCATCCGGCTGGCCCCGCGACCGCGTGATGGCCTAATTCAGGCCAGCAGCTTGGCCTGCAGGGCCGCGGCGTCCTGCGAGCCGAAACCGTGGCCGGCCAGCCAGCCCAGTGCCCCGCCGTGGCGTTCGCCGATGACGCGCAGGAACGCGGTCATCGTCTGCGCCCGCGGCGTCTGGTCGGCAACCGGGGCGGTGTCGGCCTCGCTCTGGTAGGTCCGCGTGGCGCGCAGCCGGCCCATGATCGCGTCCATGCGCTCGGCGCTGACCGCGTAGTCCGCGACCACCAGCTCAGGCCGGACACCGGCGGCGCTGAGCGCCATCGCGATCACCACCCCGGTCCTGTCCTTGCCCGCGGCGCAGTTCACCAGCGCCGCGCCGTCCGCCTGCGCGATGGCGCGCAGCGCGGTGACGACCCGGTCGGGCCGGTCCTCCAGGTAGCCGAGGTAGTAGCCGCACCGCAGGTCGTCGGGGTACCGCGCCAGGGCCACGTCGTGCCGCTTGATCGCCAGCGCGACCGCGGCGTCGGTGCCCTCGCCCAGATCGGGCAGCAGCGACAGGTACTCGTGCGTGACCGATCCGACCTGGGTCAGCGGCCCGGGTCCCTCGGACGCCACCTCGTAGGGACTGCGCAGGTCCACGACCGTGGTCACGCCGATGTCCTTGACCAGCCTGCGCACGTCGCCCGGCGAGAGATCCTGCAGGTTGTCGCTGCGCAGCAGCCGGTGCCCGGCGGTGACGCGGCCTTCCTCGGTGGCCAGCGCGCCAAGGTCGCGGACGTTGGCCGCTCCGTCTAGTTCAATCCAGCCCACACGGTCATCCTCGCCGCATCCGGCGGCGATGGCCAACGGCGTCCTGCGGCCTTTCGGGATTTGCCCCCCGCCGGTCACGCTCCGTTCATCGGCTGGGCCGCCTGGCGGCCATGGCGGACGCGCCCGGCACATGGCGCCGCCGCCGCTAGGCTGGCCGGGTGCTTACCAGGGTTGATCTTCGCGGGCAGGAAGCCGGCGGACTGGACCGGGCCCGGCTGGACGGGGTGCTGCCCCGCGCGCGGCTGGACGTCGAGGCCGCGCTCGATGCGGTGCGGCCGATCTGCGAGGACGTGCGCCTGCGCGGCGCCGCCGCCGTCCGGGATCAGACCAAACGCTTCGACGGCGTCGACCTGGCCACGACCAGGGTGCCCGGCCGGGCGCTGGACGAGGCGCTGGCCGGTCTCGACCCGCTGGTGCGGGCCGCGCTGGAGGAGGCCGCGCGGCGGGCCCGGCTGGTGCACGAGGCGCAGCGGCCGGGCGACCCGGTCACGCGGCTTGGCGCCGGCGCCACCGTGACCGAGCGGTACGTCCCGGTGGCCCGGGCGGGCGTGTACGTGCCGGGCGGCCTGGTCGCCTACCCGTCCTCGGTGGTCATGAACGTGATCCCGGCGCAGGTGGCAGGCGTTGCGCAGATCGCCGTGACCTCGCCCCCGCAGGCCGGGCGCGACGGCCTGCCGCATCCGGCGGTGCTCGCCGCGTGCGCGCTGCTCGGCGTCACCGAGGTGCATGCGGCCGGCGGCGCGCAGGCGATCGCGATGCTCGGTTACGGCACCGAGGACTGCGCCCCCGTTGACATCATCAGCGGGCCTGGCAACGTCTACGTGGCCGCGGCCAAGCGGCTGCTGCTGGGCCGGGTCGGGACCGACGCGGAAGCGGGCCCGACCGAGATCGCGATCATCGCCGACCAGTCGGCCGACCCCGCGCTGGTCGCGGCGGACCTGGCCGCGCAGGCCGAGCACGACGAACTGGCCGCCTGCCTGCTGATCACCACCGATCCGGGCCTGGCCGACCGGGCCGAAGAGCAGCTAGCGGTCCAGGTCGCAGCGGCGCGGCACCGGCAACGGATCGAGGCGGCCCTGGCCGGGCAGTCCGCCTGCGTCCTGGTCGACGACCTCGACGCCGCGCTGGCGGTCGCGGATGCCTGGGCGCCCGAGCACCTGGAGATCCAGGCCGAGGGCGCCGCCGGCCTCGCCGCCCGCGTGCGCAACGCGGGCGCCGTGTTCGTCGGCCCGTACGCCCCGGTCTCGCTGGGCGACTACCTGGCCGGCTCCAACCACGTGCTGCCCACCGGCGGCACCGCCCGCCATTCCTCCGGCCTGGCGGTCCTGACGTTCCTGCGCGGCATCCACGTGGTGGAGTACGACGCCCCGGCCCTGGCGCAGGCCGCCCCGTACATCGACGCGCTGGGCGGGGCCGAGGACCTCGCCGCTCACGTCGCCGCCGTCCGCGCCCGCATCCCGCGGGCTTAGCGCCCCCGCTCCGCCGGGCGCGCATGTGCATGCAGGCAGACATGTACATGTGGCGTGACATGTACATGCGTTCCGAATGTGCATGCGAAATGCATGTACATGTAGGACAACAGCTACATGCCCGAAATGTAGGCGTGTTCGCCCGATCGGGCGTAGCTGAGATGTCAGCGACAGTTAGCCACGTTGTCATCGCGTTGCTGCCGTTTTCCGGCATCTGCTGTTGCACTGTGTGGTCGTGAGGATCGCGGTCATAACCGAGTCATTTCCCCCCGATGTGAACGGCGTCGCTCACTGCGTCCTGCGCGTGGCCGAGCACCTGGTCCGGCGTGGTCACCAGCCGCTGGTCATCGCTCCTCGTCCGCCCGATTCCCTGCCGCGGCCCGACCGGGCCGTGCCCTACCCGGTGGCGCGCATGCCCTCGCTGCCGATGCCCGGCTACCCCGGGTTCCGCATCGCCACGGCCGGCCCGAGCCTGCGCGCCGCGCTGGCCAGCCACGGGACCGAACTCGTGCACCTGGCCAGCCCGTTCATGCTCGGCGGCGCGGGCGCCGCCGCGGCCGGCCGGCTGCGCCTGCCGACGGTCGCGGTGTACCAGACCGACGTGCCCGCGTACGCCCGCGCCTACCGGTTCGGCCCGGCCGGCCAGGCCGCCGCCTGGGGCCGGCTGCGCCGGATCCACAACGCGGCCGACCGCACGCTCGCCCCGTCCAGCGCGGCCGCCGCGAGCCTGCACGAGCACGGCATCGAGCGGGTCTGGCTGTGGGGCCGGGGCGTGGACACCGCCCGGTTCGACCCGGCCCTGCGCAGCGAGGCGCTGCACGCCGAACTCGCCCCGAATGGGGAGGTCCTGGCCGGTTACGTGGGCCGGCTGGCCCCGGAGAAGCGCGTCGACCTCCTCGCCGGGGTCGCGGCGCTGCCCGGGGTGCGCCTGGTGGTCGTCGGTTCCGGGCCGGCGCAGGCCGCGGCGCGGCGCGCCATGCCGGGGGCGGTGTTCCTGGGCCAGCGCCACGGCGGGGACCTGGCCCGCATCTATGCCACCCTCGACGTGTTCGTCCACAGCGGGCCGCACGAGACGTTCGGGCAGACGCTTCAGGAGGCCGCGGCGAGCGGGCTCCCCGTGGTCGCGCCCGCGGCGGGCGGCCCGCTCGACCTGGTCGGCGACGGCGTGACCGGGTCCCTGGTGCCGCCGGGCGACTCCGCCGCGCTGGCCGGCGCGGTGGCCAGGCTCGCCGCCGACCCTGGCTTGCGGGCCCGGCAGGGCCGCGCGGCCCGGCAGCGGGTGCTCGGCCGGAGCTGGTCCGCCCTGGGTGACGAGCTGATCGGCCACTACGAAGCGGTGCTCAAGGCCGGCAGCGCCGTGGGGGTGTCGGCATGACGACGTTCGCCGCGCTCGGCGACTCGATCACCCTCGGCGTCGGTGACCCGGTCCGGATGGCGGGCGGCCGGGTCGGCCGGGCCGGCGGCCACGGCCCGCCCGCCGGCCGGCTCACGGTCGTAGCGTCCGCGTCGGCTCCGCAACGGCTCCGGTCGCGGCGCCGTCAGCGCCACCAGGGGACGCGCCGCATCTGCGCCAGGCGGTCGGCCGGCGCGGGGATGTCCTGCGCGTGGTCACCGAGATGCTGCAGGTGCTCGCGGACCCACAGCGCCCGGGCGAAATAACGCGGCGGCGCGGCCACGTCGCTGGCGGTCCCGTGCGGTTCCGGTTCCCCGTTGTCCTCGACGGCATGCAGGTCAGGGACGGCCACGGGCGCCGGCTGCGGCTGGTCGCGCCGGGGCGGGCCGACCTCGACCGCGACGCGTTCGTAGAAATCGGCCAGGCCGGCCGTGACGCCGCGCAGCGCGGCCGAGGCGGCCACGGCCGCCTCGCGCCGGTCCGCACGGGCCGCACCGTCCGCGCCTGCCGCACTGGGGGGCCGGGCCGCGCCGTCGTGCCCGGCGCGGGCGGGCAGGACGGCCAGCGAGTGCGCGGTGAGCCGCAGCCGCATCGTCGCCATCACCAGCAGCCACAGATCTTCCTTGGGCACCCGCTTGGTCCCGTTCTCGGACAGGAAGAGCCGCAGCGCGTCGTCCAGCCGGATCCCGGCGGTGACCGCGGCGAACGCCGTGTCCGGGACCTGCGGGCGCAGGCCCAGGGACCAGTCCACGGCCTGGGTCAGGTAAGCCGCGCCGCGGCGGAAGGCGTCGGCCAGGTCGTCCCCGACCGCGCCGTCGGCGCCGCGGGGCCAGAACAGCAGCCCGACGACCAAGCTCACGCCGCAGCCGATCGCGACGTCCTGGATCCGCAGCAGGCCGACCTTCCAGCCGGCCGGCACCAGCAGGTTGAACAGGACGACCACGGTGACCGTGAACGCGGCCTGGCCCACGGCGAACGGCGCGGTGCCCGGCGAGTAGGCGGCCACCAGGATCGCGACCGGCAGGGCGACCCACAGCGCGGTGGGGCCGGCGCCGATGACCAGCAGCAGCGCGGAGCCGATCACGAAGCCGGCGACCGTGCCAGCGAGCGCGCGCATCACCGTCGAGCCCGTGGCCGCCGCGTTGGTCCGCAGCACCGACAGGGTGCCGAGCACCACCCAGAAACCGTGCTGCACGCTGCTCAGGTCGGCGATCGCGACGGCGGCGGCCAGCGCGATCGCTCCGCGCAGGCTGCTGCGGAACCAGACCGAGCGGGGACTGGCGTGCCGGACGATCAGTTCGGCCGCGTCGACCACGGCGTCGAACCGGCGCGGCGGCGGGGGCGAGCCGTCCTCTTCGCCGCCGATCCAGCTCCGGCGCTGGGCCGCGACCGTGACCGGGTCGGCTCGCCCGGTGGCGATCATGGCGTCCGCGGCGGCGGACCGCGCCGTGACCGCGATCGCCTGCGCGTGGGACGCGAGCGCCGCCATGGCGTAGACGGCGGGCGAGTCACCGGACAGCTCCCACTGGTGCGCGGCGCTCTCGGCCCGCCCGCGCTCCAGCCGGCCGATGTCGCGGCTGACATCGCGACCGGTGACGTCCTGGCCGCTCAGCAGCCAGGACACATCCTCCAGCAGGGCCGCGGCCGTGCCGAGAAGCTCCCGGTCGACCGGTGCCGCCCGGCTCAGGTCCAGGTGGCCGTCGCTGATCTCGGCCATCAGCGAGGTGCACCACTCCAGCAACTGGACCACGTTGGCCATGGCCTGGTCGGCGGTGGCCAGCCCGGTGGGCCGGTAGGGCGTGGCCACGAACAGGTTCATCAGCTCGTGCTTGGCCTTCACCGACGCCTCGTGGTCCTCCGGCGTGGCCCGGTCGGCCACGGCGGCCGCCAGGTGGCCGGCCAGCGCGGACGCCGACGCCGCCGCGGCCGAGCGCAGCCGGTCTCCCGGCGATCGCGGGGACAGCAGCAGCACCGCCGCCGTGCTCGCCGCCGACGCCAGCCACCAGCCTTCCAGCCGGGAGCCGATCATCGCGGCCGTGCCGGGCGAGGCCACGGGCAGCACGTAGGCCAGCAGGGCCCCGGTGATCCCCGCGGCGGCGTTGGGCCCGGCCACGCCGGCGAAGAAGATGGCGAAGGTCACCGGCACGGTGACCAGCGCGGCGATCCACACGGTCCCGCTGACCAGGGTCCCGATGACCACGACGGCGCTGCCCGCCACGGCCAGCCCGAGGTGCGCGACGGCCTTGTTCCGCCGGGTGCCGCCGAACGAGGCCAGCACCAGCGTGGCGAACCCGCCAAACGTCGCGAAAAGGGCCATCTGGGGATCCCCGACGACCTTGAACGTCAGCGCGAACAGCGCGGGGATGACGATCGTCGCGCGCACCGCCCGCATGGCCGCGGGGACCGACCACGTCGGCCGCCAGATGGCCTTGCTCGCGGCCCCGGGCGAGGGGCGCGGCAGCCGCCGGCGGACCGCGGCAGCAACCGCAGAATCGGGCACGCCCCCACCCTACAAACGCCGCCCCCGCCGGCGAAGGGGCGAACCCGGCGCCTTGCGGCGGCCCGTTAGGCTGGGGCGGGTGCGAACGGGCCAGGCATTGCCACTGCGTGACGACCTCGCGGGCCGCCATCCGTACGGGGCGCCGATGCTGGACGTCCCGGTCCGGCTGAACGTCAACGAGAACCCCTACCCGCCGTCGCCCGCGCTCGTGGCGGCCGTGGCCGACGCGGTGGCCGGCGTCGCGGGCACGCTCAACCGGTACCCGGACCGCGACGCCGTCGAGTTGCGCGAGGCCCTGGCCCGGTACCTGGGGCACGGGCTGACCACGGCCCAGGTCTGGGCGGCCAACGGCTCCAACGAGATCATCCAGCAGGTGCTGCAGGCCTTCGGCGGGCCCGGCCGCAGCGCGCTCGGGTTCGAGCCGTCGTACTCGATGCACCCCCTGATCACGCAGGCCACGAGCACGCGGTGGATCCCGGGTGCGCGGGATGAGGATTTCGGGCTCGACCCGGCGCGGGCCGTGGCCGCGATCCGCGAGCACCAGCCCGACGTGGTGTTCCTGACCTCCCCGAACAACCCGACCGGGACCGCGCTGCCGCTGGCGGCGATCGAGGCCGCGTGCGATGCCGCCCCCGGCATGGTCGTGGTCGACGAGGCGTACGCGGAGTTCGCGCGCGACCCCGGGGGCAGCGCGCTCAGCCTGCTCCCCGGCCATGAGCGCCTGGTCGTCACGCGGACGATGTCCAAGGCGTTCGCGCTGGCCGGGGCCCGGCTCGGCTACCTGGCCGGCTCGCCGGGGGTGGTGGACGCGCTGCAGATCGTGCGGCTGCCGTACCACCTGTCCGCGGTCACCCAGGCCGTGGCGCGGGTGGCGCTGGGGCATTCGGACGAGCTCCTGGGGAGCGTGAAAATCTTGAAGGCTGAACGCGACACCACGGTGGACTGGCTGCGCCGGGCCGGCCTGGCCGCGGCGGATTCCGACGCCAACTTCGTGTTGTTCGGGACGTTCGACGACCGGCACTCGGTGTGGCAGGCCCTGGTGGACCGCGGGGTGCTGATCCGCGAGGTAGGCCCGCCCGGCTGGCTGCGGGTCAGCATCGGCACGGCGGAGGAGATGGAGACGTTCAAGGCCGCCCTGGACGGGGTGCGCGGCCGGTGAGCCGCACCGCGCGGGTGGAACGCGTCACCAAGGAGACCCAGGTCCTGGTCGAACTGGACCTCGACGGCACGGGCGTGACCGAGGCGAAGACCGGGGTCCCGTTCTTCGACCACATGCTCGCCCAGCTTGGCAAGCACGCGTGCATCGACCTGACCGTGCGGACCGAGGGCGACATCGAGATCGACGCCCATCACACGGTGGAGGACACCGCGCTGGCCCTCGGCCAGGCCCTGCGCGACGCGCTCGGTGACAAGGCGGGGATCTGCCGGTTCGGTGACGCGCTGATCCCGCTGGACGAGACCCTGGCCCGGGCCGCCGTGGACCTGTCGGGCCGCCCGTACACGGTGCATTCCGAGCCGGAGCCGATGGCGCCCCTGATCGGCACCTACGACACCACGCTGACCCGCCACTTCTTCGAGTCGCTGGCGATGTCCGCCGGGATCTGCGTGCACCTGACCGTGCTGACGGGCCGCAACCCGCACCACATCGTGGAGGCGCAGTTCAAGGCGTTCGCTCGCGCCCTGCGCGCGGCGGCGGCCCCGGATCCGCGCGCGAGCGGCGTCCCGAGCACCAAGGGCGTGCTGTTATGACCACGCGGCCGCGGCAGATCCTCGCCTGCTCCGGGGTGCTGTACCCGCCGCAGGACGCGCCACCGGAACTGGTCGGCGCGGGCACCCTGGGCCCGGGCTACGCCACCGAGGACGGCGTCGCGCTGTGCACTACGTCGGGACCGAGTTGCGCGAGGCCGTGGGCATCCTGCCCGGCCGCAGCGCCTGGCACGTGACGGCGGACGCCGGCGGCGGGTACTGCGAGACCCCGATGTCGGCCCGGTACTGGCTGCCGGCGCCGTGAGCCTGGTCAGGCCGGTGACCCGGCCTGCTCGCGGGCGATCGCGGTGAACGCCTCGAGCGCGTCGGTGTCGGAGTAGTGGTTCAGCACGTACTCGGCCGCCCAGGCCTGCGCGTCCTCATAGCGGCTGGCGCGGATCGCCGCGCCCGCCGCCTCGGCGTCGTAGCGGGTCTGGCGCAGCGTCACGTCCGGGCCGAGCAGCGCCCAGCCCGCGCCCGGGTGGCCGTAGGGCATGCCCACACTGCTGGGGTTGAGTATCCGGCGCCCGCCCAGCAGCCGGTCGAACGGCATGTGCGTGTGGCCGCACACCACGACCCCGGCCTCGACGCCTTCCAGCGCGGCGGCCCAGCGCTCCGGCGGGCTGTCGACGAGCAGCATCTCGTCGTCGCGGCGGGGCGAGGCGTGGCACAGCAGCGTCGGCCCGAGCCCGTCGATGTCCAGGGTGACGGTCAGCGGCAGCCCGTCGAGCAGGTCCCGGTGGTTGCGGTCGATCAGGGCGGCGGTCGCGCGCGCCTGGTCACCGTTAGGCCCGGGGATCTCGCCGCCGTCGAAGGCGGTGATGAGCTCCCGCTCGCAGTTGCCGTGCACCCACACCGCACGGTCGCCCAGCCCGGCCAGCCGGTCCAGGGTCGGCGCGGGCATCGGCCCGAGCGCGATGTCACCGAGCAGCACCACCACGTCGGCGCTGGCCACGTCGGGCTCGGCGAGCACGGCGTCCAGCGCGGGCAGGTTCGCGTGAATATCGGCCAGCACGGCTGCTCTCATGACCCCGATTATCTCCCGCCCCGATTGCCCCATTCCGCGCGGGCCGCGATCCCTTTGCTGTGGAGTGTTGAACGCTCTATTTGCCCGCTAAGTCTCCACAGCAATGGACTGCAGGGGCCCGGGTGGGGTGGGCGGGCCCGGGTGGGCCGGGCGGGCAGATAATCTGGGCGGATGGGGAGCAGGGTCGTGGTGCTCGACTATGGCTTCGGCAACATCCGCTCGGCGCAGCGGGCGCTGCAGCGCGCCGGGGCGCAGGTCGAGGTGACCGCAGACCCGCGCGCGGCGCTGGAGGCCGACGGGCTGGTCGTGCCCGGCGTGGGCGCGTTCGCGGCCTGCATGGCCGGGCTGCGTAAGGTCCACGGCGAGGTGGTGATCGGCAAGCGGCTCGCGGGTTCCCGGCCGGTGCTCGGCATCTGCGTCGGCATGCAGGTGCTGTTCGCCGAGGGGGTCGAGCACGGCGAGCGCACCGAGGGCTGCGGCGAATGGCCCGGCGTCGTGCGGCGGCTGGACGCCCCGGTGCTGCCGCACATGGGCTGGAACACGGTCAGCGCGCCGGCCGGGTCGCGGCTGTTCGCCGGGATCGACGGCGACGCCAGGTTCTACTTCGTGCACTCCTACGCGGCCACGGACCTGCCGCTGCCGGGCAGCGCCCGGATGACCGCGCCGCTGATCACGTGGGCCACGCACGGGGAGCGGTTCATCGCCGCGGTGGAGAACGGCCCGCTGTGCGCCACCCAGTTCCACCCGGAGAAGTCCGGCGACGCCGGCGCGGCCCTGCTGTCGAACTGGCTAGAGTCGGTCCGGTGAAGGACTACTCGGCCTCGCTCTCCCGCGCGCTTGATTCCCTTACCCTGCTGCCCGCCGTCGACGTGGCGGACGGCCAGGCCGTACGGCTCGTTCAGGGCGCGGCCGGGAGCGAGACCGGTTACGGCGATCCGCTCGCCGCCGCCCTGGCCTGGCAGGAAGCCGGAGCACGCTGGGTACACCTGGTCGACCTGGACGCCGCGTTCGGGCGAGGATCCAATGCCGCCGTGCTGGGACCGATCGTCGAAAGGCTCGACGTGGCGGTCGAACTGTCGGGAGGCATCCGGGACGACGCGTCGCTGGCGGCCGCGCTGGCCACCGGCTGCGCGCGCGTGGTGATCGGCACGGCGGCGCTGGAAAACCCGGACTGGGTGCGCACGGTGATCGCCGCGCACGGGGACCGGGTCGCCGTCGGCCTGGACGTGCGCGGCACGCGGTTGTCGGCCCGCGGCTGGACCCGCGACGGCGGCGAACTCGACGAGGTGCTCGACCGGCTGGAGGCCGAGGGCTGCGCGCGGTACGTGGTCACCGACATCATGAAGGACGGCATGCTGCGCGGGCCCAACCTGGACCTGCTGCGCCGGGTCTGCGCGCGCACCGGCCGGCCGGTGATCGCCAGCGGCGGCGTGTCCAGCCTGGACGACCTGCGGGACATCGCGGGCCTGCGGCCGCTGGGGGTGGAGGGCGCGATCGTCGGCAAGGCGCTGTACGCGGGCGCGTTCACGCTGGAGCAGGCGCTCGACGCGGTCGCCACCGCGGCGGCCTAGCCCGGTGGCCGTGGCCGTGCGGGTCATCCCGTGCCTGGACGTCGACAACGGGCGCGTGGTCAAGGGCGTGAATTTCCTCGGGCTGCGCGACGCGGGCGATCCGGTGGAACTGGCCGCCACCTACGACGCCCAGGGCGCGGACGAACTGGTGTTCCTGGACATCACCGCGTCGGCGCACGGCCGGGACACGATGCTGGACGTGGTCGCGCGCACCGCGGACCAGGTGTTCATCCCGCTGACCGTGGGCGGGGGAGTGCGCAGCGTCGAAGACGTCGACCGGCTGCTGCGGGCCGGGGCGGACAAGGTGTCACTGAACACCGCGGCGATCGCCCGGCCCGAGTTGCTCTCCGAGGTCGCGGGGCGGTTCGGCGCCCAGTGCGTGGTCGTGTCGGTCGACGCGCGCCGGGCCGGACCGGCCGGAGCGGGCGAGCCGCCCAGCAGCGGGTTCGAGGTGACCACGCACGGCGGGCGCCGCGGCACCGGCCTGGACGCGGTCGGCTGGGCCCGCCGGGCCGCCGGACTCGGCGCCGGGGAAGTCCTGCTGAACTCGATGGACGCCGACGGCACGAAGGCCGGCTTCGACCTGGAGATGATCGAGGCGGTGCGGGCCGCCGTGGCCGTCCCGGTGATCGCGAGCGGCGGCGCGGGCGAGGTCGCGCACTTCGCCCCGGCGGTCGCGGCGGGCGCCGACGCCGTGCTCGCGGCCAGCGTGTTCCACTTCGGCGAGATGCGGATCGGCGAGGTCAAACAGGCGCTGCGCGCGGCCGGGCATCCCGTGCGCTGACTTCCCGACGCGCGCGGCGGCCAGGCGAACGGACATGCGAGGCTAGGACACATGAGCACGAGTGACCGAGGGACCCGGGTCGGCGCCGGGGAGTCCGCGCTCGACCCGAAGATCGCGGCCCGGCTGAAGCGGAACCCCGACGGGCTGATCGCGGCCATCGCCCAGCAACACGACACCGGCGAGGTGCTGATGCTGGGCTGGATGGACGACGAGGCCCTGCACCGCACGCTGACCACCGGCCGGTGCACGTACTGGTCGCGCAGCCGCCAGGAGTACTGGGTCAAGGGCGAGACCTCGGGTCATGCGCAGTGGGTCAAGTCGGTCGCGCTCGACTGCGACGCCGACGTGGTGCTGGTCAGGGTCGACCAGACCGGCGCGGCGTGCCACACCGGCGACCGGACCTGCTTCGACGCCGACGTGCTCGAAGCCCTCACCGCCGACCAGGCCGGGACGCGCTGACCTCGCCGCCGGCGGCCCGGCCGCCCGTCAGGCCGTGTCGTCGGCGTCCGCGTCGGGGTGCTCGATGTCGACCGAGGGCAGGTCCTCCACCTGCTGCTTGGTCAGGCTGAGGTGAATGCCGTCATCGTCGACCTGGGTCACGGCGCGGATCGGGATGGCCACCTGCTTGCGGTCCCACAGGTGACCCTCCTGTAGCAGCACGTGCGTCACGTGGTGGCTTTCGCGCTCGATGACCAGTCCCTGGACGTGCCCGATGCCGCCGTCGGTGGCCTGGACGTGCTCGCCCCGGTGCACGTCGATCTCGCCCAGCGGCACGGTTTCGTAGAGCACGCCCGGCGGGCTTATCTCCGGGCCCACGCCCGCCAGGCCCGGCCCGAGGCCGTAGTAGGGCCAGGCGAGCGCCTGCTCGGGGCCGTAGGGCGGATCGCTGAGCGCCCCCGGTACGAACTGCGTCTCCTCGGCCGGGTCCAGCTTGCCGAACTCGGCCCGGGTGCACCGGAGCCCGATCGCGCCCGACGTGGCATCGGCCACGTCGACCAGGCCGACCGGAACGAGCCGGGCGAGCTCCAGGCCGTCCCGCGGGTCGACCACCAGGTGGGTAACCGAGCGGGCGACCGGGTCGATGATCACGCGGCGCAGGGTGCCGCACACCCCGTCGGTGCAGCTCACTTCGGCGCCGATCGTGAACGGAGCGGTCTTCGCCACGCATGCCTCCTTGTCGCCTGTGCTGAGCGATGCCCGGACCTTCCGCGCCGGCCCGGCAAGCCCGCAGCCGAAGCTACTACATTCGAGGGCGTGACCGCCGGAATCGCCCCTTCTGACCCGGTCCGGCCGTCGCGGCGCGCGGTTTTGCGCACGGGCGTGATGGCCGCGCTGACGGCCGGGCTCGCGGACGGCTGCGCCGAGAGCCGCGCCGCGGCCAGCGTCCCGGAGACCGCGACCTTTGACTTCAACCAGCGCTGGCTGTTCGGCAGCTACACCGAAGGATCCGCGGCGGCGGCGTTCGACGACCGCCGCCTGGCCGAGGTCACGCTGCCGCACACGGTGACGCCGCTGTCCTGGGGCGGCTGGGACCCGGCCCGATGGGAGGGAGTCTGGATCTACCGCAAGCACTTCCGCCCGCCGTGGCGCAACGGCTACCGCGTGTTCGCCGACTTCGACGGCGTGATGGTCAACGCGACCGTGCTGCTCAACGGCGTCGCGCTCGGCACGCACCAGGGCGGCTACCTGCCGTGGTCGACCGAGCTGACCCGCGGCCTCGCCCGCGACGACAGTGCCCGCGACGACAGTGCCCGCGACGACAATGTCCTGGCGGTCGTCGTGGACGCGCGGTGGCTCCCGGTCCCGCCCGCGGGCGCGCCGGCCGGGGCCAGGGCCGTGGACTACCTGCAGCCCGGCGGCATCTACCGGGACGTCACGCTGCGCGCGGTCCCCGAGGTGTTCCTGTCCGACGTGTTCGCCCGGCCGGACCGGGTGCTCGACTCCGGCCGCAGCGTGCGGGTGCAGGCCACGATCGACGCGGCGGCCGTGCCGGAAGGCCCGGCCCTGCTCACGGCGCAGGTGCGGGACGGGGCGCGCACGCTGGCCTCGGCCCAGACCCCCGTGACGATCACCAGCCGCGGCATCACGGTCGCCTCGCTCACCGTCACCGGGGTCGGCGAGGTGGCGCTGTGGTCGCCGGACACGCCGAAGCTGTACACGGTGCGGGTCACGCTGGCCCCGCCCGGCCGGCCACCGCACACCGTCGAGGTCAGGACCGGGTTCCGCGAGGCGGTGTTCCGGCCCGGCGGCTTCTACCTCAACGGCGAGCGCTTGCAGATCTTCGGCCTCAACCGGCACCAGCTTTTCCCCTACACCGGCATGGCGGCCGCCGCCCGGCTGCAGCGCCGGGACGCGCAGATCCTCCGGCGCGAGCTGAACTGCAACATGGTGCGCTGCTCGCACTACCCGCAGTCGCCGCACTTCCTCGACGCCTGCGACGAGCTGGGGCTCATGGTCTGGCAGGAGCCACCCGGCTGGCACTTCGTGGGCGACGCCGCCTGGCGGGGCATCTTTCTCCAGAACGTCGCCGACATGGTGATCAGGGACCGCAGCAGGCCGTCGGTCATCGCCTGGGGCACCCGGCCGGACGAGACCGCGAACTACCCCGCCCTGTTCGCGCAGGCCCGCCAGATCGCCTACGACCTGGACGGCAGCCGGCCGACGACCGGCGCGATGGACATCTACTCCACGGCGGGCTGGGCCGAGGACGTATTCGGCTACGACGACTACCACTCCCGCGACGGCCAGGCCGAGCTCCGCCCGCCGCTGCCCGGCGTGCCCTACCTGGTCAGCGAGGCGGTCGGCGCGATCGACGGGCCGCCGACCTACCACTGGAACGACTCGGCCGCGGTGCTGGCCGAGCAGGCGCGGCTGCACGCCCAGGTGCATGACATCGCCCGTTCCGACCCGGGCTACGCCGGCCTGCTCGGCTGGGCCGGCTTCGACTACGCCTCGCTCAACGGCGGCGACCGGATCTGGGACGCGCTGAAGACGCCGGGCGTCCTCGACACGTTCCGGGCGGCCAAGCCCGGCGCCGCGTTCTACCGGTCCCAGCAGGACCCGCGCCTGGGCCCGGTCATCGCGCCCGCGTTCTTCTGGGACCACGGCCCGGGAGCGCCGCCGGATGGCCCCGGCGCGGACGCGATGATCGCCACCAACTGCGACCGGCTCCGGATCTACGTCGGCGGCCGGCACGTGGTCACGGCCACCCCGGACACCCGCCGGTTCGGGCACCTCGCGTTTCCTCCGGTGTTCGTGAATCTGGCCGAACGCGGCCCGAGACCGCCCGCCGTCGCCCGGCCTGATCTGCGTATCGACGGCTACCTGGGCCGGCGGCTCGTCGCATCGGTGCGCCTGTCGTCCGACCCGGCACGGGACCGCCTGGCGCTGACCGCGGACGACAGCTCGATCGAGGCCGACGGGTCGGACGCCACACGGCTGACGTTCCGGGCCGTGGACGCCTACGGCAACCAGCGCCGTCGGGCCGCCGGCGTCGTGCGGCTGACCCTGGCCGGGCCGGGCACGCTCATCGGGGAGAACCCGTTCGAGTTCGACCGGTACGGCGGCGTCGGCGGCGCGCTGGTCCGGTCCGAGCCCGGCCTGACCGGGATGGTCCGGGTCACGGCCAGCCACCCGGGCCTCGGCCGGGCCGAGGCCCGGGTGCGGGTGACGCGGCCCGCCCCGGGGCGCCAGTTCCGCTGACGCTAGCGGAGCGGGCGCAGGCCGGACAGGTCGGCGGTCACGGTGTGGTTGCGGTCGGCGATGGTGCCGAGCATGTAGTGCGGGTAGAGGGTGTAGTACTCGTGGCGGCTGCGCTGGCCCCAGGCGCGGGCCAGGTCGGTGCGGTTCTTGTAGTAGCTCACCATGTAGCCGCCGGTGTACAGGCGCAGCAGCGAGTAGCCGCCGGGGTACTCCTTGGTCGCCCCGACCTCGAGGAACTCCACCGACTCGACCGGCGCCTGGCCGGAGTCGAGCAGGTACGTCCGCTTGTTACGGTGGGTGTGCCCGGAGTGGTGGAAGAACACGCCGGGTGTCTGCTCGTACAGCTTCTGCAGGGCGATGGCGGTGGGCCGGTCGATGTCGAACGCGGGCCCGGCCTCGGTGGTCGCCGCCGACTCGTAGGTGACCGGGTGGTGGCCGAACAGCAGCGTCGGGCGGTCCGGGTCCTGCTTCAGCGCTTCGCCGAGCGCGCCAAGCTGCGCGGCGGACATGGTCCCGCCCGCGGCGTCCAGCATGGTGGTGTCCAGCCCGATCAGGCGCAGGCCGCCGACGTCGTGCACCTGCAGTTGCTGCAGCGGGTAGGGGAACATGTCGCCCCAGCAGTCGTAGTGCTGCGGCGAGGTGCCCGGCACCGCGGTGCAGGTCTCGTAGCCCGCGCCCGCGTGCGAGCGGTCGTGGTTGCCGCGCGTCACGAAGTAGTCGGTCCCCAGCCGTCCCCAGCCGTCGAGCATCTGGCGGACCTGCGTGACCTCGGCCGGCAGCGCGTCCGCGGTGAGGTCGCCGGCCACGAGCAGCCGGTCCGCCCGCCGGTCCGGCCGGCGCAGGTCGCCGAGCATCGCCTCCAGCATCACGACCGGGTACGCCGGCAGCCCCGGGTCCTGCTCGAAGAACGGCGGCCAGTTGTTCTCGATGATCCCGCTCTCGCCCTCGCCCAGGTGCAGGTCGTTGCTGAGCGCCAGCGTGAACAGGTAGCGGCCGGGCGGCGTGGCCAGCGTGGTGAACACGCCCGGGTAGTCGAGCGAGCCGCCCACCCCGACCGGGAACTGCATCGATGTCTGCTGCGCGGCCTGGCCCGCCGACAGCGCCACGTACGCGTAGTTGGTGCCGGGCTCAAGACCGCCGGCCTCCGCGTAGTGGTAGGCCGTGCGGTGCTCGTCGTGCAGCACGGTCTTCAGCGACCCGGGCACCACGCTCAGCGTCGCCGGATCCCACGAGCCCAGTTGCAGTTGCGTGTCGGTGGCGACCGGCGCGGGGAACCCGTACTGGTCGGTCTGCGTGGCCGAGCCGGTGAACCAGGTGATCACCACGCTGGTGTCGGTGACGGTCGCGACCTCGAGGTCGGTGACCAGGATGCCGGTGGCCGAAGCCGCGGCGGGTGTGGCGTCGGCCGCGCCGACCAGCGGGGTGGCGGCGGCAGCGGCCAGGCTGCCCCAGAGCAGGGCCTGGCGGCGGGAGGGTCGGCAGCAATCCATGGACGGCAAGCCTTCCGGCAGACGGTAAACGGGAGTGTACGCACGCCTTACGGGGTAAATACACCGAGATGAGCACTGCGCCACGATCGTCCGGCTTGCCGCGTACCGATGTCAAGAAATGTCACTTAATAGCCATCCGGTGATTGCTTGCCCGCACCGATCGCCGGCGGTCACGATGGGTGGGTACCTAGGCCCGCGGCACGACGGCCCGAAAGGACGTTCATGTTCCCCCGCCCCCGGCCGGAAGGACGACTCGTGATCGCGCGCCGCTCGCGCAGGACCCGCCGCCGTCTGCCGGCCGACCCGTCGAAACACATGTTCCGAAGCCATGCTTCAAAACATGTGTTTCGAAGCGTGGTCCCGCTGGTCGTGGCCCTCGCCGTGACGGCCGCGGCCGCGTCCGCTGTCCCCGCCGCCGCCGCGGCGCCCGGGGCCGGCCCCGGCGGGCCGGCGCCAGTGACCGATCCGGCCGCCCTGGTCAACCCGCTGATCGGCACGTCCGGCGGCGGCGACACCTTCCCCGGTCCCGACATGCCGTTCGGCATGATCCAGTGGGGCCCGGACACCTCCCCGAGCCGGCCGGACGGCGGCGGCTACTCCGCCACCGCCACCAGCCTCACCGGGTTCAGCCTGACCCACCTGTCCGGACCGGGCTGCGGGGCCTACGGTGACGTCCCGATCCTGCCCACGGTGGGCGCGATCGGCGGTTCGCCGGCCACCGCCACCGAGAGCTTCTCCCACGCCACCGAGACCGCCCAGGCCGGCTACTACGCGGTGACGCTCGGCGACGGCGTGGCCGTGCAACTCACCGACACCACGCGCGCGGGCATCGGCGCGTTCCGTTTCCCCGCCACCACCCAGGCCAACCTGCTGCTCAAGCTCGACGACAGCCAGGAGCAGGTCGACGCGACCAGCGCGCAGGTGGTCGGCGACGACGAGGTCACCGGCTCGGTGACCTCGGGCCACTTCTGCGGCGAGCCTTCCATCACCGAGAACGACTACACCCTGCACTTCGACATCGTGTTCAGCCAGCCGTTCACCGCGTCCGGCACCTGGGGCGGGACAACGGCCGCGGGCGGTGCGGTGACCAACCCGGTCGGCCTGTACCTGACCTTCGACACCACCGCGGACCAGACAGTCACCGCCAGGGCCGGCATCTCGTTCACCTCGGCGGCGAACGCCGGCCTGAACCTGCGGACCGAGATCGGCGCCCGGGACTTCGGCCAGGTGGAGCGGGCCAGCCACGACGCGTGGAATCGCGTCCTGCGCCGGATCCAGATCTCCGGCGGCTCCGCCGCTGCGCAGGCACAGTTCTACACCGCGCTCTATCACGCCCTGCTGGATCCCAGCGTGTTCAGCGACGACAACGGCCAGTACACCGGCATGGACGGCGCGGTGCACACGGCCGCGCCCGGGCATCAGCAGTATGCGAATTTCTCCGGCTGGGACATCTACCGCAGCCAGGTGCAGCTCGCCGCGCTGGTCGCGCCCGGGGCGACCAGCGACGCGGTCACGTCCATGCTCAACGACTACCGGCAGACCGGCCAGCTACCGAAGTGGGGGCTGGCCGACGGTGAGACCTACGTGCAGGTCGGTGACCCGGCCGACCCGATCATCGCGGACGCGTACGCGTTCGGCGCCCGGGACTTCGACACCTCCGCCGCTCTGGCCGCGATGATCCACCAGGCCACCGCGCCGAACAACATCCGGCCCGGCCTGGCCACGCTGGCGCAGGACGGCTACCTGCCGTACGACGGGTCCTACGGCTGCTGCAACTTCTACGGCCCAGTGTCGACCCAGCTCGAGTACGACACGGCGGATTACGCGATCGCGTCCCTGGCCCGGGCCACCGGGCACGCCGCCGACTACCGCAGGTTCGCCGCGCAGGCGCAGGACTGGCAGAACGTCTTCAACGTCGAAACCGGGTAC
>DATAVV010000307.1:0-25802 GCA_036267555.1 Streptosporangiaceae bacterium | reverse complement strand
CGTGATGCTCACGTGCTCGCCGGGCCGGCCCACGCCGCGGCCCACGACGACCGGGGTAGCCGGCGGACGGTGCCGCAGGACCAGGTCGCGGACCGCGCCGACCTGCCAGGTCCGGGTGCGGGACGCCGGGTTGTACAGGGCCAGGACCAGGTCGGCCGCGGCCGCCTTGGCCACCCGGTCGGCGATGACCTCCCACGGCTTGAGCCGGTCGGACAGGCTGATCACGGCGTAGTCGTGGCCCAGCGGTGCCCCGGCCCGGCTCGCCACCGCCTGCGCGGCGGTCACGCCGGGCAGGATCTCGACCTCGACGTCGCCCCACCGCCCGGGATCGGACGCGGCCTGCTCGAGCACGGCCGACGCCATCGCGAACACGCCGGGGTCGCCCGAGGAGATCACGGCCACGCGGCTGCCCTTGGCCGCCAGGTCCAGCGCGAGCGCGGCGCGGTCGGCCTCGACCGTGTTCCCCGAGGCGTGCCGGTGCTGCCCGGGCCGGCTAGGCACCCGCGCCAGGTAGGGCCGGTAACCGACCAGGTCGGTCGCGGCCGCGACCGCCGCCGCGGCCTGCGGGGTGAGCCACACCGGGTCACCGGGCCCGAGCCCGACGACGGTCACGCCGGGCGGCGGCCCGGCCCGGGTGCCCCGCCCGGGCACCAGCGCCAGCGACATGTACGGCACGGTGGCGGGATCGACCCCGGCCAGCGGAGCGACCCGCTGCGCGCCGGTCCCCGCGCGCTCGGCGTAGTGCGCGCGCTCCAGCAGGCCGGTCTCGTCCAGGGCGGCCCGCACCTTGTCGAAGGTGCGGCCGAGCTTGAGTATCGCCACCGCGTCGCCGTCCGCGGCGGCCAGCCGGGCCCGCAGGATCTCCGGCGGGAGCGTGCCGGCCAGCACGGTCAGCGACTCGTCGTGCTGGACGAGCGGCTCGCCCACCGCGGCGGCCGCGGCGGAAACCGAGGACACGCCGGGCACGACCTGGGCGCGGAACCGGTCCCGCAGCCGGACGTGCAGGTGCTGGTAGGAACCGTAGAAGCCGGGATCGCCCTCGCACAGCACCACCACGGTCCGGCCCGCGGCCAGGTGCGCCGCGAGGCGCTCCGACGCCTCCTCGTAGAAGTCGCCCAGCGCGCCCGCGTAGCCGCCCGGGTGATCGGTTTCCTCGGTGGTCACCGGGTAGCGCAGCACCTCTTCGGCCTGGCCGGGGCGCAGGTACGGCTCGGCGGCGGCACGGGCGACGCTGTGCCCGTGCCGCGCGCAGTGATAGGCGACGACGTCGGCCTCGCCGATCAGGCGCGCGGCCAGCACGGTCACCAGGTCGGGGTCGCCGGGGCCGACCCCGACGCCGAACAGCCGTCCCGCCGCGCTCTGCTCGCTCACCGCGCTGCCACCCCGCGATCGTCCTCCCGGCCCATTTTGCTAGGGGGACGACCCTATCCCGTAGTTAGCGGCTCCCGTCCCGTAGCGGCGGATCGGGCCGTGACCCGCTCTGCCCGCCGCCAGTCACGGCTGACGGGCCCGCCGCGGCCACGGGACTACGGAGCCGCGTTATGGCTGCCGCTGGAGCGTTCCTCGCAGCGGCTGGCCGCATGCTTGCGCCCGTAGAACCGTCCGCTCAGAGTGAGGCGCTGGCTTGTTTATTCCCAAGGCATTTGGCCCGGTGTGGCGTGCCCGGTCGTCGGGACGAGTTGCCCGCGGACTCTGGCTGCGGGCCCGGCGCGTGCTGCGGCTGAAGTCGGCCGCGTACCGCGTGGTCGCGGCCGGCAGCGCACTGGCGGTGTCCGTGGCGCTGGGGATCGTGGCGGTGGTGGTGACCACGGGAGGCTCGCCGGGTGCGCCGGCGCAGCCGGTGTGGGGGGCAGCGGGCCGGCCGCGCCGGGTTCCCGCGTCGGCGACAACGGCCAGACTGGTCAACGGCCGGGTCGTGCGGGTACGGGCGGCGGCGCCGCCGACATCACGGCGGGCCGTGGCGGCCGAGGCCGCGTCGCTGGAGGCGAAGGCGGCGCTGCCGCCCTCGCGGCGGCCCAAGGGCGCGGTGCCGCCCGCTGCGGCTTCGGGCCGGCTTCGGTTGCCGGCGCGGGGTAAGACCGGCCAGGCGGACAGGATGCGGGTGCTGCAGGCGCCGCGTGCCCGGGCGAAGCAGGGCTTTGACACCAAGACGAGCCGGATGCTGCCGTCGCTCACATCCCCCGACCAGGTCGTGTACCAGAACGCCGACGGAACGCGGACGGCGATGCTGTATCAGTCACCGCGGTATTACCGGCAGGCCGACGGGTCGTGGGCGAGCATCGACACGAGCCTGGTGGGGGCGCAGGACGGCTGGCGGGTCAAGGCGGCCGCGGCCGAGGAGTCCTTCGCGCCGTACGCGGACGCGGGGACGCTGGTGAGCTTGCCAGCTGGCTCTTCGCACGCGGTGGGGTTCGGGATCGCCGGAGCGGCGCACGCCGCCGGAGCCGCGTCCGGGGACACCGTGACCTACACCGGAGTGCGGCCAGACAGCGACGTGCGGTACGTGACCGGGTCCGGGGGAGTGACCGAGCAGGTGGTCCTCGGCTCCCGTGATGCGCCCACGACCTGGGTGTTCCCGTTGTCACTGACCGGGCTGCGGGCGACGGCGGCCCGGGGCGGGCCGATCGAGTTCGTCAACGCCTCGGGCAAGCCCGTGGCGCAGGTGGAGCCGGGGTACATGACCGACTCCGACATCAGCCCCCATTCCGGCGAAGGCGCCTACTCGTCCGGTGTCACCTACACGCTGGTGAAGATGGGCGACCGTTCCGCGATCCAGATGACGCTGGACACGTCGTGGCTGGACAGCGCGGCGCGGGTGTTCCCCGTGACCGTGGACCCGAGCCTGTCCGACGTGAATGCCAACGGCACCACGTACGTGGAGTCTCCAAACGACTCGGACTACTCGTCGAATGACGAGATCGACGTGGGCACGTACAACGGCGGGTCCAACGTGGCGAAGTCGTTCCTGAACTTCGCCAGCGTGTCGACGACGCTGCGCAGCGATTACGTCCTCGGGGCGCGGCTCGCGGTGTTCAACTCGTGGTCGTATTCGTGCTCGCCACGCCCGGTGTCCGTGTACCCGGTGACGTCGTCCTGGTCGGTGACGGGGGCCAAGTCGTATCCGGGGCCGTCGACCGGCTCGGCGCTGGCGTCGAAGAGCTTCGCGACCGGGTGGGTGCAGCTCGGCGAGCCGCAGTCGGACTCGCCATGCCCGAACCAGTGGGAAGGGTTCGACCTGGGCACCGCGGGCACGGCGCTGCTGAACGGGTGGACGCACGGCACGATCGCCAACAACGGGCTGGCCCTGGGCGCGTCGTCGTCGGACAGCTACGGGTGGAAGAAGTTCACCAGCGACAACTCCAGCGGCGGGGACCCGTTCCTGGCCGTGACCTACAGCACCGACGGCGCCAGCTACAGCCTGGCCAGCAAGACCCCGGTCCAGCAGGTCACCCCGACCACGAACGGCGAGATCGCGGTCAAGGTGACCAACCAAGGGTCGACCACGTGGACCTCGTCCAACGGGTACGAGCTGTCGTACGAGGTGTACAACGCGGCCGGCCATGAAGTGGCCGCGCACCCGGTGTTCACGCCGATGCCGTCCACCGTGGCCCCGGGCGCGTCGGTGACCGTAGACGCCAAGGTGAACGAGCTTCCGGTGGGCAGCTACGCGATCAACTTCGACATGTACAAGAACGCGACCGGGTCTTCACCGGTGTCGTTCTTCTCCGAGGGCGTCCAGCCGCTGGCGGTCGGCCTGGCCGTGCCGCAGCCCCCGCCCGCCGTCTCCGGCGTGTACCCGCCGGACGGCTACAGCACCCCGACCGACACGCCCGAGCTGTCCACCACGGCGTTCTCTACCACCGGGACGACGATCACTTACCAGTTCACCCTGACCTGCCACCCGCTGGCCGGCACCACGTGCCCGACCGGGACCCTCAGCTCGGGGAGCATCCTGACCCCGTACTGGACGGTGTCCCCGGCGCTGACCTGGGACGAGCCATATACCTGGTCGGTGACCGCGACGACCAACGGCGCGCCGACCACCGTCGGGCCGGTGTCGATCACCCCGCAGGTGCCGCAGCCGGACATCTCCGCCCAGCTCGGCCAGTCCGGCGGGCCGAGTACCTCGGGCGGGTCGAGCGGGGAGCCCTTCGATCCGGAGTCGGGGAATTACACCACGTCGGCGGTTGACGCGGCCGTTGCCGTTCCCGGCCCGCCGCTGCAGATCGCCCGCACGTACAACAGCCTGAACCCGGCCGCCGCGCGCGCGTTCGGCGCGGGCTGGTCGTCGGTGCTGGACATGGCCGTGACCCCGGACAATGACGGATCGGGCAACGTCGTGGTCACGATGCCCGACGGCAGCCAGGCCCGGTTCGGCTATACCGGCACCAGCGGCGCCGGCGTCGGGGAGTACGCGCCGCCCATGGGCAGCCCTGACGTCCTGACGCACAACGCGAACGCCACCTGGACCCTGGGCGTCAGCGGCGGCACCCAGTACGGCTTCACCAGCGCCGGGACACTCAGCCAGATCACGAGCCCGACCGGGCTGACGCAAACCTTCACGGATAACTCGGCCGGCGAGCCGGCGGCGATCACCGATACGGCCTCCGGCCGGTCGCTGAGCCTGACCTGGTCAACGCCGGCCGGGGCCAGCGCCCCGCACGTGGCCAGCGTGACCACGCCCCCGTCCGCGTCCGGGGAGACCGGGCTGGCCTGGACCTACTCCTACAGCGGCGACGAGCTGACCGGTGTGTGCCCGCCGGCCGGCGGGTGCACCGGGTACACGTACGCGACCACGGCATCGCACTACGCGACCGCGGTCATGGATTCCGGGCCCCGTTCGTACTACCGGCTCGGGAACCCGGCCGGTTCCGCGACGGCGACCGACAGCGTGGACGTCAACCTGGGCAGCACCGGTGGCACGTACTCGAACGTGACGCTCGCCGCGACGGGCCCGCTCGCGGGCAGCACCGCGACGGCGGGCTCGTTCAACGGGTCAAGCTCGTATGCGTCGCTGGCCAAGAACCTGCTGGCCGACAGCACCGATGTGACGGTCGAGCTGTGGTTCAAGGACGCGGGCGACGGCGGCGTGCTGTTCTCCTACGACGCCGATCCGATCACCGGCTCGTCCGCCGCCGGTGACGCCGCCGCGCACGTGCCGGCCCTCTACGTGGGCGGGAACGGGGAGCTGTACGGGGAGCTGTGGAACGGGTCGATCGACCCGATGAAGTCCGCCGCCGCGGTGAACGACGGAAACTGGCACTACGCGGTGCTGACCGGGTCGGCGACCTCCCAGTCGCTGTACCTGGACGGCAAGCTGGCTGGCACGCAGTCCGGGCAGGTCAGCCAGGCGTCCAACGACTACGACACCGTCGGGGCCGGCTTCTGGTCGAGCTGGCCGGAGGCGGTCAGCACGACGTCCCCGGCGATCACGACCGATCCGTACGGGCATTTCGAAGGGTCGGTCGCTGAGGTGGCGATCTACCCGCACGCGCTGGGCCAGCCGGCGATCGCGGCCCACTACGCCCTGGCCGGGCAGGCGTCCCCGGAGCTGAGCCAGATCACGCTGCCCAGCGGCCGGGTGGCGGCCCGGGTGTCGTACGACACAGTGAACGACCGGGTGTCGTCGTACACCAGCGGCGACGGGGGTACGTGGCAGATCGCCGCGCCCGCGGCGTCCGGCTACATCGCGTCCTCGGAGGCGCTGCCGTCGGTGACCAGGTACGTGACGGTCACCACCCCCGCGGGGGACCAGGAGGTGTACGGGTACGACGCGGTCAACGGCGGGCGCCTGGTGTCCTACACACCGGGCAACGGCGACGCGCCGCGCGTGTTCGGGTATGACGCCGCCGGGTTCCTGAACGCGATGACCGACGCGGACGGGAAGCTCGTCACGTTCACCAATGACGTGCACGGCAACGTGCTCTCCCGGACCTGGTCCGACCTGGCGGCCAGTTCGCCGTGCTGCACCACGTACTACACGTACTACTACGACCAGGCGAACGCGCTCGATCCGCGTAATGACCAGCTCACCGGGATCGCCGACGCCCGTTCGCCCGCGGCGGCCAGCACCGCGTACCTGACCACGGACGCTTACAACGCGGCCGGGGAGCTGACCAGCTCCACCACGCCGCCCACCTCCGGGTTCTCGTCCGGGCGCACGACCACCTACGCGTACTCCACGTCGTCGACCGCCGCCTACGGCGGCAGCGGCACCACCCCGCCGGGGCTGCTGGTGTCGCAGGCCACGCCGGGCGGCGCGGTCAGCAGCTACCAGTACTACTCCGACGGCGACCTGGCGCAGGTGACCCAGCCGGACGGCGCCCGCACGGTGTACAGCTACGACGGGCTCGGCCGAGCGCGGGCCGCGACCACCTACAGCGACACCTACCCGGGCGGGCTGGCCACGTCGTATTCATGGACGGCGGTCAACCAGCCGCTGACGGTCACCTACCCCGGCGTGGCGAACCAGGTGACCGGGGCGACCCACACCCTGCGGGATGCCTACTCCTACGACCCCGACGGCAACCTGCTTACCCGCACTCAGACCGACCTGACCGGCGGCGACCCGACCCGCACGACCGCCTGGACCTACAACGACGACGGCGAAGTGGCGAGCGTGACCGGCCCGGCCGGGGCGACCAGCGGCGGCAGCGCGCAGTCGGACGGCGCGGCGAGCGCGAACCCGGCGGGCGCGACGACCGGGTACACCTACGACGCCATGGGCAACGTGGCCACGATGGTGGACGGCGACGGCCACGAGTACGACTACTCCTACAACGAGTACAACGAGGCGACCCAGGTCGCCTTGCTCACCGGGTCGACGAACCAGTCCAGCCCCGCGCCGGCCTGCCCGTCCGGGCAGGCGCCCGGCGCCACGGACGGGTGCGAGCTGGTCCTGGACTCCTACGCGTACGACCCGGCCGGCCTGCTGGCGGCCACGACCGATTCGATGGGCCGGATCACCAACTACTTCTACGACGGCGATCAGGACCTGATCGCTTCCCAGCAGCAACCGCCGGCCAACGCCAACGGGACGGTTCCGCCCGGCCGGCAGACCGCTTACACCTACGACCCGGCCGGGAACCTGGCCAGCGAAGCGGCCAGCAACCTGCCCGTCACCGCGGCCGACACCACGACCACGACCTGGGCGTACAACGCGGACGACCAGGCGACCAGCATGGTGGCGGACGCTCCGCCATCCGGTGCGTCGTCCTCGGGGTATGCCGACCGGGCCACCAGCTACGCCTACAACGCGGACGGCCTGGTGACCGCGCAGACGGACAGCGGATCCGGCGGGTCGACCACCACGGACTACGGGTACAACAGCGCGGACGCGCTGACCAGCCAGTCTGTTATCAACGGCGGCACCGACGACACCACGACCTGGACCTACGACAAGCTCGGCCAGCAGACGTCGATGACGAGCCCTGACGGCAACGCCTCCGGCGCGACGCCCGCGAACTACACCACGAACTTCGGCTACGACCAGGCCGGCAACCTGGCCCAGGTCACCGGCCCCCCGGTGGCCACCGCCAGCTACGCCGCGCCGACCCCGGCGACCACCCGCCCGGTCGCCAGCTACGGCTACGGCACCTTTGGTGACCGGACCCAGGCCCAGGACCCCGACGGGAACACCACCACCACCGGCTACGACGGTGACGGCCGGGTCACCGCCGTCAGCCAGCCGTCCTACACCCCGCCCGGGTCGTCCGCCGCGATCACCGCGACAGCCAAGTACGCCTACGACGGGAACGGCAACCTGGTCAGCGTCACCGATCCGCTGGGCAACACCACCGGCTACGCCTACGACGCGCTCGGGGACCTGGTTACCCAGACCGATCCGCAGCTCACCGGCCAGCCCAAGGCTGGGGTGTGGACCTACGCCTACGACAGTGACGGCGAGCAGCTTTCCGCGACCAGCCCCACGGGCGGACAGACCCAGGCCACCTACGACTACTTCGGCGACCAGGCCACCTCGACCCAGGACATCCGGTCGGGCAGCGGCACGGCCTACGACACCACCAGCGACACCTACGACTACCTCGGCGACCCGCTGACCACGACGACCCCGGACGGCGCGGTCACCACCGCCACCTACGACCACCTCGGCGAGCTGACCTCCGCCGCGAACATCTACGGCGACACCGCCAGCTACGCCTACAACTATCTGGGCGACGTCACCAACGTCACCGATCCCGACCAGTCGTACTCGACCTATGCGTACGACCCGGCCGGGGACCCGACCTCGACGCAGGAGTACGGTCCGCCGCCGGCTGCGCCAGCGGTCGGCACGCCGCTGTCCACCCAGTCCTACGGTCACGACGCCGACGGGAACGAGACCAGCGTCACCGACGGCAACGGCCACGCGGCGGACTACGCCTACAACGCCGCTAACGAGCTGACCAGCCAGGTGCAGCCGGTGTCGTCGTCGGTATCGGACACGACCGGTTACGGGTACGACCCGGCCGGGAACCAGACATCGGTCACGAGCGGGCGCGGCAACACCACCTGGACCACGTACAACTCCTGGGACCTGCCCGCATCCGTGATCGAGCCGGCCACCGCCACCGCGACGACGGTGGCGGACCGGACCTGGACCACCGCCTATAACGCGGCCGCCGAGCCGGTCACGGTCACCCAGCCGGGCGGGATCACGCTGTCATACGGCTACAACCAGATGGGCGGCCTGACCGCGGAATCGGGCTCCGGGGCGGCGGCGCCTACCTCGTCCCGGACGTTCGGGTACGACCTGGACGGGGACCTGGCCTCGGCCACCGCGCCCGGCGGCACGGACTCGTTCGGCTACAACGACGGCGGCGAGCTGACCTCCGCGTCGGGGCCGTCGGGGGCAGCCAGCTTCGGGTACAACGCAGACGGGCTGATGACCTCCCGCGCCGACGCGGCGGGCACGACGGCTTACACCTACAACGCGGCTGACCAGCTATCTACTGTGGCCGACCCGCTGACCGGCGACACCGTGACCTACGGGTACAACGCGGACAGCCTTCCGGTCACGCTCGCCTACGCCAAGGGCGCCGCCGCCGGGCCCCGGCAGAGACTGACCTACACCGGGCTGCAGCAGCTTGCCTCGGACACGCTGACGTCGGCGTCCGGAGCGGCGATCGCGTCGGAGTCTTACGGTTATGACGCGGACGGGAACCTGTCGTCTCAGGCCACCACCGGGTATGCCGGAGCGGCGTCCACAACCTACGGATACAACCAGGCCGACGAGCTGACCTCGGCCGCCGCCGGCGGGACCACGACCAGCTACGGTTACGACGCCGACGGGGACCTGACGTCCGCGGGCGGCACGACCTACACCTACAACGCCCAGGACCAGCCGGCCACCTCGGCGACCTCGGCGGGCAGCACCAGCTACGGGTACACCATGTCCGGGGCGCTGGCGTCGGTCACCCCGCCGTCGGGCAGCGCGCACGACTACACCTCGGACGCCTACGGGCAGACCGTCACCGCCCCGGGCGGGATCAGCTACGCCTACGACGCCCTGGGCCGGCTGGCCACCCGCGCCGCCGGCTCGGGCACCGCCAGCTTCGCTTACTCTGGTACCGGCGCCGCCGTGGCCTCCGACGGCACCACCGGCTACAGCTACGACCCCTCCGGCGACCCGGTCGCCGAGCAGCCCTCCGGCGGCACCGCGCAGGCGATGCTCACCGACGTCCACGGCGACGTCACCGGCACGTTCAGCCCGGCCACCGCGACGACCGGCCTGGGCGGATCGGCCGCTTACAGCCCGTACGGGACGGTCACCGCCAGCAGCGGGGCCCGGCCGTCGCTGGGCTACCAGGACCAGTACACCGATCCCGCTACCAGCGACACCGACATGTCGGCCCGCTGGTACGCCCCGGCCACGGGCGCGTTCACCAGCGGCGACAGCACCGCGGCCGGGATGCCGGACCCGTCGGTCATCAGCGGCACGTCTTACGGTTACGCCGATGGCGACCCGCTCACCGGCACCGACCCCACCGGCCACTGGCCGTGCTTCACGTGCGACATAGAGAACTGGGCCGGGGACGTGGCGCGGGCAGGCGAGCAGGTCTTTAACGTCGAAACCCACATCCTGTCGTGTGTCTTCTTGTTCTGCTACGGGTCCATATCGCCGGAGGCGCCGCCGCCGTCCTATCCGGAATCGACCGATCAGAACTGGGCGCAGCAGGAGTACGACTCCTGCCGTGCGACCTACTGCGGTGAGTATGACGGCGGTGGCGGCGGTACCGGCGGCGGCGGTGGCGGCGGCGGTGGCGGGGGCGGGGGTTACGGCTGCAGTTGGAACTGCGGCGTCGGCGTAGGAATCGGTGTCGGCGTCGCCACCTGCACCTACGAGCCCGAGCTGTGCGTCCCGCCGCCTCCGCCGCCCCCGCCGCCGCCCCCGCAGGACTGCTTTGCCGTGAAGCAGTGCAGCCCGCCGAGCCCGCCGGACTCGCTCAAGAACGACCAGTACGAGCCGGGTAAGCCGACGGAGACCACCAAGCCCAGGGACATCCCGTCCAAGGACACGATCATCGGGACGCCTCCGGACGAGGCGCAGCTCCTGCAGCAACTGGGCGATGACGGCATCAACGGCATCGACAATGTGTACAACCAGAACGGGCTCGAGCCCTCGGCGGGCACCGGTGACGACGGCCTGACGAACGGCCCCGGCAACGACGTGGGCAAGCCGGAATCTCCCGGGCCGTCGGGCCCGGAAACCGGCAGCCCCGAATCGGGCAGCCCGGCGGCTGACGCCGGCAGCGGCGGTGGCGGCGGTGGTGGCGGGAACCCCGCGCCGCCCGCGGTTCCCGAGCCGCCCGAACCCGGCGGGCCTGGCGGGCCGGGCGGCAGCGGGGCCCCGTCGGGTCCGAGGTTCACGGTCGGGAGCGACGGGACGATCGTGGTGAACGGCGCCATCTCGCCGGCGAACGTGCTCGGCCCGGGCGAGAGCGTCGGGTCAAGCCTCAATATCGGGGCGCCGGGGGAGGACGGCGTCTACGACATAAGCCCGGCCCAGAGCAGCGGCGGCTCGCTGGACCTGTCGAACCAGGCCGGTGACGTCGACCGGCTCAACGACCCGGACCTGCTGACCCGTCCGGACCCGTCGCAGTACGACGCTTATGCGGGCGAGCCCCTGGATTACAGCCACATAAAGGACACGACGGAGGCGATCGGGAGGGCACAGGAGGGGTTCGGCCGAGGTGCCAGCAAGACCAGTGCCTGGGTGCGGTTCGTCAATGAGGTCATCAACTTCATCCACAACTACCCGAGGTGGTGAGGCGGGAGGCGGTTTCCCGCCCACCTGACCGGGCCGCCCGTTGCGGCACCCCCGAATCCCCGCAGCCAACAGGCCGCGACGGCCATACCGCAGGAGGAACCTTGATGCTCAGGACCGTGATGCGCCGGGCGGGGCGCGCCGCCGTGGCGGCCGCGTTGCTCGGCATGAGCCTGGCCGGGCCCGGCCTGGCGCTGCCATCGGCGCAGGCGGCCAGCAACCGGACGGCCTTGCCGTCGGGCCCGGCCGGCTCTGGCTCCACATCGGCGGCCGGGACCGGGTACGCGTGCCCGGCGTCGGTCACGCCGGGAGTCGCCGGCTGCAGCGCGCTGGTGAGCACCGCGCGGCCGGCGGCGCCGCGGCTTGGCACGGCGGCCGCGGCCGCCGCGCCGGCCGGGTACAGCCCCGCGAACCTGCAGGCCGCGTACGGACTGCAGTCGAATTCCGAGGGCATGCGGCAGACGGTGGCGGTCGTGGTCCCCTTCGACGACCCGACGGCAGCCGCCGACCTCAGCGTCTACCGTGCGCAGTACGGCCTGACGCCGTGCACGACCGCGAACGGGTGCTTCACCAAGGTCGACCTGGCCAGTTCGCCGACCAACAACGCGGGCTGGACCGCGGAGGCCCAGATCGACATGGACGTGGTGTCGGCGGTCTGCCCGAACTGCCACATCCTGCTGGCGGAGGCCACGGCCAGCGACATGCCCGACCTCGGCGCGGCGGTGCAGGCCGCGGTGGCCGGCGGGGCGCACGTGGTGGATTTCACCCCGACCACGCCGGAGTTCTCCGGGGAGACCAGCGACGACGCCTACTTTGACCAGCCGGGCGTGGCGGTGGTGACCGCGGCCGGCGACAGCGGCTACGGGGTGAGCTACCCGGCGGCTTCGCCGTACGTCACCGCGGTCGGCGGCACGGTGCTGACCGCGAGCAGCAGCGTGACCCGGGGCTGGACCGAGACCGCGTGGCCCGGTACCGGGTCGGGCTGCTCCGCCTATGAACCACAGCCATCCTGGCAGGCCAGCCTGGGCACCGGGTGCACCGGGCGGATGGGCAACGACGTGTCGGCGGTCGCGGCGTCCTCGTCGTCGGCGACGCCAGTGGCGTACTACGACAGCTTCGACGCCGACGGCTGGAGCGAGGCCGGCGGCACGGCCGTGGCCTCGTCGGTGATCGCCGCGGTGTACGCGCTGGCCGGAACGCCGGCCGCGGGCAGTGACCCCGCGTCCTACCCGTACAGCTTCCCCGGCCTGCTGAACGACGTCACCAGCGGCTCGGACGGCACCTGCTCGGTGGCGTCCTGGTGCACCGCGGGCGCCAAATACGACGGCCCGACCGGCGAGGGCACGCCCGGCGCGGTGGTGCCGTTCACCGCCACCGGCAAACTGTCCGGAGCGATCTACAACGGGTCGGCCGGCATGTGCATGGACAACGCCAACAACAGCACCACCAACGGCAACAAGGTGCAGATCTGGGGCTGCCTCGGTGACCCCGCCCAGCGGTGGACGGTCGAAGCCAGCGGCAAGATCGAGACCGGCAACGGCATGTGCCTGGGCGTGGACGGCGGCTCCGGAGCCGCCGCTGGTGCCAAGGTCTGGAGCTGGAACTGCGCTTCCGGCGGCGCGAAGTGGCTGCCCGACTATCCGCAGCGGCTGACCGACAGCACGTTGTGCCTGGGCCTCAACAACTCGGGCAGCGGAGGCGCCGGCACTCAGCTCTGGGTCAACACCTGCGACACCAACGCCGCTCAGCAGTGGACCCTGCCCTACCCGGTGCCGACGTCGACCGGCGAGATCCACCCGCAGGCCGCCAGCGCCGAGTGCATCGGCCAGGTGACCTCGTCGTCGACCCTCGCCGCGGCGCTCTTTGGCTGCAACGCGGGCAGCAACCAGACGTGGACCGTCGAGGCCGATGGCACCGTCCACTCCGCATCGGGCTACTGCCTCGACGTGCACGACTCGGGAACGGCCAACGGCACCGAGATCGACTACGCCGGCTGCAACTCCGGCGCCGCCCAGCAGTGGCGGATCAACGCCGACGGCTCGCTGCACAACCCCGAGTCCGGCAAGTGCATCGAGCCGAGCGGTGGCAGCGACACCAGCGGCACCACACTGGTGCTGGAGACCTGCACCTATACCGCCATCCAGGAGTGGACGCTGCCCGCACTGCCGTCCTGATCCGCCTGCGGCCCGGCTTCGGCCTGCTCCGCCGCGTAGGCGCGGAGCAGGCCGTGAAAGACGTACCGGCCCGGGCTGGGCTCGGCGAGCAGATGGCAGCGGGCCAGTTCCCGGAGCAGGCGGCGGGCACCCGGCTGACCCGTGCCCGCCATCCTGGCCGCTGCGGGAACGGTGACGTCCGAGCCCGGGTACCGGCTCAGCAACCGGAACATGCGTGCCGCCGGCGGGCTGAGCTGCCGGACCGACCAGGAGAACACCGTCCGGAGGCTGACGGCCGGGTCGCCCGAGTCAAGCTTGTCCAGGCGGCCGCGAACGTCGCGCAGCTCGGTCGCCAGGCTGGCCAGCGGGAAATGGGGATACGTGGCCGCGCGGGCGGCGGCCGCCGCGAGCGCCAGCGGCAGCCGCCCGCACCGGACGGCGATCTCGGTGACCGCGTCCGGTTCGGCGCTGGCGCGCTGGGCGCCGAGCCTCGCGGCGAGCAGGGCACGCGCGTCGGCGTCGGTGAGGACGTCGAGCCTGAGCAGGCTGGCGCCCTCGGCCGCGGCCAGGCCAGCGAGCTGGCTCCGGCTGGTGACGATCACCAGGCAGCCCGGGCTCGCGGGCAACAGCGGGCGCACCTGCTCCTCATCGCGCGCGTTGTCCAGGACAACCAGGATCCGCCGGTCGGCCAGCAGGCTGCGCAGCAGTCCGGTCAGGGCGGGCATGCCTTCGGGAATCCGCTCCGGGGGCACGCCGAGAGCGCCGAGGACCCCGATCAGCGCCTCTCCCGGTGGCGCCGGCCCGTCCGACGGGCCGAAGCCGCGCAGGTTGACGTAGAGCTGCCCGTGCGGAAAGGCGCCCGTCATCCGGTGGGCCCAGTGCAGCGCCAGCGCGGTCTTTCCGACTCCGCCCATCCCGCTGATCGCGCATATCGTCGCGGTCCCCGGGGGCGCGGTCGCCCGATCGAGCAGGCCGGTGAGCATGGTCAGCTCGCTGGCCCGCCCGGTGAAGTGGGCCGTCGAGGCGGGCAGCAGCCGCGGCACGAGGTCCGGCGGCGCCGTGTCCCGCGACTGCTCGGTGCCGCTGTCGGAAGGCCAGCCGGAGGCCGCGCCCGCGATCTGGCCGCGCAGGATGTGCAGGTGGACCTGGGCGAGCTCAGCACCGGGCGAGATTCCCAGCTCCTCGTCCAGCCGGCGCCGCAGCCGGTCGAATACGGACAGTGCTGCCGCCTGCTGGCCGCAGGCCGCGAGGGTGAGCATGAGCCGGGCGTGGGCCCGCTCGTCGAGCGGCTCACAGGCGGTCAGTTCCCGCAGTTGCGTGACGGCCCGCTCGGGACAGCCCGCCGCCGCGGCGACGGCGGCGTGCTCGAGCGTCACCGCCGCCCGCCGCTGGGCCAGAGCGGCCACGGCGGGATGCCCGTGCAGGATGAGGACGTCGGCCAGCGGCTCACCTCGCCACAAGTGCAGCGCCTGCTCGTACAGCCGGCACGCCGCGGCTGGTTTGCCGGCCGCGGCCGCGTTCCTGGCCTCGTCAGCCAACCGGGCGAATTCCAGCGAGTCCAGATCGGTCGCGGTCAGATCCAGCCGGTAGCTGGTGCCGTCAGAGGTCACGACGCCCAGGCCGAGCAGCCGCCGCAACTGGCTGACGTGTGTCTGCACCATCGCCACGGCGCTGGCGGGCGGCCGGCTTCCCCAGACGGCGTCGATGATCGTCTCTCGGTGCAGCGCGCGGCCCGGGTGCAGGGCCAGCAGTCCCAGTATCGCGCGCTGCCTGCCAGCAACGGTGCCAGCCGGGAGCCCGTCCCGGCGTGCCGCCAGCGGCCCGAGCACCCCGAGCCAGACCCCGGCGACCATGGCGGTTGCGGGCCACGCCGGCGCTGGCCCGCGGCCGTCGCCGGCCGGCCATCCGGCGGCTTCGGCAACCTCGTTCCTATCCAGGCCCAGCGCCAGGGACAGCGCCTCGACCGTGTTCCGCCTGGGCTGGGAGGTCCGCCCTTGTTCCACGTCCCGCACGGTTCCGAGGCTGATCACGGCTCGGTCGGCGAGCTGTTGCTGGGTTAGGCTCGCCTCCCGCCGTCCGCCAGCGATAAGCGATGCCAGCCGCGTCGCGGCCCGGTCCAGGCCCGGTTCGCTTTCCGTCACGGGCCATCTCCTACTCGCGCGTCACCCCGGCGGAATGCACGGGCATGTCATCCATAAGGGCGGCGACAGGATCCGGTGGCGGATCTCGGACGCACTCGGACGCACTCGGACGCACTCGGACGGCCGCCAGCGGTGAACGGGAACGCTGCTGAGAGCGCGGGCTCAGGCGAGCGGCGGGAACGCCGCGTCCGGCCATGAGGCCAGCAGGCGCCAGGCCGGCGCGGTCTCGGGCACGGCCTGGTCTTCTAGCATCTGCCGGGCTGTGCCCAGCTCGGCCTCGGCCTCGGCCGCATCGCCGTGCCGGGTCAGCGCGAAGGCGAGCACGAGGCGAGCGGTGACCTCCGCCAGGCGGGCGCCGGATGTGTGGTGCATCCCCACGGCGCGCTGCGCCGTGGCCAGGGCGCCGGCGATCTCACCCAAAGCCAGGTCGCACGCGGCGGTCAGGCCGAGCGCCTGGGCCTGACCGTGCCGGGCATGCGCGGCCACGCAGGCCTCCAGCGCGCGTGTCGCGGCCACCCGTGCGGCGGTGAACAGCCCTTCGCGCGCTGGCGCGGCCGAACAGGCGGCGTCCTGGTAAGCGTCTCGTGCCACCCCGACGAGGATCTCCGCCTCCGTCACCAGGTCACCCGCTTCCCGGGCCCAGGCCGCCGCGCGGGAGCGGTGAGTGCCGGCGTCGGGCCGTCCCAGCTCGCGTGACGCCGTGGCCAGGTCGTCCAGGGTGATCGCTTCGTTGAGCCGGATGCTCATGTCTCGCGCCCGGGCCGAGCCGGCCTTTGCCCAGCGGTACGCCTCCTGCGCCCGTCCGGCATGGTTGAGGGCCTGCGCACCGTTGGACAGCGCGATCGCCTCGGTGAACCCGTCGCCGATCGCCCGGGCGACCTCGACCGCTTCCTCGGCATAGCCGAAGGCCGCCGTCAGGTTGCCGCAGATGCAGTGGGCTTGCGCGAGATTCGCGAGGGCCAGGGCGATGTGGCCGCGGCTGCTCGTTCCGCGGTGCAAGGCCAGCGCGGCGTCGAGATAGACGAGGGTGGCCCCGAAGTCGGCCGCGCGATACGTGGCGACGGCCAGGTTGGTCAGCGCCGTCGCTTCGCCGTTGCGGTCGCCCTCAGCGCGGTAGATCGCCCTCGCCTGCCCAGCACACTGGTGGGCTTCTGCAAGCCGCCCCGCATCCGCGTGGATCGTCGACAGCCCGCGCAGCGACGACGCCTCCGTCCGGCGGGCGCCGACCTCCCGTGCGAGCCCCAGCGCGCGGTCGAAGTCCTGCGCGGCTGCCTCGCGTCGCCCGGCTCGCCACCGCAGCCAGCCGCGCCGCACGCACATGGCGCCCTCGGCGTGCTGCTCGCCGTGCCGCCTGGCCGCCTCGATCCCCGCGTCCACCGCCACGATCAGGCCGGTGATGTCCGTGTGCCGGGACAGCACGCTGCTCAGAAGGTCGATCAGGCTCCAGGCATGCCGCCCGGTCCCGCGCCGTGCGTCGTACTCGATGACGGCGACGACGTTGCGGTTCTCGCTGCGCACCCAGGCCGCTGCCTCTTCCTCGCCCGGCTGCCAGGCGGAGGCCAGGGTCGTGTCGGCCCACAGGCGCTCGCGGCCCTTTTCCAGCCGGACTGACACCGCGAGCGCCCGGTCTGCGTACCAGTCGAACAGGCGCCGCCGTGCCTTCTCCCGGCCGGACTCCTCGTCCGCCTCTTCCACTAGGCGCGCCGCGTAGTCGCGCAGCAGGTCGTGCATCCGGTAGCGGCCGAGGCGACCAGGCTCGATCAGGTGCGCCTCGGCGAGCAGGCGCAGCAGGCTGCTGGCGGTCTCGGGGCTCAGGTCGCCGAGCAGCGCCGCGACCGGGACGCTGATGTCGGGCCCGGGGTGCAGGCCCAGCCGCCGGAACAGGAGCCGGGCGTCCTCGGGCAGGACCCGGTAGGACAGCTCGAAGGCGTGCTCCACCGCGGACGGGCGGGCTAGCCCCTCCAGCGCGGTGAGCCGGTCCCCGGCGGCCAGGGCATCCGCCAGATCGGCGAAGCTGCGCTCGGGTGCCGCGGCCAGCATCGCGCCGGCCAGTCGCAGCGCAAGCGGCAGATGATCGCAGGCCGCGGCGACCGCGGCGGCGGCGGCCGGGTCGGCCGCGACCCGTTTCGGCCCGGCGACGTGGCTCAGCAGGTCAAGGGAGCTCTCGGGGGGAAGGCCGTCCAGGACCATGCCGTCGGCGCCGTCCCGCACGATCAGGTCGGCCAGGTAGTGACGGCTCGTCACGAGCATGCTGCAACCCGGGGCGCTGGGCACCAGCGGGCGGACCTGGTCGGCGCTGACCGCGTCGTCGAGCACGATCAGCAGCCGGCGCCCGGCCAGCGACGAGCGCCACAGGCCCACTCCTTCCTCCGGGTCCTGGGTGGGCGACGCCCACTGCACGTCGATCGAGTCGAGCAGGCGTCCCATCGCCTCGGCCGGTGGCATCGGGCTGAGCGTCGGATGGTGACCTCGCAAATTCAGGAATAGCTGCCCGTCCGGGTACTGCGATGAGATGGAGTGGGCCCAGTGCACCGCCAGCGCGGTCTTCCCGACGCCCGGGCGCCCGTGGATGACGGTCACCCCGCCTCGTCCCAGGCGCTCAATCTCCTTCTCGCGGCTGGTGAAGCCGCCGATATCGCGCGGCAGTTGAGCCGGCACGACCGAAGCCGCCTGCGTGTTCACCGCCGCCCACCGGCGCCGCCAGAGGCCTGTATCTCCGCCGCAGGCTCTGGCGATCGCCAGCACCGTCTCCAGCCGCGGCATCCGGCGGCCGGCCAGCGCGTCGCTGAGGGTGCTGCGCGGAATGCCCGTCGACCGGACCAGCTCACGAAGGCTAAGGCCGACGCTGAGGCGCATCGAGTCGAGATCGGCCGCGAAGTGCTGATCCGGCACTGGCCGGCCCTCCGTGTGGTTTCCACAGGGATAACAACAAGTGCTAGGGAAATAGTAAAGTAAGTAATGTCCGTTTTAGTCATCACTCGGCCGGGCTGGCCAGCGCGTTGACGGCGGCGCAGGCTATCGCGGATCCGCCGCGGCGGCCGTGCACGACCAGGTACTCCAGCTTCAGCGGGCTCGCGGCCAGGGCGGCCTTGGACTCGGCCGCGCCGACGAACCCGACCGGGACGCCCACCACCGCGGCGGGCCGGGGGGCCCCGGCCGCCACCATTTCCAGCAGGTGGAACAGGGCGGTGGGCGCGTTGCCCACCGCGACCAGGGCGCCGTCCAGGCGGTCGCGCCACAGTTCCACCGCGGCCGCCGTGCGGGTCGTGCCCAGCCGCTGCGCCAGGCCGGGGGTCCGCGGGTCGCGCAGCGTGCACAGCACGTCGTTGCCGGCCGGCAGCCGGGCCCGGGTGATGCCCGCCGCCACCATCGAGGAGTCGCACAGCACCGGGGCGCCCCGGGCCAGGGCGGCCTCGGCCCGCTCGCCGAACGCTTCCGACCAGGCCAGGTCGCCGACCAGGTCGGTCATGCCACAGGCGTGCACCATGCGCACGGCCACGCGCTCCAGGACCGGCGGGACCCGCGACAGGTCCGCCTCGGCCCTGATGGTGGCGAACGACGCCCGGTAGATCGCGGCCCCGTCCCGCTCGTGCCCGGTGCTCACGCCGGCCTCGCCTGCACGCCGGTCAGCCCGCGACGATCGCCCGCGACCGTGAACCCGCCGCCGGGCATCGCGACCACCGCCGTGCCGTCGGCCAGCGTGAACGCGCCGCCCGGCGTGGCCACCACGGCCACCGCGTCGGCCGGCAGGCCGCAGCGCCGCTCACACCCGGCCCAGTGCACGGCGGCCAGCCCGGGCAGCCGCGTTGCGGCGCAGCGCACGTCAGCCAGTGACCTGCCGCACGTCATCCCGGCGCACGCGGTGACCGCGGCCAGGCCGTCGTCGTCGCCGGCGATCAGGCCCGCGCCGGCCAGCCGGTCCAGCGCGGCCGGCGCCGGCCCGGACAGCGGCAGCACGATCCGCCCCGCCGCGGCCAGCCGCGCGACGTCACCGGGGCGCACCAGGCCGGCGACCAGCCGCACCTGGGCGGCGGTGAGCCGGGCCAGCGGGGCGGCCACGGCCAGCGACCCGCCGCCGGGCACCGGGCCGAGTGCCAGCCGGCCCGCGACGTCGGTCACCGGGCCGCCGAGCACGCCCCCCGCCGCGGCGGCGACCTGCGCTCCGTTGTCTGGCAGGCCGGCCACCCGCCCGGCTGCCGGCGCCGCCGCCGCCCGCTGGGCGAGGAAGGCGCGGGCCGCGGCGAGCGCGTGCCCGATCCCGCGTGCGGCCGGCGCGCGCACGCCGGTATGGCGGCCGGCCACGATCAGTTCGGTCTCGCCGGACCGCCAGCGCAGGCCCACGTCGCAGCCGCCGAGCCCGGCCCGCCCGGTCCCGTCGTCCAGGCTGAACAGGAACCGGCCCGGCAGGGCGGCCAGGCCCGGATCGGCCCGGATCGCGCGGTCGAGCCGGCGCACGGGACCGCGCAGGTCCGGCCGGCCGGCCAGCCCGGCCAGCGGGCTCGCGAGGATGTTGCGCGCCCGGTCGTGCGCGGGTGAGGGCAGCAGCCCCGCGGCGGCGGCGCGCTGCGCCAGCTGCGCCTCCGCGCCCGGCGCCACGCCCCGGATCTGCACGTTGCCGCGGGCGGTGAGGTCCACGTGCCCGTCGCCGAACCGGCGGGCCAGGGCGGCCAGTGCCCGCAGCCGGGCGGCGCTGACGTAGCCACCCGGCAGCCGGATGCGGGCCACGAGCCCGTCGCGCGCCTCATGCAGGTCGAGGATCCCCGGGCAGGCGTCCGCCGCGCCCGCCCGCGGCCCGGGGCCCGGCGACCCTGCGGGCGGCGGGAACCCGCGGTTTCGGTTCCGGACCTGCACGGGACCGCAGCATACTGTGCTGGCCTCGGGGGGACGACCCCCCCAGACCCCCCCGCCCCCCACGGGGGCTGGGGCATGCGGTTTGGTGACGGACCCCCGGCCCCCACGGGGCTGGGGCAGGCGGTTTGGGACGACCTGGGCGGGCCGCGCGGGCAGGGCCGGTGTTCAATAGTCCGCGTGGCGGTGACTTTGGCGTTTACCGAAGCTGACATCAAGCGCGCGGCAGGGGACCACTCGTTCGACCTTGGCCTCGGCTACCTTGACCAGGTCGAGGACCTGGAGATCGCCAGCCGGGAGATCACGGCGACCGTCTACGGCGCCGGAACGTACCGGGTCTGCCTGACCCTCGGCGAGGAAGGGCTGACCGGGGACTGCTCCTGCCCGCCGGGGCGGGACGGGTCGTTCTGCCCGCACTGCGTAGCCACCGGGATGTCGGTGCTGGAGTTGGGCGAGGACCTGCCGCGGCGCATCGAGGCCACCCGGGCGCAGGGCCAGGAGCTCACGTCCTGGCTGGAGTCGCTGTCCAGGGAGGACCTGCTGGCCGAGTTGCTCGCCCTGCTGGACGACGACCCGGACCTGCGCCTGCGCTTCGAGTTGCGGGCGGCCCTGGCCAACGCGGACACCGCCGCGGTCCAGGGCGCGATCGGGGAGCTGATCTCGGTGCAGGGCCGCGGCTACATCGACGGCGACGATGCCTTCGAGTACGCCGACGACGTGCGCCAGGCCGCCGCCGCGATCGGGGACCTGATCGGCACCGGGCAGGCGCCGGACGCGATCGCGATCGCGCGGGCCGCGATCGGGGTGCTCACCGGCGCGTTCGGCGCGGTCGACGACTCCTCGGGCGTGGTCGCCGACGCGGCGCAGGACCTCCTCGACGCGCACCTGCGGGCCTGCGAGGCCGCGCCGCCCGAGCCGGCCGCGCTCGGGGATTACGTCGCGGGGCTGCTGCTGGGCGACGACCACGGGTTCGGGCCCGACCTCGACGACTACGCTGACCTGCTCGGCGAGCAGGGGCTCGCCGCGGTGCGCGAGCGGCTGGGCGCGGCGCAGCGATAGAGTCAGCAGAAATTCGCGACGGTCAGTGGAGGAAGCCGGTGTGAATCCGGCGCGGTCCCGCCACTGTCACCGGGGAGCAGACCCTCAGCACGGCACGGCCTTGCCCTCGCGGGCAGGCATGGCCGGGTCAGCCACGGCCCGGAAGGGCGGGAAGGCCGGGGCGAGCGCCGATCCGGGAGCCAGGACACTCCGGCCGCCGTGACCCGCGACCCGGGGCGAGGATCCCGAGGAGGGCCCGTTCGTGTCATCAGGACCACGTGACGGCAGCGTCCTGCTGCTCTCCACCTCCGACACCGATCTGCTGGCCGCCCAGGCCAGCGGCGCCGGCTACCGCCTGGCCAACCCGGCGCGCCTGGACCCGGCCGGTCTCCCCCCGCTGCTCGACGGCGCCGGCGTGGTCGTCGTGCGCCTGCTCGGCGGCGAGCAGGCCTGGCGCGAGGGCCTGGCCGCGCTGCGGCGCGACGGCCGCCCGCTGATCGTGCTCGGCGGGGAAATGGTCCCGGACGCGGCGCTGATGGCGCTGTCCAGCGTGCCCGCGGGCATCGCCGCGCAGGCGCACGAGTACCTGGCGCACGGCGGGCCTGGCAACCTCCGCGAGATGGCCGCGTTCCTGGCCGACACCGTGCTGCTGACCGGCCACGGCTTCGCCCCGCCCGAGCCGATGCCGGCCTGGGGCCTGCGCCCGTGGCCGCCGGCGGGGGCAGGGCGGGCGGGATGGACAGCCGGGGAAACCCGCGATGACCGGCCGGCGGTCGCGGTCCTGTACTACCGGGCGCACGAACTGGCGGGCAACACCGGCTTCGTGGACGCCCTGGCCGCGGCCGTCGACGCGTGCGGGGCGCGCCCGGTGCCGGTCTGGTGCGCGAGCCTGCGGGCCGCCGAGCCCGCGCTGCTCGACGCCCTGGCCCAGGCCGATGTCCTGATCGTCACCGTGCTCGCGGCGGGCGGGACGGTGCCGGCCGCGTCCCAGGCGGGCGGCGACGACGAGGCCTGGGACGTGGGCGCGATCGCCGCGCTGGACATCCCGGTGGTCCAGGCCCTGTGCCTGACGTCGGCCCGCGCCCAGTGGGCCGGGACCAGCGCCGGGCTCAGCCCGCTGGATGCCGCGACCCAGGTGGCGATCCCCGAGTTCGACGGGCGCCTGATCAGCGTTCCGTTCTCGTTCAAGGAAACCGGCGACGACGGGCTTTCGCGCTACGTCCCCGACCCCGAGCGGGCCGCGCGGGTCGCGGGCACGGCGGTGGCGCTCGCCCGGCTGCGGCACGTGCCCCCGCAGCGGCGGCGGATCGCGCTCGTGCTGTCCGCGTACCCGACCAAGCACTCCCGGATCGGCAACGCGGTCGGCCTGGACACCCCGGTCAGCACGGTCCGGCTGCTGCGGGCCATGCGCGAGCGCGGCTACGACATCGGGCCGGCCGGCGGGCCCGAAGCGCTGCCCGGCGTCGAGCCGCCGGACGGCGACGCGCTCATCCACGCGATCATCGCGGCCGGGGGCCAGGATCCCGACTGGCTGACCGACCGGCAACTCGCCAGCGCGGCCGTGCGCATCCCGGCGGCGGACTACCGGCGCTGGTTCGGCCGGCTCCCGGCCGAGTTGCGCGCCTCGGTGCAGGACGCGTGGGGCCCGCCGCCCGGCGAGCTGTTCGTGGACACCTCGGCCGGCGGCGAGGGCGACATCGTGCTGGCCGCCCTGCGCGCGGGGAACGTGGTGCTGCTGGTCCAGCCGCCGCGCGGGTTCGGGGAGAACCCGGTCGCGATCTACCACGACCCCGACCTGCCGCCGAGCCACCACTACCTGGCCGCCTACCGCTGGCTGGAGGAGAGCTTCGGCGCCCACGCGCTCGTGCACATGGGCAAGCACGGGAACCTCGAATGGCTGCCGGGCAAGAACCTCGGGATGTCGGCCGCGTGCGGGCCCGACGCGGCGCTGGGCAACCTGCCGCTCATCTACCCGTTCCTGGTCAACGACCCGGGGGAGGGCACCCAGGCCAAGCGCAGGGCGCACGCCACGATCGTCGATCACCTGGTGCCGCCGATGACCCGCGCGGAGACCTACGGCGACCTGGCCCGGCTGGAGCAGTTGCTCGACGAGCACGCCGCCGTGGCCGCGCTGGACCCGGTCAAGCTGCCCGCGATCAGGGCCCAGATCTGGACCCTGATCCAGGCGGCCAGGCTGGACCACGACCTCGGCCTGGAGTCCCGGCCGCACGACACGGAATTCGACGACTTCCTGCTGCACGTCGACGGGTGGCTGTGCGAGGTGAAGGACGCGCAGATCCAGGACGGCCTGCACGTGCTCGGCCAGGCCCCCGAGGGCGCGCAGCGGGTCGGCCTGGTGCTCGCGATGCTGCAAGCCCGCCAGATCTGGGCCAGCGGCACGAGCGCGAGCGGCGGCCTGCCCGGGCTGCGCGAGGCGCTCGGGCTGGCCGAGGACGGCACGGCCTCCCGCACCGCCGTGGACCGGGCCGAGGAACTGGCCCGGGCCCTGGTCGAGGGCATGGAACTGGCCGGCTGGCGGGCCGCGGCGGCCCCCGGGGTCGTGACCGAGGTGCTCGGCCGGCCGGACGAGACCGTCGAGCGGCTGCTGCGCTTCGCGGCCGATGACCTCATCCCGCGGCTGGCCGCCACCACCGGCGAGATCGACGCAGTGCTGCACGCCCTCGACGGCGGCCACGTCCCGGCCGGGCCGAGCGGCTCCCCGCTGCGCGGCCTCATCAACACGCTCCCGACCGGCCGCAACTTCTACGCCGTCGACCCCAAGGCGGTGCCGTCCCGGCTGGCCTGGGACACCGGGCAGCAACTGGCCGAGAGCCTGCTGGCCCGCTACCGGGAAGACACCGGAGGTGAGTGGCCGCCCTCGGTCGGCCTTTCGGTGTGGGGCACGGCGGCCATGCGTACCTCGGGCGACGACATCGCCGAGGTGCTGGCGCTGCTCGGGGTCCGCCCGGTGTGGGACGAGGCCAGCCGCCGGGTCACCCGCCTTGAGGTCATCGCGCCCGCCGAGCTGGGCCGCCCGCGCATCGACGTCGTGGTGCGCATCAGCGGGTTCTTCCGCGACGCGTTCCCGCACGTCGTGACGCTGCTCGACGACGCGGTGAGCCTGGTCGCGGGCCTGGACGAGGACCCGGCCGTGAACTTCGTGCGCGCGCACGCGCTGGCCGACGCGGAGCGCCTGGGTGACCTGCGCCGGGCCACCACCCGGATCTTCGGGTCCCCGCCCGGCTCCTACGGAGCGGGCCTGCTGCCGCTGATGGAGAGCCGGTCCTGGCGCGACGACGCCGACCTGGCCGAGGTCTACGCGGCCTGGGGCGGGCACGCGTACGGGCGCGGCCTGGACGGCCGGGCCGCCCGCGAGGACATGGAGACGGCCTACCGGCGGATCGCGCTCGCGGTCAAGAACACCGACAGCCGCGAGCACGACATCGCCGACTCCGACGACTACTACCAGTACCACGGCGGCATGATCGCCGCGGTGCGCTCGCTGACCGGCACCGCGCCGCGCGCCTACGTCGGCGACAGCACCCGCCCCGACCAGGTCAGGACCAGATCCCTGACCGAGGAGTCGGCCCGCGTGTTCCGCTCCCGGGTGGTGAACCCGCGCTGGATCGGCGCCATGCGCCGGCACGGCTACAAGGGCGCGTTCGAGCTGGCCGCGACCGTGGACTACCTGTTCGGCTGGGACGCCACCACCGGCGTGATGGCGGACTGGATGTACGAGCAACTCGCCGCCTCGTACGTGTTCGACCCGCAGACCCGCGAGTTCCTCGAGACCAGCAACCCGTGGGCGTTGCGCGGCATCACCGAGCGGCTGCTCGAAGCCGTCGACCGCGGCCTGTGGTCCGCCCCCGAGCCAGCCACCCTGGACGCCCTCCGCGCGACCTACCTTCAGGTGGAAGGCGACCTAGAGGAGGCACAGGCGTGAGCGGGCTGCCCTTCACCGCGGTGGTCGGCCAGGACGACGCGCGGCTGGCGCTGCTGCTGGGCGCGGTCGACCCGGGGCTCGGCGGGGTCCTGCTCACCGGGGAGAAGGGGACGGCCAAGACCACGCTGGTGCGCGGCCTGGCCCGGGTCCTGCCCGGCATCAACGTGGTGGCCAAGTGCCGGTTCTCCTGCGACCCGGCCCGGCCCGGCCCGGCCTGCCCCGACGGCCCGCACCCGCCGGGCGGCGCGTCGGGCCACCGCCCCGTGCGCCTCGTCGAACTGCCGCTCGGCGCCACCGACGAGAACGTCACCGGCAGCCTCGACGTGCCCCGCGTGCTGGCCGGGGCGGCGACCTCGGAGGCGTTCACCCCCGGCCTGCTGGCGGTGGCCAACCGGGGCGTGCTCTACGTCGAC
>DATAVV010000306.1:0-17846 GCA_036267555.1 Streptosporangiaceae bacterium | reverse complement strand
GGCGCCGGTCTCGGCCAGCCAGGCCAGCGGGACCGGGGCGAACGCCTCGTTGACCTCGAACACGCCGATGTCGCCGACGGACAGCCCGCTGCGCTTGAGCGCCTTGGCCGTGGCCGGGATCGGGCCGGTCAGCATGATGATGGGGTCGTCGGCGGCGACCACGGCGGTGTGCACCCGCACCAGCGGGGTGAGGCCGAGCTCGGCCGCCTTCTCGCTGGTGGTGATCAGCACGGCGGCCGCGCCGTCGCTGATCTGCGAGCTGTTCCCGGCCGTGATCACGCCGTCGGGGCGGAACGCGGGCTTGAGCGTGGCCAGCTTCTCCAGGGTGCTGCCGCGCCGCACGCCCTCGTCGGCCTCGACCTTGATCCCGGCCGGGTTGGTCACGGCCGCGATCTCGGCCGCGAACCGGCCCTCGTCCTGGGCGGCTGCCGCCTTGGCGTGCGACTCCAGGCTGAACTCGTCGACCTGGGTGCGGCTGAAGCCCCAGCGCTCCACGATCATCTCGGCGCCCTGGCCCTGGTGCGGCGGGATGTCGCCGTAGCGGGCCCGGTAACCCTCACCGAACGGCCACTGGCCCGCGACCGACATGCCCATCTGAACCCGGGTCATGGATTCCACGCCGCCCGCCACGGCCACGTCGCACTGGCCCGCGATCACGCTGGCCGCGGCGAAGCTCACCGCCTGCTGGGAGGACCCGCACTGCCGGTCCACGGACACGCCCGGCACGCTCTCCGGCCAGCCCGCGCCGAGCACCGCGTTACGGGCGATGTCGAGCGACTGCTCACCGACCTGAAGCACGCAGCCCCAGACCACGTCCTCGACCACAGCCGGGTCGATCCCGGACCGCTCGGCCAGGGCCGTGAGCACGTGCGCGGACAGGTCGACGGGCTGCACCTCGCGCAGGGCCCCGTTGCGCTTGCCGACCGGTGTCCTTACGGCCTCGACTATGACTGCGTCACGCATGCGACCCTCCCAAAAGGTAGTTAACTATAATAGCTAACTGTTCGCCCGGCGGCGAGGGGCCGGTCCCCGGCTGCCCGGTCTCAGCCTGGCGGATCGGGATGCCGGGCGCGGCGGCGCGGGCGGGGCTCGGGCACCGCGAGCGGCAGCCGGGACGGGGGCTTGACCTCCTCGAGCCGCAGCGAGGTGACGAGCCGCTGGCCGCCGCGGGTGGCCAGCGCGGCCAGGACCTGCTGCAGCTCGGTGACGTCGCGGGCCACGACCACGAGCAGGTAGTCCATCTCGCCGGTGACGTTGTCCGCCGCGATGATCTGCGGCAGCGCCCGGACCTGCTCCTCGAACACCCGGGTGGCGCGCGGGTCGTGCCGTCCCAGGGTGGCGGCCACGTACATGTGCAGCGGGAACCCGGCGGCGGCCGGGTCGAGCTGGGCGCTGATGACGCGGATCACGCCGGATTCCTTCAGCCGCCGCACCCGGTTCAGGGTGGCCGCCGGGGAAAGGCCGACCACGCGGGCCAGTTCCACGTTGGTCCGGTCCGCGTCCTCCTGCAGTTCGCCGAGCAGTTGTATGTCAACGTCGTCAAGTGAAACCGTCATAACGCTGAACTTTATCTCGCTGTGCTGGCCAGTAGCCAGTTTCTGTATGGTGATCGGTGACTATGAGGCATGACTTCCTCACGTCGACTCGTCTTCGCCGCGCTGATCGCGGCCGGGCTGCTGTGGGGCACCACCGTGCCGCTGTCCAAGGTGGCGCTGGAATGGCTGCCGCCCGCCTGGCTCGCGTTCGCGCGGTTCGCCGTGGCCGCGGCCATCCTGCTGGCCGTGAGCCGGCCCGGATGGCGCGCGGCGTTCCGCCCGTCCGTGCTGGTCGCGGGCGGGCTGGGCTACGGCGCGTCGGTCGCCGCGCAGAACATGGGCCTGCAGCACACGAGCGTGACGCACGCGGCCCTGATCGTCGGCACCTCGCCGATGCTGATCGCGGTCATCGCCGCGCTCTGGCACCGCACGGTGACCAGGCCGGCGGCCTGGGCCGGGTTCGCCGTGTCGCTGGCGGGCGTGGGCCTGGTCGCGGACGGCCACGGCGGCGGGGCCACGTTCGGCGGTGACGCCCTGGTCATGGTCTCGCAACTGGCGAGCGCGGCGTTCACCGTGGCGCAGAGCCGGCTCCTGCGCGACCGCGACCCGGTCGCGGTCACCGGTGCCCAGTTCCTGGCCGCCGCGTTCGCCACTGCGCCCGTGGCCCTGGCCACCGAACGGCTCCCGGCCCTCCCGGTCAGCCCGGCGCCGCTGCTGGCCTTCGCCGGGCTCGCGCTGTGCGGAACGGTGCTGCCGTTCACGCTGTTCGCCTTCGGCCAGACCCGGGTTCCGGCCAGCGTCGCGGGTGCGTTCCTCAACCTGGAGCCGCTGGTCGGCGCGATAGCGGGCGCGGTGGTGTTCGCCGACCCGGTCACCCGGGTCCAGGTGCTCGGCGGCGCGGCCATCCTGGCCGGCATCGCGCTCAGCGGGCTGCCGGCCGTGCGGCCGCGCCGCCGGGCGGTGGCGCGCCGGGACATCGCCGCTCAGCCGGCGGCTCCGGGGTGGTCGCCGGGCCAGCGGACCACGGCGGCCACCTCGCTCAGGAACGCCTCGACCGTGTCGAGGTCGCCCGGCCCGAACGGGCGCATGGCGCGGACCATGCCGGTCAGCAGGGGTCCGAAGAAACTCCAGCCGAGCGCGACGGCCTCCTCGGTGACCCGGATCCCGACCTTGCGGCGGTCGTCCGGGCTGCGCTCGCGGCGCACATGCCCGGCGCCTTCCAGCCGCGGTCAGGACCCGAGGGCGGCGGCTACTTCCAGGCGAAGACCGGCTGCTCGAAGTGGGCAACCCGGATCGTGTGCCCGTGCAGGGCGACCTGACAGAACTGGTAGACGACCGCCGCGGTCGGCGCGTGCAGGTACTGCCCGAGAAGCGGCAACTGGATCACCGGCGCCTGCGACTGCGGGATCCGCACCAGCCGGGGCGGGACGTCGAAGTCGGCCAGCGGGATCGCGTGGATCTCCGCGACCTCGGTGGCCGGCCCGCGCATCGCGGGGCTGACCGGGCCGCCCCACACCACGACCGGGGTCATCAGGTATCCCGACCGGGTGACGTAGTCGTCGAGCAGGCCCAGGACCGCGCCGGCCGGCACGTCCACCCCGGTCTCCTCGCGCATTTCCCGGCGGGCCGCGTCCGGCGCCGACTCGCCATCGTCACGGCCGCCGCCGGGCAGCGCCCACTGGCCCGCGTGGGCGCGCATGGCGGCCGCGCGCCGGGTGATCAGCAGGCAGAGCTCGTCGTCACGATGCACGACGCAGAGCGCGACCGCGGCGGGCCGCAGGCCAGGCCGTGGCGCCGCGACCCGTTCGAAGGCGCCCAGGTTCGCCGCGATGGCCGCCCGGCGCTGCGACAGCGCCGCTACCACCGAAGCTGTGCGATCTGGTCATAGTCGGCCGCGGAGTACCCGACCAGCCCCTCGGACACAGCGAAGATCCACTCCCGCACACCCAGGGACAGCGCCAGGCGGCTGCAGCGGGCGCAGAAGTGCGGGTCCTCCAGCCGGACCGAGTCGTCCGGCAGCAGCCGCACGTAGATCAGCTTCGCGCCGGGCAGCATCGGCCAGCCGTCGCGCTGGCGGGCCAGCGTGATCGCTCGCTGCTCGGCGTGGGTGCGGCAGAGGTCGTGGTGGCCGAGTTCACCGAACTTGCAGTAGCAGTGATCCTCACCCGGGAACGGCACGCCGTTGGTGCCCCACGCGATCATGCTGGCGTCTTTCACCAGCACCGCGGCGTGCCGGGTCCGGGCGTGGGAATCGCGGGCGAGTTCCGCCGCCCGCTCCACCATCTGTTCGGCCACCGCGGCGTCCTGCCGGTTCAGCGGTCGCCGTTGCGGCTTTTCCCCTGATTGCACACCCACCACCCTTTTGCCGAGACGATCAATTGTCCCCCGGCGGGCGGCGGCGCGTCACGGCATCCGGCCGGCCGGCGTAGTGGCGAGCCCGTTGAGGATCACGTCGATCTCCCAGCGCATCCGCTCCCGGTGCTGGTCCGCGAGGCCCGCGTCGAGCCCGCCCTCGGCCAGCAGGGCGCGGACCCGCGCGGTGACGGCCCTGGCGTTGGGGCCGGACGGGACCGTGGTCAGCGCCACCCGGGCCAGCCCGCCGTGGCCGCCGGCCGCCGCGACCGCCTCCAGCAGCAGCCAGGTCAGGCGCTGGCGCCAGGTCGTCCCGGCTGCGGATGTAGACGTACAGGGCGGACGCGCCGGTGTCCAGGTGCGCGGCGACCCGCCGCATCGTGACCGCGTCCAGCCCCTCGGTGTCTGCGACCTCCAGCGCGGTCTCGACGATCGCGGGATACCGCTGGCGATGGCGGGTGCGGCAGCCTTGGGCTGGTCCAGTGGGATCACCGCCGTCTACGCCGCCAGCCACCGCCCGGCCGACGGGCTGGCCGCCACCGCCGTGGCCACCGCGACCGTGCTCGCGGGCGGCGCGTGCCTCACGGGGCTGATCCCGGCGGCCGACCGGTCCGGCTGATCGCGCAGGACGCGGTCAGGTGGGCCGGTGCTCGACCGGCAGCCCCAGGGCCCGGAGCAGTTCGCCCAGGCTGGCGGGCCGGGCCTCGTCCGGGAGCGTCGACACCAGGTCCAGCAGTGGCTGGTCGGCGCCCTGGTCTGTCAGCGTCACGAGCAACTGGTCCCGGGTAGCCGGGTACGTGGTCCGGTCCAGGTGCCGGGCCAGGTCGCTGCGGACGTCGATGGTCCGCCAGTCCTCCCCCGGCGTTCCGGCGAACCGGCCTTCCTCGGCCCAGGTGGCGTCGGTGTCGCCGTCCTCCGCGTCGGGATACTTGTCGCCGTGCGCTTGCAGTTCTTCGCGGTCCTGACGCTTGATCGCGTCGTCTTCCGCCGGGCTGTGCGTCCCGCTGATCTGCTCGCTCATGACTCCAACATACGGGCCCCCGGCGGTCAAAGGTCCACGACCAGGTCCTCGCGCGGCTGCGAGCAGCAGATCAGCGCGCTGCCGCCGGCGGGCTCGTCGACCGGTTCCGGGGCGTAGCGCACCGCGCCGGACATAAGCGACGTTTCGCAGGTGTGGCACACGCCAGTGCGGCACGACCAGCGCACAGGGACATCACAGGCCTCGGCCAGTTCCAGCAGGCTGGCGTAGCTGTCGGCCCGGCTGCGGGCCCCGTACAGCCACCAGATCTCCCGTCCGGACCCGGCCGCGGCCAGCGCGTGCAGCATGGCCAGGACCGGGGTCGCCCCGACGCCCGCGCTGATCAGCAGGACCGGCTCCTCACGGCGGTGCGAACGGTCCGGCCGTGCCAGGCCACGTCCTGCGGCAGGCCGACGTTCAGCGACAGCAAGCGGCTCCCGTTCCGCTCTGTGATCATCTGTCCTCCTCGCCAGCGTGTCCTGCCGCGTCGCTCAAGGGTCGCCACAATTGTCACAGAAGCTCTGGACGCTGACTTAGGTTTGCCTTACCTTAGTGCGGGTGACATGGGCTGATGCGGTTCCGAATCTACTGATCGGGTTGCGGGAGGGCCTCGAGGCGGGGCTGGTGGTCAGCATTCTGCTGGCCGCGGTGCGCAAGGCCGGCGCGTCGGCCGCCGAGGATCCGGCCGCGCGGCGGGTGTCGTCGGCGCCGGTGTGGCTGGGCGTGCTCGGCGCGGTGATGCTGGCGGGCAGCTTCGCCGCCGTTCTCACCTTTTCCACCAGTGTCCTGTCCAGCCGGGTACAGGAGGCGACCGAAGGACTGCTGAGCGTGCTCGCGGTCGGACTGGTCACCGGCATGGTGTTCTGGATGCGCCGGGCCGCCGCGGGCCTGGCCGCGCACCTGCGCGGCGAGGTGCAGCGCGCGGTGGCGGTCGGCGCGGGCGCGCTCACGGTGACCGCGTTCCTCGCGGTCGGCCGCGAGGGCCTGGAGACGACGCTGTTCTTGTGGACCGCGGTGCGGGCCTCGGGCTCGACCGCCGCGCCGCTGGCCGGCGCGGGGCTGGGCCTGGCCGCCGCGATCGCGCTGTGCTGGCTGCTCTACCGGCAGGCGGTGCGGCTGAACATCGGCGTGTTCTTCCGCCGCACCGCGATCGCGCTGATCGTGATCGCGGCGGGCGTGCTGGCCCACGGCCTGGGTGACCTGCAGGAGGCGGGCCTGCTCAGCGGGCAGCACTGGGTCATGTTCGACCTGACCGGGCACGTCGACCCGAACTCGTGGTGGGTGTCGATCATCAGCGGGGCGACCGAGCTGGAACCGAAGATGACCGTGCTGCAGGTCGTCGCGTGGGTCGTCTACCTGGCCGTCGTCATCCCGGCGTTCCTGGCCAGGCCCGCGGCCCGCCCGGCCGAGGCCCCCGGAGCCGCGCGACCCGCCGAGGCCGCACCCGCCGCTCGCGCCGCACCCGCCGCGCCGGGCGGGCGGCGCGCGGCGGCGTGGGAGAACGTGGCGGCGCAGCGGCCGTGGGCCGTGGCGGGCGTGCTGGTCTTCGTGCCGGTGCTGGCGGCCGGGACGACGATCGCGGCGCTGCCGTCCGCGAGCGCGGCCGTCACGACCGCGGTCACGGTGACCGCGACCCAGTGCGCGAAGGACTGGACGTCGGCCCGCGCCGGAACGCAGACGTTCACGGTGGATAACCAGTCCGACCAGGTCGGGGAGATCAACCTCGACAACGCCGCGGGCGCCGTGGTGGCCGAGATCGAGACCATCGGCCCGGGCACCGCCGCCAGCATGACCGCCACCCTGGGCGGCGGCTCCTACACGTTCAGGTGTCACCTGTCCGGGCAGCCGGTGACGGTCTCGGCGCCCGTCCAGGTCAGCGGCGGCGGCAGGACCGCCGCCCCGGCCGCGGTCAAGCCGGTGACGCTGGCCGGGCTGACCGGGCCGAACCGGGCCTACCAGGCCTACGCCGGCCGGGACCTGGCGATGACGGCCGCCGCTGTCACCGCGCTCCAGGGCGACCTGGGCCGCGGCGACCTGGCCGCGGCCAGGAAGGACTGGCTGACCGCGCAGCTCGCCTGGGAGCGGGCCGGCGCGTCCTACGACAGCTTCGGTGACGCGGGCGTGGCGGTCGACGGGCTGCCCGACGGCCGCCCCGGTGGCGTGACCGACCCGGGCTTCACCGGCCTGCACCGGCTGGAGTACGGGCTGTGGCACGGGCAGAGCGCCGCGCAACTGCGGCCGGCCGCGGACACGCTGGCCCGCGACATCGCGGACGTGCGCAAGAACCTGACGTCGGACGACATCGCGGGCGACCCCACGAACCTGCCGATCCGCGCGCACGAGATCCTCGAGGACGCGCTGCGCGACCACCTGTCCGGGATCGACGACGAGGGCGCCGGCGCGGCCTACGCCGAGACCTACGCCGACGTCCAGGGCACCCGGGTGGTGCTGGGCGAACTGGCCCCGCTGATCTCCGCCCGGGCGCCGAAGCTGCCGGGCACCATCGGCCGGCAACTCGCCGTACTGGAGCAGGCCCTGCTGGCGGCGCACGTGAACGGGCAGTGGATCGCGCCCGCCGCGGCCCCGCTGACCACCCGCGAGCATGTCGACGCCGCGATCGGCGCCGTGCTCGAGAGCCTGTCCTCCGTCCCTGACCTGCTCGAAGTCCCGCCGACCCCGTGACGTCCGACGACGCCGCCGACGAACGCGAACCAGGAGCAAGCCGCATCATGAGCGTTAGCCGCCGCAACTTCATTAAGGGCGCCGCAGCGGGCACCGCGGGCACCGCGCTGACCGCCGGGGTACTCGCCGGCGGGGCCCGTGCCGATGCCGATGCGGGCAGCGGCCAGCCGGCGCCCGCCTCGTACCCCTTCCACGGGATCCATCAGGCCGGGGTGCTGACCCCGGGCCCGGCGGGCAAGCAGGCCTGCGCCAGCTTCGCCGCCTTCGACGTCGCGGCCGGCGGCCGGGCCGAACTGGCCGAGTTGATGCGCACGCTCACCGACCGGGCCCGGTTCCTGGCCACCGGGGGCACCCCGGCCAACCTGGGCATCGGCCAGCCGCCATCGGACAGCGACGTCCTCGGGCCCGCGGTGCCCGCGGACGGGCTGACCGTCACCCTGTCCGCCGGGTCGAGCCTGTTCGACAGGCGCTTCGGGCTGGCCGGCCGCAAGCCGCTGCGGCTGAAACCGATGCGGGCGTTCCCCGACGACTCCCCCGACCCGGCCTGGCTGCACGGCGACCTGCTGCTGCAGTTCTGCGCGCACCACCCGGACACCATCCACCACGCGATCAGGGACATCACCCGGCACACGCGCGGGGCCATGCAGCCGCGCTGGAAGATGGAGGGCTACAACTCCCCGCCGCGCCCCTCGGGCGCGTCGCGGAACCTGCTCGGGTTCAAGGACGGCACGGCCAATCCCGCCGGCAGCCTGGCCAGCAGCCTGGTGTGGGTGGACGACCCGGCCGAGCCGGCCTGGGCCCGCGGCGGTTCCTACCAGGTCGTGCGCCTGATCCGGATGCTGGTCGAGTTCTGGGACCGGGTCTCGATCAACGAGCAGGAGGGCATGTTCGGGCGGCGCCGCGACAGCGGCGCGCCGCTGGACGGCAACAACGAGTTCGACACCCCCGACTACGGCGCGGACCCCAAGGGCAGCGTGATCCCCCTCGACGCCCACATCCGGCTGGCCAACCCCCGCACCAAGGCCACCGCCGGCCAGCGGCTCATCCGCCGCTCCTACAACTACGACCTCGGCGTGGACGGGAACGGCAACCTGCAGGCCGGCCACATCTTCGTCGCCTACCAGCAGGACGTGCACCGCCAGTTCGAGACCATCCAGGAGCGGCTGGCAGGCGAGCCGCTCATCGACTACGTGCAGCCGTTCGGGGGCGGCTACTTCTTCGCCCTGCCCGGCGTAACCGGCCGCGCCGACTGGTACGGGCGGACTCTGCTCACCTGACCGTAACCTGGGCGTTGACAACGTATCGCCGCACGAGCGAGAGTCACCTAGTGACCCGCTACCGGCGGTATCGGGGGAAGTCACGCGGTTACGGAGGTGTGTCAAGACATGTCCGGATCCACGGGGGTCAGGCCCGGGCCGGAGGCCGCTCGCCGGCCGCCGCGTCACGGCGTCACGGGGCGGACCGGGTGACGAGATGCGCCTGCTGCTTATCGGCGCGCCCGGGGCCGGCAAGGGAACGCAGGCCGACCGGCTGGCCGAGCGGTTCGGCCTCGTGCACATCTCCAGCGGTGACCTGCTGCGCCAGCACGTCAGGGAGGGGACGTCGCTCGGGCAGCAGGTCAAGCAGTACGTCGACCACGGTGACCTGGTCCCCGACAGCCTGGTCATGGCCATGCTGCGCAAGCCCGTCATGGCCGCGGCGAACGGTTACGTGCTGGACGGGTTCCCCCGGACGGTCGCGCAGGCGGAGGCGTCCTACGCCGTGGTCGCGCCGCTCGGGGCCGAGGTGCAGACCGCGATCCACCTGGACGTCTCCCGGGAGGAACTGGTGCGCCGGCTGCTGGCCCGCGGCCGGGGCTCCGACGACACCGAGGCCGTGGTCGAGCACCGGCTGCAGGTGTACCAGGACAACACCGTTCCCTTGCTGGAGTACTACGCGAGCCGGGAATGGCTGTTCACCGTGGACGGCGACCGCCCCGAAGACGCCGTCCACGAGGACATCGTGTCGCGCCTGAAGAAGCTGGACTCGTTCACGGCGTCGACCTGACGTAGCCGCCCGGGAAGCCGGCGCCGCCGCTCACGGCCGGCTGTGGCCCGTGCCCTCGCCGCCGCCGCGCGCGACGGCGATCACGGCCAGCAGCGCAGCGAGCGGCGCGACCAGCGCGATGAAGTCCGCCGAGTCCAGGCTGCCCAGGGCCACGAGGGCCCCGGCGAACCCCGCGACAAGCACCGCCACCACGACCAGCCCCCAGCCCTGCAGGAACAGCCGCAGCGTGACCGGCGGCCCGGGCGGCGTCGCGTCCGGCACGGCGGTAATGGACTTGGTGGCGCGGCGCTCGGTCAGGCCCTCGCGCACCCACACGGTGACGGTCAGGTCGCCGGGCCCGTCGGCCACCAGCAGCAGTTCGTCGGGATGGGCCGGGTCCGGGGCCTGGGCCAGCGAGCCGCCGCCGGCCGCCCACGACACCACCTTCTGCGCGCCGGACGCGGGCACCCGGTACCGCGCCTGCTGGCCGGCGACCACCGTTTCCGGGCCGTCGATGACCACCGTCGGCGCGGCCCGCGTGCCGTTGGGCCGGCCCGCCTCAGCCGCGGCGGGCGGCGCGAAGGCGGCCTCGATCCCGGCGTGCTCACCTCGCGTGCTCGCCCCGCTGGTGACCAGGAACTGCCGGCGGGCCAGTTGCTCGGCGAGCCGGATCTGGCGGACGTGCACGCTCCAGGCCATCGCCACGACCAGGGCCGCGAGCCCGGCGGCGCCCAGGCCCAGCAGGCCCGCGACCGCGGGATGGCTAGCACCGGCGGCCACAGCCGTGAAGTGCCCGTCCCAGGTCACGAGGCCATTCAAACACATAATCGAATCGACGGAAACCCGGGCCGTATTTTGGATTCTGAGTTCTGGCCGCACGAGATGTCCATCGCGGCCGGGCCCGTTCGTCGTCGGGGTGACCGGGCGCCGTAGGATCCCTGCTCGGACCGCCCGGCCAGACGAGCCGATGGAGGAGCCGATGAAGTACATGCTGATGTTCTGGGACAGCGACACGACCGAGTACAGCGTCGACGAGGTCGCGCAGATGACGGTGCTCAAGTCGTGGATCGACGAGATGCGGCAGCGCGGGATCCGGCTGCACGGCAGTTCCCTGAGCCCGGCCGGCGAGGGCCGGCTGGTCCGCGTCCGCGACGGCGAGCGACTGGTCAACGACGGGCCGTTCGCCGAGACCAAGGACCAGATCGGCGGCTACGACGTGATCGAGTGCGCGAGCCTGGACGAGGCCATCGAGGTCGCCGCCGCGCACCCCCTGGCGCAGACCGCCACGGTCGAGGTCCGCCCGTTCGACGATTTTCCCTGGCCCGAGTGACGCCCCGCCCCGGGGCGCCAGGGTCACCCGGCCGCCGCGTGAAACTCTCGATCTAGCTGAACAGGTCGAGGACGGTCGCGGACCTGAGCTCGTCGGGCAGCAGCGCCCGGGCCGCGACCTCCATGTGCGTGCGCCAGTGCTTCTGCGCGCCCACGTCGTCCCGGGCCGCCACGTACTCCAGCAGCCGGTGGTAGGAGCGGATCGCCTTGCGGAAGTTGCTCGCGGTCACGTCCGCGTCCGCGTCGTGCCGGGTGGCCAGCAGGATGTGGGTGGCCACGACCTCGCGCAGCACCGCCGACTGGATGGCCAGGGTGCGGTTGCCCGCCCGGTCCATGACCAGGTTGTGGAACCGCTCGGCGCCCTGGGTCCAGGCCGGCACGTCGGCCGGGGCCCGGCCCGCGTGCACCAGGGCCTCAAGCTCGTCGACGCAGGCGCTCAGGTCGGCCAGGTCCCGGGGGGTGCGCCGCTGCGCCAGCAGGGCGGCGGACGCGGGCTCGATCAGCGAGCGCGCCTCGTAGACGTCGGCCAGCGTGGTACCCGAGACCTGCATCAGCAGCCCGACGTAACGCGCGGCCACCTCCACCCGGGGCGCGGTGATGCGGGCCCCGCGCGACCCCCGTCGGATCGCGATGAGGGACTCGGCCTCGAGGATCCGGAACGCCTCGCGCAGAGTAGGTCGCGACACGTCGAACTGGCTCATCAGTTCGACCTCGGACGGCAGGGTGTCGCCCGTGGCGAGTTCGCCGCGCACGATCCTGCCCCGCAGGTAGGCCGCGATCATCTCGCCGGTCTTGGCGGCCCGGATATTCTGGCCTATCTGCCTGGTGTCGCCGACCACGCTCCTCCTTGGTTCCAGCACGCCTCGCCCGCTTCGGGTTCCGCCGACCGAAGTGAACCTATCTAACTATCTCGCGCCGTCAACGGCGCTCAGACCGGTATGGCCGCCCCGTTGACCAGGCCGGACTGCGGCGAGGCCAGGAACAGGTAACTGCGGGCGATGTCGGGGATCTTCGGCCAGGCGTCGTGGTCGGCGTCCGGAATCGCGGCCCGGTTGGCCGGGGTGTCGATGAGGCTCGGCACGACGCAGTTCACCGTGACCCCGGTCCCCCGCACCTCGTCGGCGGCCATCGTGACCAGGTGCAGCACGCCGAGTTTGCTGACCGAGTAGGCGAAGCCCGTGCCCTTGCTCACCACGCCGGCCCGGCTGGCGGTGAGCACGATCCGGCCCGTTCCGGCGGGCTGCATGACAGCCAGCGCGTGCTTGGTGATCAGCGCCGCGGTGACCAGGTTGAGCTCGATCTGGCCGGTCAGTTCGGCCAGGTCCAGTTCGGCGAGCGGCCGCTGGCCGGCGAACCCGCCCACGGTGCTGAGCACCGCGTAAGGCGCGGGCCCGGCGTCGAACACGCCGCGGACCGCGTCGTCGTCGAGCACGTCGGCGGCCAGGTACTCGACACCTTCCAGCCTCCGGTCGCCTGCGGGCAGCGACTTGTCCACCGCGGTGACCCGGGCGCCGGCCGCCGCGAACGCCGCTGAGATCCCGGCGCCGAGCGCACCGCCCCCGCCGAAGACCAGCACCGCACGCCCCGCGAATCCCTCACCGTCCACGCTTGCTCCCTGATGTCCGTTCATGATCTGGGTTCTTACCTCGACCACCTGTTTCCGCAGGTCATAGCCCCACAGACGTTCCACAACTCAGGAAATGACCCCCGGCGGGGGACGCATTCCCTTACCGGGGGCCGCTGCAAGACCTTGACGCAATATCTCAGGTAATCACTCCGCTCTAGCGGGCGTGCGGCTTGACCGCCTGTTGTCTAACTGGCCCGTGCCTCCCCGACTGCTCCGATCGCGCGAGCAAGGGCGTGGTAGCGATCGACTTGGTTCCCGTCAGCGTTGCATGCCTCGCACAGCCCCGGCGGCAGGCTCCTGGGTTGCCGTGCGTCTAACGCTACCGGTGCGAGTGGTCCCGGACATTGATCGCAGGGCCGACCGTCGTGGCGGCGCCACGAGATCGCGTCAATAATTGCTTGGGACAGCAGGGCGGTTGTGTTATCCATCGGCGGCAAGTCCGTCGCCAAGAGCGCGGTGAGCGCCTGCTGGAAGCGTCCTATGAGATACCTAGGGTTAGATTCCAACGCGATGACGGCGCTCGCTCTGGCGTCATCGGCTCCGATTGGGTCGGTTAGCGGAGGAGCGGAAGGCCACTGCCGGTCGAGCAGAGCCAGCGCGACCGGGACCGGCCGGGAGGTTTGGTACTTCATACGTGACTCCTTCTTGTGAAAAAGTAGGGAAAACCCCCTACCACGGGAACCGCTTAAACCCGATGCCCGCACATTTGCGGGGTTAACGTACGGACACCGGGAGCTATGGGTAGTCAGGGTTCACCAGTGATCTGAACCCATACGACTTTTCCGCCACCCTTGCGGTACACGCCCCAATCCTTGGCCAGATGTTCCACCAGCACGAGACCACGCCCGCCGATCTCGTCAAGGCTGGAGTTCTGGCGCACAGGCATAGCGTCGCTGGCATCCCAGACGTGAAGGACGATCGAGACCCCGTCAGAAGCAACCCAGAGCCCTACAACAGGCACCGTTGGCTGATCGGCCCTGAGGCCTGCACGTCCGGACGCCTGCACGGCGTTCGTCACTAATTCCGAAACTATTAGTTCCGCTGTGTCGGCTAGGGCTGACAGACCGCACTCACGCGCTACGGCACGGACATGGCCTCTGGCGCAACCTGGCGCTGTCGGCAACGCGGCTAGCGGAAGGTGAGTCTCTTTCGGCCAACCGTGGAAGGCAGCACCGGCATCGGAGGCAAGCTCTGTCGAGGCTAGACGCGCTCCACCGCATCCTGCCGATACAGCGCCGGTGCCGCCCATGAGGGAAGTCAAGCATCGCGATTCACCAATTTGCAAGACTTCACAACGAAATCTCGATATCAAATCCCCGATAATGTAAAACTATTGCGAATCGTGCGCGGGGATGCTTTCATATCGGGTGAGAGGAGTCCTCGCTCAGAGGGAAGGGTGAGCGATGGCCGAGGAGACGACAGGATCGACGGTCCCGCGCAGGCAGCTAGGCCGGCACCTTCGCGATCTTCGCAACAGCCAGAGGCTGACCGTTCGGGCTGCTGCGGTGAAGCTGGAGTGGTCGGAGGCGAAGATCTGGCGGATCGAGACGGGACAGACCAGCCTGCGCAGTCTGGACGTTGAGGCGATGTGCCGGATCTACGGCGCGGCGCCAGCGCTGACCGAAGCGCTTATGGGACTTGCGAAAGAGACTAAGGCGCGTGGCTGGTGGCATGCCTTTGGTGACGTGATCCCCGAAGGATTTGACGTTTATATCGGCCTCGAAGAGGCAGCGGAAAGTATCTCCTGGTACGAATCAGAACTTGTCCCAGGACTACTGCAAACAGAGAGCTACGCTCGCGCGGTCATTGCAGCGGACAATCCTGGGGTTGACGATGAAGAGATAAGCCGACGTGTACATGTCCGGATCGAACGACAGTCGCTAGTCACACGAGTGACCAACGCCCCCGAACTGCGGATAGCGCTGAACGAAGCCATCGTACGGCGCCCGGTGGGCGGCGCCGGGGTCATGTCTGGCCAGTTCAGGCGTCTACTAGATGCCAGCGAGTTGCCGAATGTGGCGCTTCGCGTCCTGCCGTTCAGCGCCGGACTGCATCCCGGTGTCATGTCAGGACCGTTCGAAATCCTGCGGTTCCCCCTTAACGGAGACGGCAAGCCAAGCGAACCGCCTACGGTCTATGCCGATGGGTTTACCGGCGCGCTCTATCTGGACAAGCCGAAAGAGATTGAGCGTTACGACGAAGCATTCGCCGGAATATGGTCAGTCTCGCTCAGCGAGCAAGCATCGAGAGATCTGCTCAGCCAGACAACAAAGGAGATCGGATAGAAATGCTGTCATCCGAGTGGTACAAGAGCACATTCAGCAACGGGCAGGGTAGCTGCGTCGAAGTCCGCGCAAGCGCGGACAGCGTGGCCGTCCGCGACACCAAGGACCGCGGGGGTCCGTCGCTCGGCTTCACTCCTGACGAGTGGCGCGCGTTCATCGCTGGCGCCAAGGCCGGCGAGTTCGATCCGAGCTAGGGCTCGGACCAGTCCACTAGTTCCCTCGCGTAGTCCGGACCCCCTTCGCACCGTCCCGTGTCGAAGGGGTCCGCTTGTGCTCATGCCCGCATCGTGTAGCACGAGGCCATGCCTGGTCCATCTCCCGCACATGCTGCGGGTTATGCACCCAGATCATGCCGCAAGCCCGGCCGCGCGGGGGCTAGGCCAGCGCCGGACCGCGCGGCGCCTCAGGCCAGGCCCCGGACCGCGCGAGCCGGCGGGATGTCGCCGCGGATGGCCGACACCATGTCCAGCACCTGGCGGGTCTGGCGCACCTGGTGCGCGCGGAAGATCCGGGCCCCGAGCCAGGCGCAGATCGACGTGGTGGCCAGCGTCCCGGTCACCCGTTCCTCGGATGGCAGGTCCAGCGTCTCGCCGATGAAGTCCTTGTTGGACACCGAGACCAGCACCGGCCAGCCGGTCGCGGTCATCTCCGCCAGCCGCCGGGTGACCTCCAGCGAGTGCCAGGTGTTCTTGCCGAAGTCGTGCGCGGCGTCGATGACGACCCGGGACGGGTCCACGCCCAGCTTGACCGCGCGCGCGGCCAGCGCGAGCGTCTGGTCCAGCACGTCCGCCATGACGTCGGCGTAACTGACCCGCAGCGGCCGGGTCCTGGGCTGCTGCGGCCCGACGTGGGCGCAGACCAGCCCCGCGCCGAACTCCGCGGCCACCTCGGCCAGGAGGGGATCCCAGCCGCCCCAGGCGTCGTTGATCAGGTCGGCTCCGGCGGCGCAGGCTTCGCGGCCGACCTCGTGCCGGTAGGTGTCCACGCTGATCACCAGGTCGGGGTAGGCGCCGCGCACGGCGGCGATGAAGCTGGCCGTGCGCCGGATCTCCTCGGCCGGGTCCACCTCAGGGCCGGGCCCGGCGGGCACCCCGCCGATGTCGACGATGTCGGCGCCCTCCGCGACGACGTGGTGGACCCGGTCCATGGCCTCGCTCTCGTCCCAGGTCACCGCGGGCCGGTAGAAGGAGTCCGGAGTCCGGTTCACGATCCCCATGATCAGCAACTCGTGCGGCGCGAAACTCCGGTCGCGCAGCCGCAGGACGCCCTGCTCCCGCGGGCCCCGGGAACCAAGGAAGCCGGCCGAGTCAGGGGACGCCATAGGCGGCCACTATATGTGTGCCCCTGCCGGGAGGAGACTGGCAGCGAAGGCGATACTGGGAAGTACGGGCCTGGCCGGTGGGCCTGAGGAAGGAGCCCGGTGCCTGGCGACCCCCGGATCCGCGCCTCGGACGCGGACCGCGATCGCGTGGCGACGCTGCTGCGCGAACATCACGCCGCGGGCAGGCTGGACGCTGATGAGGTGCAGGAGCGCATCGACAAGGCGCTGACGGCCAGGACCCTCGGCGATCTCGATGCGCTCACGGCCGACCTGCCGCACATCGACCTGCACCGGCTGCCCCACGAGTCCATGGCGCGCGGCGGGCAGTTGCAGCCGCGGCCGCGGTCGCCGCTGGAATCGGCCGACGCCCGGGCCGCGGTCGCCGGGGCGGCGGCGATCGCCGCCATCATCGCCGCGTACGTGGTCGCGGGCGTGGTGTTCGGGATCTGGTGGATCCCGTGGTGGCTGGTGGTCGTGATACCGGTGATCCTGATCCGCCGCATGCGGCAACGGCCCTAGCCCAGGCCGGGACCCAGATCACGCCAGGACCCAGATCAAGCCGGGACCGTGATCGCCGCCAGGACCAGGCCGTCGCGGGCCAGCCAGCGGCCGGCGAAGGTTTCCAGCGGGCGGCCGTCGAGCGCCACGTCGGGCTCGACCAGCCGGGCGGTGAACGTGCCGTCCCGCGACCCGAACGTGATCTCGGCCTCCTCGAAGCCGAGCCAGCGCCGGGTGAGCGGGAACCATGCCTTGTACACCGCCTCTTTGGCGCAGAACAGCAGCCGGTCCCAGGCCACGCCGGGGTGCACGGCGGCCAGACCGGGCAGCGCGGCCTGCTCGCCAGGCAGGGCGATCCGCTCCAGCACGCCGTCGGGCAGCACGTCGTTCGGCTCGGCGTCCACGCCGAGCGAGGCGATGTCACGGACCCGGGCGACGGCCGCCGCGCGGTAGCCCGCGCAGTGCGTGATGCTGCCCGTGACCCCGGCCGGCCACTGGGGGGCGCCGCGCAGGCCGGGCACGATCGGCACCGGCGGCAGGCCCAGCGTGGCCAGGGCGGCCCGGGCGCAGGACCGGGCGGTGGTGAACTCGTTGCGCCGCTTGGGCACCGCCCGCGCGACCGCGGCCTCCTCCTCGGGGAACAGCACGGTGCCCGGCGCGTCCTCGAACGCCTCGGCCGCGGCGGCCTCGGGCGGCAGGATCTGCTCGATCACCTCGCGGTCTCCGGCACGATCTGGCGGGGCAGGACCGGCGGCTGGCCGCGGCGCTGCCACTCGCGCGGGTAGCCGAGCGAGACCTCCTCGAACCGCACGCCGTCGTACCACGTGGTGCGCGGGATGTGCAGGTGCCCGTACACCACGGCGGCGACGTTGTAACGCCGGTGCCAGTCGGCCGTGCGCGTGGTCCCGCACCACTGCGCGAACACCGGGTAGCGCAGGACCAGCGTCGGCTCGCGCACCAGCGGGAAGTGGTTGACCAGGACGCTGGGAATAGCCGGGTCCAGTTCGTCCAGGCGGCGCTGCGTCGCCTCGACCCTGGCCTGGCACCACGCCTCGCGACTCGGATACGGGTCCGGGTGCAGGAAGATCTCGTCGGTGCACACCACGCCGGTGTCCTTGGCGCGCTCCATGGCCTGTTCCTTGGTCGTGGTCCCCTCCGGGAGGAACGAGTAGTC
>DATAVV010000305.1:0-14545 GCA_036267555.1 Streptosporangiaceae bacterium | reverse complement strand
TCTGGCCACCGCCCGGCAGGTACCGGGTGGCCACGGTCAGCCGCGGGTCGGCGATCAGCGGCGAGGGCAGCAGTCCCCGGGCCACCCGGGCGTTCTCCCGCGCGACCGCCTGCGCCAGGGACAGCTCGATCTGCATCTTCTCCGCCTGCCGGCGCTCGACGGCGTAGCGGATCACCCGGTGCAGCAGCGTCCCGTCGACATTGCCCTTGACCAGGTAATCCTGCGCGCCCGCGCGCACCGCCGCCGCGCCGAGGCGCTCGTCGGCCACGCCCGTGAGCACGACCACGGCGACGCCGGGCGCCTGCTCCTGCAGCCACCGGACGCCGTCAAGCCCGCGGGAGTCCGGCAGGCCGAGGTCGAGCAGCACGCACGAGGCGGCCGCCAGCCGTGGCCGCGTCTCGGCCAGCGACCTGGCCCGCTCGACTCGCACCGCCGCTTCCAGCAGCAGTTCCTGCACGATCAGCGCATCCCCGTCGTCGTCCTCGACCAGGAGGACGTCGATCAGGGGAGGGGCCTGCGAGCCTGCGGTCGCAGTACCGGGAGAATCCTCGAACACCACTTCAGCCCTGTCCATTGAGTGCATTGTCACAGCAGAACGAGCGGCGATCATGGCAACGTCGCCGACGGATGTCGTTAGCCGGGCCACGGCAGGTCCTGATGCCTGTCTCCCCCCGCGGCTTGCGGCTGATGGGTGCTACCCGCGGATCGGCATTCACATGCAGGCCAGTCGCGTCGGTGCCCGGACATTACCATCCAAGCGCGGCGGGCGGGCTCCGCGCCGCTGGCACGAACGCGCACTCTGCCGCAGCGCGAACGCGCAGGCCCGCCCGCTCCCGGCCGCTCTCGCCCGCTACACCTCGCGCGGGGCCGTGAGCGCGGCCTCCACGGTCGGGTACACCGGCATGAGCTGCTCCAGACCGATGAGCTTCAGGATGCGGTCCACGGCCGCGCCCTGCGTCACCGCCAGCCGCAACTGGGCGCCGCTGGCGGCCGCCTTGTCGTGGGCCAGCACGAGCTGGCGGACCCCCGCCGAGTCGCAGAACGTCGTCGCGGTCAGGTCGGCGACGACCACGGTGACCCCGGGCGCCACGGCCGTGCGCAACTCCTCGCCGACCTGGCCGGTGTTGCTCATGTCGATCTCCGCGGGCAGGCGCACGACGGCGGTCTCGTTCTCCTTTTCGCGACTGTGCATGACTGGGCGACTCCTTCGCGCCGACTCAGCGCCGATAACCCAAGATTCTCCCAGAAGGCCGCCGTCCGCGCACGGTCCCGCCCGCCCGATCCGGCCCGCGCCCCCCGCGCCCGCGTGGCCCGCTCCCCCGATGGTGGGCAGGGCGACGTTCACGATCGTGAAATCCACGCGCGAACGCTTTCCGCCGCTGACTCGCCACCCGGGGTGGCGGGTTGGTCGCGAGTTTCCGGGCCGGCTGGCTGGCCGTGAGCCTCTGGGACGGTCGGCTGGCCACGAGCCGGGGCGCCAGGTCGGCGGCCCGTGCACTAGCGAGCGGCGCATCGGCCCCCGCGGTCCGTAGGGCGTTCTTCATGGTTCCCTCCTTCTCAATGTGCAACCGAAGGCAGCGCGTTATCGAGGAAGTGCAACTGTCGGTTGCATGTCGGCTGCTGACGCGCTACTGTCGGTTGCAGATCCAGAGCGGGTTGCAGATCCAGAGCGGAAGGAGATACAGATGCCAGGCCTCACGATCGACCGGGACGTTCTGATCGAGGCGCCGGCCGAGGTGGTGTGGCGCACCATCACCGAGCCTGACCAGATGACCCAGTGGTTCGCCGACCGGGTGGAACTGGTCGTGGAACCCGGCGCCCATGGCTATATGGGGTTCGGGGACCAGGGCGGCCCGGTTGTCGTGGAGACGGTCGATCCGCCGACTCGCTTCTCGTTCCGGTGGAACCATCCCCGCGGGGAGGAGCCCATCGCCGGCAACTCGATGCTCGTCGAGTTCACGCTGACGCCCGAGGGCGGCGAGCGGACCCGGCTTCGCGTGACCGAAAGCGGCCACGAACTGCGCGACTGGCCCGACGCAGAGAAGCAGCGCTATGCCGACGAGCACCAGGGCGGCTGGGCCGAGTACCTGGACCGCCTGGCCGGCGTGCTAGCGAAGCGTCAGCCGGGATGACAACGCAGGGCGATGACGAGCTGTGGTCGGCCATCGGCGACCCGTCTCGCCGCCAGGTGCTCGACCTCCTCGTCAGCAACAGCGAGGTAAGCGCCAGCTGGCTGGCCGGACGAGTGCCGTTTACCCGCCAGGCCGTCTCCAAGCACCTGGTCGTGCTCGAACGGGTCGGCCTGATCAGCCACCGCAAACAAGGCCGGGAAGTTCTCTACCAGGTCGAGGCCGACCGCCTCGACCAGGCCGCCCGGGCCATGGCCGACCTTGCCGCCCAGTGGGACCGCCGGCTCGGCGCGATCAAACGCCTCGCCGAAGCCGCGCACGAAGAAAACAAGCAGAGGGGATCGTCATGACGAACGAACCAGGCAACGCCGAAGCCAATGGCGCGCCGAGCCTGCCCGCCGCCGTCGACCGGGCCACCTTCCAGGCCGAACTGGACAAGCTGCGGGTCCGGGAGAAGGCACACACCCGGGAGGGCGACGCGATCGCCGCGGCCCGGCGCCGCCTGCCCATGGTCGAGGTGGACGCCAGCCTCGAGGTAACCGGGCCCAACGGGCCGGTCACCCTGCTCGAAGCGGTCGAGGGGCGTCGGCAGCTCATCGCCTATTACTTCATGTGGTGGAACGGGCACCCGGCACCCGAGCAGTGCGAAGGCTGCACGTGGGTCACGAGCCACATCAAGGAGCTGTCCTACCTGCATTCCCGCGACATCACCTACGCGGTCTTCTGCCAGGGCCCCTACGACGCAAGCATCCGCTACCGCGACTTCATGGGCTGGGACATGCCCTGGTACTCAGCGGAGGCCTCCGCTGGCGAATTGCTGACCGGGCGCCAGGTCGGCCTGTTCCACCTCGCGTGCTACCTGCGCGACGGCGACCGGGTTTTCGAGACCTACTGGACGACCCGCCGCGGCGCCGAGGCGCTGGACTACAGCTACGCGCTCATGGACCTCACCGTGTACGGGCGACAGGAGGAGTGGGAGGACTCGCCCTCCGGCTGGCCGCAGCGGTGCACCGGCACGCGGACCAACGGCGGCGCGCCCGACTGGCCGCCCGTGCCCCAGGGGACGGACGGACGCCCCATCGCCCAGTGGCCCCGCCTGGCCGCCGGCCGCTCCGACGCCCTTGGCTAGCCGCCTCCGTTCATGAACGACCCCCCGATCTGGGCCCAGACGATCTTGCCGTTGTGGGTCTGGTAGGCGCCCCAGCGGGTGCTGACGGCGTCGATGATCATCAGGCCGCGGCCGCTCTCGTCGCCGGGACCGGGTTCCTGGCGGGCCGGCATCTCGGGGTTGGCGTCCCAGACGTGGACGACCAGTGAGGTCCGGTCGCTGGCGAGTCGCAGCCACACGACGGGGGTCTCCCCGCTGCTGAGCCGCCGGGATGCCTGGAAGGCGTTGGTGACCAGTTCGGATGCCAGGAGTTCGGCCGCGTCGGCCAGGCCGGCCAGCCCCCACTCCAGCGCGACCGACCGGGCATGCCCGCGCGCACAGGCCGGAGCCGTCGGGTAGGCGGCGAGTTCGAGATGCGTCTGCAGTGGCCAGGAAAAGGGCACGGCTGTCATCTCCTGGCACGCAATTGTCATGGCGCCGAGCACCTCCCTGGCCTTCTGGCCAGTTGTTTCTGTTAGGCCGCTGGGACAGTCCGGAATGGCGATGGGCGTATTGCGGTCACCAGCGTGACGCGGCGGGATTAGATTCGGAACGGGAATGCGCCCGGTCGCGAAGGATTGCCGGAACGCGCATTCGCCTTCGGGGAATTGTCGAACAGGGGCGAAGGAGCTGCTGATGTCGTCGAAGGACTCCGATGCGACCGGGACGCCGCTAGCGGTCTTCGGCGCGATGCTGCGCTTCTACCGCAGTCAGGCCGGGCTGTCGCAGACCGATCTGGCGGCCAGGGCGTACGTCTCGCACGACGTGATCAGCAAGGTGGAGACCGGGCAGCGGGTGCCCACGCCCGAACTGGTCACAGCCTTAGAAGCAGTCCCCGAGTTGGACGCGCGCGGGGCGATCGCCGAACTTCGCGCGCAGATGAAGGAGTACCTGAAGTACCGGGCCAACCCGGACTGGTTCCGCGACTGGACCCGCTGGGAGGCGGCAGCGACAACGCTCCGCTGGTACGAGCCGTTAGTGGTGCCCGGGCTCTTGCAGACTCACGGATACGCTCGCGCTGTGTTCCGCACCCGGGTTGGGGACACCGACGAGGAGATTGAGGAGTTGGTGGCCGCCCGTCTGGAGCGTCAGGCAATTCTGGACCGGCCCAAACCGCCCACCCTGTGGGTAGTCATCGACGAGGGCGTTTTGCACCGCCCCGTGGGCGGCGCGGATGTGATGCGCGAACAGATCAAGCACCTGACTTGTGCGGCCCGGCGACCGAACGTCGTGGTGCAGGTGATCCCGGCGAGCGTTGGCGCACACGAGGGACTGAGAGGGCCTTTTATGGTTGCGGATTTCGCCGATGCGCCCAGCGTGGCGTGGCAGGACGGGGCGGTGCGCGGCCAGCCCGTGGAGGACGCCGAAGGAATGGTGGCAATGACGGCTGCCTGGGATACGCTCAAGGCTGAGGCGTTGTCACGTTCGGCGTCTGCGATGTTGATGAAGGAAGTAGGCCAGTCATGGACCTGAGCTGCGCCGAGTGGCGCAAATCCAGCTACAGCAGCAGCAATGGCGGGCAGTGTGTCGAGGTTGCCGAGTTCCCGGCTGTATGCATGGCCGTTCGTGACTCCAAGGACCCCGAGGGGCTCAAGCTGGTCTTTTCTGCGGGGGAATGGCGGTCGTTCGTGGCTGGTGTGAAAGCTGGGGAGTTCGGCTTGCGTTAAGAGGGGCGGACCATGGGTCTCTTTCATGATCTGGGTTAATGGCGCGCGATATGCGCGCGCGAACCACCCGGATCATGGAATCTGGCGGGTTAGCGCGCGGGTGAGGGCGGACAGGCGGCTCAGGCCAGCTGGCCGCGTCCGCCCGGGGCGGGTGGGGGTGCCTACTCGGCCCAGTTGGGGCGGACTAGGCCGGTTTGGTAGGCGAAGACGACTAGCTGGGCGCGGTCGCGGGCGCCGAGCTTGGTCATGGCCCGGGCGGCGTGGGTCTTTACCGTGGACGGGCTCACGTAGATCTTGCGGCTGATCTCGTCGTTGGACAGGCCGGTGGCGATGAGCGCGACGACCTCCCGCTCGCGCGGGGTCAGTTCGTCCAGGCCGTCGAGGCTGCGGGCCTCGCGGGTACGCGAGGCGAACTCGGCGATCAGCCGCCGGGTGACGGTCGGGGACAGCAGCGCGTCCCCGGCGGCGACCACGCGGACGGCCCGGATCAACTCGGCGGCATCGGTGTCCTTGACCAGGAAGCCGTACGCGCCCGCGCGCAGGCCCTCGAACACGTACTCGTCCATCTCGAAGGTGGTCAGGATCACGACACGGACCGAGCCGAGGCCCGGCTGCGCGGCGATGCGCCGGGTGGCCTCGATGCCGTCGAGTCGCGGCATGCGGATGTCCATCAGCAGCACGTCGGGCGTGACGCGGGTGGCGATGCGCACCGCCTCGTCGCCGTCGGCGGCCTGCCCGATCACCTTGATGTCGTCCTCGGAGTCGAGCAGTGCGGCGAAGCCGGCCCGGACCAGTTCCTGGTCGTCAGCCAGCACGACCCGGATCATCGTTCGGCCTGCGGAGCGTCCGGCCGCTCGTCTCGCGGCTCGTCCGCCAGTTTGGCGGATGGCTCGTCCGGCGCCGCCCGAGTCGGCGCCGCCCCGGCCGGCGCCGCGGGCGGCAGCGGAAGCCGCGCCTGGACCCCGACCCCACTACCCGCCCCGGGCCCGGGGCCGGCCTGCAGGGTGCCGCCCAGGGCCGCGGCCCGCTCGGCCATCCCGGCAATGCCGTTGCCCGAGCCGTTGGCGTGGGGCGCCCGGCCGGGCCGGGGCCTGCCGTCGTCGGTGATCTCGATGCGCAGCGCGCCGTCGCCGTAGCCCAGGCGCACGGTCGCGTTCGCGCCGCCGGAGTGGCGCGCGGTGTTGGTGAGGGCCTCCTGGATGATCCGGTAGGCGGCGAGGTCGATGTCGGCCGGCAGCGGAACGCGCTCGCCCTCTTCGGCCACGCGGACGGCCAGGCCGGCCGCGGACGCGTTCTCCACCAGGTCGCCGAGCCGGGCCAGCCCGGGGGCGGGCGCGCGCGGCGCCTGGGCATCCACGTCGCGCAGGACGCCGAGCACCGAGCGCAGTTCGACCAGGGCCTGCTTGCTCACGTCGTTGATGGTGGTCAGGGCGGTGCGGGCCCGCTCGGGCTGACGGTCCATCAGGTGCAGGGCGGTGTTCGCCTGCACGTTGATGACCGAGATGTTGTGCGCGACCACGTCGTGCAGGTCGCGGGCCATCCGCATCCGTTCCTCGCTGGCCAGGCGGCGCAGTTCCTCCTCCCGGCTGCGCGCCAGCGCGGCGCCGCGCTGGCTGCGGATCCGGATCAGCTCGGAGACGATCAGCAGGAAGATCAGCCCAGCCGCCAGCACGAGTGCGAACATGACCGAGGCGTGGTCGTGGGTGCCGACCAGCCAGGGCGGCCAGACCGAGGTCACGTAGCCGATCACCAGGGAGGCGATCGCGGCCGCGCGCTCGCGGGCCAGGATCGCGGTGAAGAACGCCACGATCAGCGCGATCCAGATCACGCTGGCATTCAGCCGCCCCGCCCACAGCGCCGAGGCCAGCGCGATGGCCAGGACCGGGATCGGATAGCGGCGCCGGGCGATCAGCGACGCGCCGCCCACGCCGAGGATCACCAGGGCCAGGACGCCCGGCGCCGGATGCAAGTGGTGCCAGGACCCGGACCCGGTGCCGGCCCCGATCGAGCCGCCGACCTGCACGAAGATGACCGCGATCGTGATCGAGGCGTCGATGATCCACCGCCACGCCGCCGCGGCCCGTCCGTCATCGGCCGTCGGCGGGCCCGTCCCCCCGGCCGCCCGCCGGCCCGTCCCCCCGGCCGGGGGCGGCGCGGCCTGCGCCGAGGCGGCGCCGGTCCCTGCCCGGGCGACCGCGCCGCCGGTGGTGTCGCCGGTGGTGTCGGTACCCAGGCGCGAGTGCATTCCGAGGTCGGCACGCGGCCGGATCACGGTGTCGGCGGGCCTGTTAGCAGGCAGATCGGGTTCGCTCATCCTGCATACGACGGTACGCGCCGCGGCGCGAGCGGACATCGGCTCCCTGGTGGCATCTGGACGCGCCCGGCTACCGCCGATGGCGCAGAACGCCCGCCGCGGCCTACCGCAGCAGACGACCCGGCCCGGCCCGCACGGCCGACGACACCGCCCGCCCCGCCCGGCACGCTGAATCACGAAGCGGGGCGCCCGGCGGGGCGGTCCGGAACCCAGAACGCGGACACCGCGTGAGGAGAGTCTCATGTCCGTCATCGAGGTACAGGGCCTGACCAAACGGTTCGGCCGGGTGCTCGCCGTCGACCGGCTGAGCTTCCGGGTCGAGCGGGGCACGGTGGTCGGCTTCCTCGGCTCGAACGGGGCCGGGAAGACGACCGCGCTGCGGATGCTGCTCGGCCTGGTGCGCCAGGACGCGGGCACGGCCACCATCAACGGGAAGGCCTACCACGACCTCCCCGAACCGCTGCACCAGGTCGGCGCGGTCCTGGAGGCGTCCAGCTTCCATCCGGGCCGGACCGCCCGTAATCACCTCAGGATCCAGGCCCTGGTCGGCCAGGCCGACCCGTCCCGCATCGACGACGTGCTGGAACTGGTCGATCTCACCGACGCCGCCGACCGCAGGGTCTCGGGCTTCTCGCTCGGCATGCGCCAGCGCCTCGGCCTGGCCAGCGCGCTGCTCACCGACCCGGAACTGCTGATCCTGGACGAGCCGGCGAACGGGCTGGACCCCGACGGCATCCGCTGGCTGCGGGACCTGCTGCGCGGCCTGGCCGCCGAGGGGTCCACGGTCCTGGTGTCCAGCCACATCCTGGCCGAGGTGGCCCAGACCGTCGACTCGGTCGTGATCCTCGACCACGGGCGCCTGGTCGCCCAGTCCTCGCTGGCCGACCTGACCGCCGGCGAAGACAACCTGGAGGACGCGTACCTGAAGCTGACCATGCACGCCAAGGAGGCCATCCGATGATCCGGCTGATCCGCGTGGAGCTGCTGAAGCTCCGCACCACCCGGCTGACCTACGGCCTGCTGGGCACCGCCGCCGGGCTGACGGCCCTGTTCTGCATCCTCGAAGCGTCCCGGGTCGGCGCAGGAAAGGACGTCGCGTCGCTGAACACCGCGTCCGGGCTGACCCAGCTGCTCGCGGGCGGGACGTGGGCACTGCTGCTGGCCGCGATCCTCGGAGCCACGGTCTCCAGCGGCGAGTTCCGGCACGCCACCGCCACGTTCACCTACCTCGCGACCCCGCACCGGAGCCGGGTCCTGATCGCGAAGACGATCGCCGCCGCCTGCGCGGGCGCGGTGTTCGGACTGGTCGGGTACGTCATCGCGACGGGCGTGGGCCTGGGCTTCGTGGCCGCCAACGGGTACCACGTGGCCCTCGGGGACGCCACGCTGGCCAGGTACGGGATCGGTACCCTCGTGGCCGCGGCCCTGCTGGCCGCGATCGGAGCGGCACTCGGGTCGCTGATCAGATCCCAGCTCGCGGTGGTCATCGGCGTGTTCGTGTGGACGATCGTGATCGAGTCGCTGGTCGGCTCGTTGTTCAACAGCGTCCAGCCCTACCTGCCTTACACCGCGGCCACGACGCTGGCCGGGACGCGCCTGGGCGGGGCGGCGTTCGGCCCCGCGCACGGCGCGGCGACCACGGCGACCGCTCTCCCGTTCGCGGCGGCCACCGGGCTGCTCGCGGCCGTGGCCGTCGTGATCGCGGCGGTGGCCGCGTGGACCACGGTGGCGCGCGATGTCAGCTAGCCCGCGGACGATCGTCAACCCGCTGAGCGGCGAGCAGATCACCATCCGCGCGGCCGCGCAGGACACCGGCGGCCGGGTGCTGGAGTGGGAACTCCTGCTCGCCCCGGGCGGCAAGGTGCCGAGCCGGCACGCCCACCCCGAGCAGGAGGAGACCTTCACCGTGCTGGCCGGGCGGATGCGGTTCCTGGTCGGGGGCCGGCGGGTCACCCTCGGCCCCGCCGACACGGTCCGGGTCCCGCCCGGCACCGTGCACCACTTCGCGAACGCCTCGGCCGAGCCGGTCAGGGTCGCCGTGCAGACCAGCCCCGCGCTGAGCATGCAGGCCCTGCTGGAGACCGCGGCCGCGCTGGCCACCGAACAGCACGCGGCGGCCCGCAAGCTGCCCCGGCTGCTCGACCTGGCCCTGTTCATGCGCGATTTCCGGCGGGAGGTACGGGCGCCGTACCTCCCGGCCGCGCTGGTCGCGGCCGTGGTCCGCCCGGCGGCCTGGCTGGCCGGGCGCGGCGGCCTCGACGCACGCTACCGGCGGCTGGGCGGGCGGGAAGGGCCCGGCGCCGTCCGATGATCGCGATCGAGGTCGATCACCTGGTCAAGCGGTACCGGGCGGCCGGGCGCAACGCGGTGGACGGCATCAGCTTCGAGGTCCCCGAGGGCCAGTTGTTCTGCCTGCTCGGGCCCAATGGCGCGGGCAAGACGACCACGGTCTCCGTCCTCACCACCACGCTGCGCCCCACCTCGGGCCGGGTCCGGATCGCCGGCCGGGACCTGGCCACGGAGCAGGCCGCGGTCCGCCGTGAGATCGGCGTCGTGTTCCAGCAGCCCTCACTCGACCTCAACCTGACCGCCGAGGAGAACATCCGGCTGCACGCCGTGCTGTACGGGATCCACCCCTGGCGGCCGCACTACCGCCTGATGCCGCCGGCCTATCGGCGTCAGGTCCAGGAGGTGGGCCGCGTTATGGATATCTCTGATTTTCTCGGGCAGCGGGCCGGGACCCTGTCCGGCGGTCAGCGGCGGCGGCTGGAAATCGTCCGGGCCCTGATGCACCGGCCCGGCGTGCTGTTCCTGGACGAGCCGACCGCGGGCCTGGACCCGGGCAGCCGGCGCAGCCTGTGGGCCTACCTGGCGCGGGCCCGGGCCGCGCTGCGGACCACCGTGTTCCTGACCACGCACTACCTGGCTGAGGCCGAGGAGGCCGACGCGGTGTGCGTGCTGGCCGGGGGCCGGATCATCGAACGCGGCCGCCCGGCCGAGGTCAAGGCGCGCCAGCACAGCGCCACGCTGGAAGAGGCTTACCTGCACCTGGTGGACCAGGCCGGCCACGAGGCGCTCCAGTGACCGCGCCGGCCCGCGCGGCGACCGGGCTCGGGCACGAGTTGTCCGGGCTGGCCGCCGTCGCCCAGCGCGACGTGATCAAGCTGCTGCGCGACCGGCCGCGGCTCGCGGTCAACCTCGCGTTCCCCGTCCTGCTCATCGGCGGGCTCGGCGCGGTCCTGCAGCCCACGGTGGGCCGGGTCACCGGCCTGAACGCGGTGACGCTCGCGTTCACCGGGGTGCTCGCGGCGAGCCTGCTCCAGTCCACGGCGGCCGGGATGATCTCGATCGTCGAGGACCGCGAGAACGACTTCTCCCGCGAGCTGTTCGTGGCCCCGGTGTCCCGGCTGACCCTGATGGCGGGGAAGGTGGCCGGCGAGACGCTGGTCGCGGCCTGCCAGGGCGCGGCGATCGTGGCGTTCGCGGTGGCGTTCGGCGTCCGGATGTCGGCCGGGCAGTTCGCGGCCCTGCTCGCGCCCGGCCTGGCCTGCTGCCTGCTCGGCGGCGCGTTCGGGCTGGCCACGATCGCGGCGCTGCCCAACCAGCGCTCGGCCATGCAGATCTTCCAGTTCCTGATCATCCCGCAGTACGTGCTCGGCGGCGTGCTGGTCCCGCTGCGCGGGACCGCGCCCTACCTGAACGTGATCGCGCACCTGATGCCGATGCGCTACGTGGTCGAGTTGACCCGCGCCGCGTACTACGCGGGCACGCCCGGCTACCGCCAGGTCGTCTCCGGCTCGCCGTGGCTGGACGCGGCGGTGACCGCGGGGCTGTTCGCCGCGCTGCTGACGGCCGGCGCGCTGCTGTTCGACTACCGCGAGCAGAGCCGCTAGTCAGCGCTCTCGGCCAGCACGCGCGCGAACGCGCGCAGGTAGCTGGGGTCACCCTGCTGTTCGCGAGCCAGCCAGTACTCAGCGCCCCAGAACAGATAGTCATCCATAACGCGGCGACCGGGGCCGGCCTGGTGGTCCATCCACCGGCTGTAGTTCGCGATCAGGTCCTCGGGGCGGCAACTGTACATCGCCCGCCCGGCCGGGCTGGGCGGCGTGGTCACCGCCTCCCACGGCTCGGCCTGCCCCTCGGCGATCATCAGCCCGCGCCCGGCCGCGGCGGCCTGGTCCAGCAGCCGCCGGGTCCGGTCGCGCTGGCGCCGGGCCGCGCTCCCGTCCAGGTAGAGCGTGACCGGCCCGGCGGCGGCCACGGCGTGCCGGGGGTAGAAGTCGATGCCCACGATGTCGGCCAGGCGCCGCGCCACGTCCAGCGAGTCACCCTGGTCCCTGGTGCGCCAGCGCTGCTGCAGCGCCACCGGCGTGGACGTGGCCAGGAAGCCGTTCATCAGCACCGCCCGGCTCGGGTCCGCGGCCCGCACCGCCTCGACCTCGGCCGCCACGAACGCCTCGGACAGGCGCCAGGAGTGTTCCACGCCCAGCGGGTCGACCGCCTCGTGCTCGACCTGCCACGCGGTGATCGCGCGGCGGCCGGCGCAGTGGCGCACCACGCGGGTGGCGTACGCGGTGGCGGCGTCCAGCAGCCGCCGGTGGCTGCCCGGGGTGACCAGGGTGCCCTCGGGCAGCGGCCGGTCCAGGTGATGCGCGGGAACGAAGTACTCCGGGTACCCGAACGCCTTGACCGGGCCCACGCACACGATGACCTGCTTGCCGGCCTGCTCGGCCGCGTCCAGCACCCGGTCGAGGCCGGCCGGCTCGAAACGCCCGGGCCCGGGTTCGAGCCGGTCCCAGTAGGCGGCCACCCGGATGACCTCGAACGGGTAGGCCAGCAGCGCCCGCAGCGCGTCATCCGGATCCAGCCCCAGGGCCTGCGCCTGCAGCGGCCGGAAGCTGATCCCGAGCCGGGTCTGGCCGCGGGGCGCCACCGGCGCCTCGCGCCACCGGTCGGTCAGCGGCACCGCGGCCCGCCGCAGCCGCAGTTCGCTCAGCACCGGCCCGCTCCAGTGCTGAGGCTGGGGCTCGGGACGGATGGTCTGGAGCGCAGGACGCGCGGGCCGAGTCTGGGCGCGGGCGGTGTCGGTGCGGGTGTGTCGGCGGTGGCGGTGGCGGGCGACATGGTCGGCGCGCTGCTGCCCTGACGTCCGTGACGGGCGGGCGATGCGGTGGCGGCCGGGCTGGTCAGGACCAGGCTGGCGATCAGATCGGCGATCTCGGCCGCGGCGCCGGGCCGGCCCAGGGCTGCCGACGCCCGGCGCATGTCCTGCGCGGCGGCGGCGTCGGCGCGGATGCTACCGATCTCGGCCAGCATCCGCCGCACGCCACGGGCCCGCCGGCCGGCCCCGGCCCGCGTCACCACCTCGGGATTTCCCGCCTCCTGGCCCGGCAGGTGCGAGGTCAGCAGCAGCGGAGCGCCGCAGCAGGTGGCCTCGGCGATCGTGCCCGGCCCGGCCTTGGTGACGACCAGGTCGCAGCTTCGCAGCCAGTCGGCCAGGTGCCGGGTGAACCCGGTCACGGTCAGCCGGCCGCCCGAGCGGGCCGCGAGCCGGTCCATCCGGCGCTTGAGGCGCTGGTTGCGCCCGCAGAGCGCAACCACCTCGACGTCGGGGTACCGGCGCAGGATCGCGGCGGCCCGGCGGCCCAGGCCGCCGCTGCCCTCGCCGCCGCCCGCGAGCAGCACCAGGAACCGGTCCTCGCTCAGGCCCAGCGCCCGCCGCAGGACCATCCGCTCCCCGCGGCGCAGCGGGCCGCCCCAGTAGTCGCGCGTGACCGGCAGCCCGGTGGTGGCGGCCAGGACCTGCCGTCGGCCGTGCTGCCCGTCGTGCTGGCTGTCGCGGAGTGCGGTCGGCGGTGCGACGAGCAGGTCGGCGCGCGCGTGGCCCCACGCCGCGTGCATCCGGGCCAGGTCGGTGACCACGGTCACGACCGGCGCCCCGGCGGCGCCGCGATCCCGGGCCGCGACCGCCGCCGTGCCGGTGAGCGGGTGGAACGACACGATCCCGGCCGGGCGGTGGGCCCGCGCCGCGTCCGCGGCCGGCCCGTGGGCGAGCCGCAGCAGCGTCCGGGCCAGCAGCGCCGCGGCCGGGCGGGAGTCGCACAGGTGATAGGCCGCACCCCACAGCCACGGCGCCCGCCGGATCACCGGCCCGTAGAGGCCGGCCACCCACCGCAGCAGCCGGGCCGAACCCGGCCCGCCCAGCGGGTCGCACAGCACCGGGGCGAACCGGCCGGGATACCCGCGCTCGAGAGCCTGCGCGACCGCGCGCGCCGCGCTGCGGTGCCCGCCCCCGGTGTCCGCGATCAGGAACAGCAGCGGCAGGCGAGGCCGGTTCCATGATCGTGGAGGTTCGCACGCGTATGGCGCGCGCCATCCTCCACGATCATGAAACAGCTCGGTCGCGTAATCGGTGGTGGACATGGTCTCGATACTGCTGATCCGGGGCCGTCGCGTCGTCAGCCTGGTGGCTACGGCCGGCTCAGCCTGCGGCCGGCATCGGCGTCCGCGGCCTGCTGCGCTCGTGGCAGGCGTCCGGTCAGGTTCCAGGTCACCGGGACCGCGATCGGCCCGGACGCGGCCGCAGGAGAGGATGAGGGCGTGATCAACCACTCCGCGCTTGACCCCGAGACCGACCAGAGGATCAGGGATAGCCTCGGCCGGCAGACGTTGCTGACCACGCTGGGCATCTCGATCGCCGAGTTGTCCGGCGGCCGGGTCGTGCTCGACCTGCCGTACCGGGCCGACCTGTGCCAGCAGCACGGCTACGTGCACGCCGGGGCGATCACCGCGATGGCCGACTCCGCCTGCGGGTACGCGGCGGCGTCCCTGATGCCGGCCGACCGCGACGTGCTCACGGTGGAGTTCAAGGTCAACCTGCTCACCCCGGCCCGAGGCGACCGGTTCCGCGCCACGGGTGAGGTCGTCCGCTCCGGGCGCACGCTCACGGTCTGCTCGGCCGAGGTTGTGGCCTGGGCCGACGCGAGCGACGGGAACCCGGCCGCCCCGCTGGTCAAGGTGGCCCTGATGCAGGCCACGATGATAGCCGTGACCAAGCCCGCGCCCGGTCGCTGAGACCTGCCGGGCGGCGCTCGGCCCGGTCCGGCTGATGCCGGACCGGGCTGGCCGCGGGGAAGCCCGATCCGGCGGCGGACCACGTCAACCTGGTCACGGTCAAGTACGTGGCGATCCCGTTCGCGGCCATGGTCGCCGCCCTGAAGGCGGGCCGCGTCGACGCGATGTCGGCGGCCCAGCCGTTCATCACCGGCGCCGAGAAGGCAGGCGCCGT
>DATAVV010000304.1:0-2347 GCA_036267555.1 Streptosporangiaceae bacterium | reverse complement strand
CGGGCGCAGTCCCGGGCGGTTCCTGCGCGAGGAGATCTGCGGTCCGGCCGGGCTCGATTTCGCCTTCGGGCTGAGCCCGGCCGAGCAGGCCCGCGCGGTCGACCTGACCGGCCTGGGCGCCGCCTTCCGGGCGTCGGCTCTAGCCGGCCGTCCGGCCCTGTACGAGCGGGCCACGGCCAACCCGCCGGGAGCGTTCGACGGCGCGGTCGTCAACCGCGCCGCCTGGCGGGCGGCGGAGATTCCCGCCATCAACGGGCACGGCACCGCCCGGGCGGTGGCGGGTTTCTACCACGCCCTGGCCACGGGGGTGGTGCTCAGTCCCGGGATGCTGGCCGAGGCGGTCAGCCCGCAGTGCTCCGGCCCGGACCGGGTGTTCGGGCACCAGAGCGCCTGGGGACTCGGCTTCGCGGTCGAGGACGACGCCTACGGCATGGGCGGCCTGGGCGGGAACTACGGGGGCAACGGCACCGACGGCGGGTACACCGTCGGCTTCGTCACCGGCAGCGTCGGGAACTTCGACCGGGTCGACGCGCTGGAGAACGCCCTGCGCGGCTGCCTCGGCCTCCCGCCGCTGCCGGGCTGACGAGCGTCGGCCCGCCCGGGCCGCTCAGTTCGCCGGCGGGTGCATCGTCAGGCACATCATCCCGGTGAAGATCTCCTCGTTGATGAGGAAAACGAACCCGACGAGATACGGCACGCCGATCACGAAGGCGAGAAGCCACACTTTCCATTTCTGGCCGTCGGTCCGCTTAGCGGCTATCCAGCGCTTGACCGGGGAAAGCCGCAGGATGATGAGCGGGAGGCTGATCGCGACGGACTGGTAGAAACGCTGGTGGAAAACGGGGTCGCCATCTCCCTCGGGCGGGGAGAAGGGCAGGAACCCGTCGAGCAGCAGCAGGTGAACGACGAGCAGGGCCCAGAGCACGTAGGTCATGCGCTGGATCCGCTTCCAGTGCTTACCGAGCCGGCGCTGGGACGGGGTGTTGGCCGTGGCCAGGACCGGGAGGGCCAGCAGGACGATAAAGAGCCCGGTGACCAGGAAGGTGTGGCCGGCCAGCCGGCCGATAACGCCGCCGGCGAAGTCGGTCGTAATGGCCGCCGTGGTCGCGTCCGAGATCCCGATCAACGCGAACATGATGCCGTACCAGCGCCGCAGGGGCGCGATCCAGCGTGCTCCGGTCACGGTGATAATCGGCGTAATCGACACCGCCAGGAACAGGCAGATCTCACCGCCGGTCCCGAGAATGTCGGCCTCGGTATTGGTCAGGCTGTCTTTCTCGTTCAGCGAGAGCCAGCCCCGGGCGACGAAGATCCACGGAATGAACGCGGGCAGGCGGAGCAGGAACAGTATGAGGGACTGCTTCTTGATGACCAGGGCCGAGAATATGAGATCCTCGCCCATCCAGCTGTCTACAGTCCGGGCCTTGGCGGGCACTTCTGGTCGACGGCCGGTCGCTACTTCCGTTCTAGCCATCTGCGGTTCTCTCCTTGCATGAAGAAATAACGCCCGCTCCCACGGGTAATTCACTGCCGCCGTCTTGGATTGCCGCCGTCTTAGTTGGGATTCCCGGTCTTCTTCGGGGCCGGCTTGACGTGCTTGCCCTTGGCCGGGATCTCTTTCGCGTTGCCTTTTACCGGAATGACCTTGGCCTGGTGATGCGCTCCCGGCGCGTTCGGCTGGCCGGGGCCCTGGTCTTCGGTGAGGCCGGTCAGCGACGCGCCCGCGCCGTTGGCCCGGAAGATAAAGAAGGCCGGCCCGTGCAGGACCACCTCGGTAACGCCGGTCGCGACACCGGCCACGGACAGGGCCACGAACGCGGCCGTCACCTTGCGCGACGCGCTGACCTGCCGGTTTTTCGTCTTGCCGGCGTCCTTGGGCTCCGGCTTGATCCGCCGGGGGCTGACGCCGGGCTTCAGGGCCACCGCACTGGCAGCCCGGGCCGCTGGCCTCGCGGCCGGCTTGGCCGTCGGCGGTGTGGCCAGCTTGGCGGCCGGCGGTGTGGCCGACGTGGCCGCTGGTGCCCCGAGCAGCCTGGCCGCCGCCTCGGCGGCCGGGTCGGCGGTGGCCGGGACCGCGGAACCGGTGGCGGGCGGGGCCGCCACTGCCGCCGCGGCCTGGGCCCTGAGCTTGGGCGGCGCATCGGCCTTCGGCTTGGCCGGGTCGGCTTTCGGCCTGGCCGCCGGCGGCGCCGGGCTCAGCAGGCTTTCGGTGAAGCCCGAGGCCACCCCGCCGAGGTCAGCCGATAGCTTCAGGATCTCGGCCCGCACCCTGGCGGCCTGCTGCTCGGCCGCCGCGAGCGTCGCCGCGGCCTGATCGGCCGCCTGCTTGACGAGTTTGCCGGCTTCC
>DATAVV010000303.1:0-5734 GCA_036267555.1 Streptosporangiaceae bacterium | reverse complement strand
AGCAGGCGCGGGTCAGCCGGCCGCACGGCGGACCAGGAGCGCGATCTCGCCCAGGCTCATGTTGGGCGTCCTTTGCAGCAGAGTTTTCGTGACGGTGTCTTTCGCGACGGTGTCCTACCCTGACCTGGGCTCGGGAGCCGCGGGCCGGGCCGGTTCACCCCGGCCGGGTGAGGCAGCCCCGGCCGCGGTCGGGGACCGTGGGCGCATGCTGGTACAGGCGGCCGGGCTGGCCCTGCTCGCCGCGGTCTCCCCTGCGGTGCTGCTGATCACGGCCGCCTACCTCGGGTCCGCGCGGCCCGGGGAGACCACCGTGTTCTTCCTCGCGGGCGCGGTGTTGATGAGCACCACGCTCGCGGTCGTGGGCCTGATCGTGCTGCGCGGCACCGGGCTGAGCCGCCCTGATCACCACGCGTCGCGTTACGGCCTGCGGCTCGGCCTGGGCCTGCTGCTGCTGGCCGTGAGCGCGCTGCTGCTGGTCCGCCGGCGGCGTCAGCAGGCCCGGCCTCGCCCGCCGCGGCGCGGGCTCGTCTCCCGGATGGTCGCCAGCCCGTCCCCGCGCAGCGCGGTCCTGGTCGGGTTGCTGGTGTTCGGCCCGGGCGTGACGTTCCTCGCCGCGTTGCAGGTGATCGCCACGGCCAGGACCAGTATCGGGGTCACCATCGCGGGCGTGGTCCTCATCATCGCGCTCGACGTGGCGCTGGTCTGGCTGCCGCTGCTGTTCTACCTGGCCGCGCCCGGCCTGACCCAGCGCAGGCTGAGCGCGTTCAACGGCTGGCTGCGGGCGCACGGCGGCGCGCTGCTCATCGTGGTGATCTTCGCGGCCGGCATCATCATGATCGTCAACGGCGGCAGCGGGCTCGCCGCGGGCGGGTGACCACCCGCTGCGGGTGACGCACGGCCCGCGCGCAGGCGCGACCGTTGAGCGCACCGTCAGCCTTACGGAGGAAACCATGTTCATGCGGCGACGAGCGGCGCCACGCGGGGCCGCGGTCGGCAACGGTGCGCATGCCGCGGGCAAGAAGGCCGCGCGCCGCCCGGCCGGGCAGGCCCAGGACGACGCTCAGGACAGCGACGAGCAGAACGAGCGCATCGCCACCCGCGAGCAGCAGGCCCAGCACGCGCCGCCCGGTCCGTCCTCGGGTTCCACGCCGCCGGGGGATGAATCTCCCCCGCCGCCCGATCCGCCACCGCCCGCGTCGCGCCCGGTCCCGAAGCCGACCGTGCTCGCCGAACTGAACCGCCTCAGCAAGCTGCACCGGGAAGGCGCCCTGACCGACGCCGAGTTCGCCGCGGCCAAGGCGAAGCTGCTCACGTAGCCCGGTCAGCCGGGCGGCCCCGCATCACCCCGCCTGGGTGACGCCACCCCGCCCCGCGCGGCGCATCGTGAAGGGTGCGGCGCGGCCTGGGGCCGCGCCGCACCACTTCCAAGCGAGCCAAGGCCGCGAGCGAGGGACCAAAAAGAGAGGATCGACGATGAGCGCGACGAAGGCGCCGGGACCGGTAAAGCGGCCGATGAAACCGTACCGGCTGGACACGAGCCTGTCCCACCTGACCGCGGCCGAGCGCGCGGTGCGGGGCAAGGCGGCCCGGGCTGAGGTGCCTCTCGAGAGCCACGAGACGTTCGACCCGCCGGCCGACCGGGCCGACCCGATCGCGCTGCTCGAGGAGCAGGGGCGGTCACGGGTGCCGGAACTGGTCCCGGTCAGGTACGGGCGGATGATGGTCTCGCCGTTCACCTACTTCCGCGGGGCGGCGCTGCCGATGGCCAGTGACCTGGCCGGCACGCCCGTGTCCGGGCTGGCCGTGCAGGCCTGCGGGGACGCGCACCTGTCCAATTTCGGGATATTCGGGTCGGCCGAGCGCCGCCTGGTCTTCGATGTCAACGACTTCGACGAGTCGCTGCCCGGCCCGTGGGAGTGGGACGTCAAGCGGCTCGCCGCCAGCCTGGAGATCGCCGCGCGCGACAACGGGTTCCCGGCCAAGAAGCGCAGGGCGATCGTGACGGCCGCGGCCACCCGGTACCGCCAGGCCATGCGCCTGTTCGCCGAGATGACCAACCTCGCGGTCTGGTACACGATCCCCGACGTCGAACAGTTGCGGGAACAGGCCATGTCGCAGCTCAAGACCCGGGGCCGCCAGAGGCTCGAAAAGGGCCTGACCAAGGCGCGGACCCGGGACAGCATGCAGGAAGTGAGCAAGCTAACGCGGCTGGTGGACGGGCGGCCGAAGATCATCTCCGAGCCGCCGCTGCTCGTCCCGATCGACCAGTTGATCCCCGAGGAGATGGACCGCAAGGGCTTCGAGTCGCTGTTCACCGACCTGGTGGCGAAGTACCAGCGCACGCTGGAGACCGACCGCCGGTACCTGCTCGAGCAGTACGAGTTCGCGGACATGGCGCACAAGGTCGTGGGCGTGGGCAGCGTCGGTACCCGCTGCTGGATCGTCCTGATGCTGGGCCGCGACGGCGCCGATCCGCTGTTCCTGCAGGTCAAGGAGGCTCAGGAGTCGGTGCTCAGCCGCTATGTGGGCGCGAGCAAGTACGCCAACCAGGGCCAGCGGGTCGTGGCCGGGCAGCGGCTGATGCAGGCGTCCAGCGACATCTTCCTGGGCTGGCAGCGCAACGAGGCCGGGCTGGACCAGAAAGTCCGCGACTTCTACGTGCGCCAGTTGCGCGACTGGAAGGTCTCCCTGGACATCGAGGCCCTGGTGCCGCGCGGCATGCGGCTGTACGGCGAGGCGTGCGCCGCGACGCTCGCCCGGGCCCACGCTCGCTCGGGAGACCGCATCGCTATCGCCTCCTACCTGGGCGGGTCCGACCGGTTCGAGCAGGCCATCGCGCGGTTCGCCGCCGCCTACGCCGACCAGAACGAGCGGGACCACCAGGCTCTGCTCGCCGCCGTGTCCTCGGGACGGATCAGCGCCGAAAGCGACCTTTGACCACGAGCGGTCCCGGCCGCCGGCGACCTCCGTGAGCAACCCGCCCGATCCGCTCGCGCCGCTCCGGTCCCGGGGCTACCTGGGCCTGCTGGTGGTGGCGGCGGTCATCGGCGTGCTGGTCTCGGCGCTCGCTTACCTGTTCCTCGCCGTGGTCAGCAAGGTACAGCGGTGGGTCTTCACGACCCTGCCGCACCAGGTCGGGTTCGGTTCCGAGCCGCTGTGGTGGCCGGTCCCGGCCCTGGTCCTGGCCGGGATCCTGGTCGCGCTGGCCATCCGCTACCTGCCCGGTCGCGGCGGCCACTCGCCGGCGGACGGGTTCTCGGCCGGCCAAGGCGCTCCGGTGCCATCCGAGCTGCCCGGCGTCATCCTCGCCGCGCTCGCCACGTTGTGCCTGGGTGTGGTACTCGGCCCCGAGGCCCCGTTGATCGCGATCGGCGGCGGCCTGGGCCTGTGCGCGGTCCGGCTGGCCCGGCGGCCCGTTCCAGAGCGCGTATCGGCCGTGGTCGCGGCGGCGGGCAGCTTCGCCGCGATCAGCACGCTGCTCGGCTCGCCGCTGATCGGCGCGTTCCTGCTGATGGAGGCGTCGGGGCTGGCCGGGGCCACGCTGGAAATGGTGCTGCTGCCCGGCCTGGTGGCCGCGGGCGTGGGCTCGCTGATCTTCATCGGCCTCGGCGACCGCACCGGGCTCGGCACGTTCTCGCTGGCCCTCCCCAACCTGCCGCACGTCGCGGCGCCCAACCTGGCCGAGTTCGGCTGGGCTCTGGTCATCGGGGTGGCCGCGGCCCTGCTCGGCACCGGGATCCGGCGGCTCGCGCTGTGGCTGCGCTCCCGCGCCGAGCCGCGGATGCTGGTGGCCACGCCCGTGGCCGGGCTCGCCGTGGCCGGCCTGGCCATCGCGTACGCGGCGGGCACCGGCAAGGGCTCGTCCGATGTGCTGTTCTCGGGGCAGACCGCGATGGGCCCGCTGATCAGCCACGGCGCCTCTTATACCGTGGCCGCGCTGGTCCTGCTCCTGGCGTGCAAGGGCCTGGCCTACGCGACGTCGCTGAGCAGCTTCCGGGGCGGCCCGATCTTCCCGGCCATGTTCCTGGGGGCGGTGGGCGGGATCGCCCTGTCCCACCTGCCCGGCCTGGAACTGGTGCCCGGCGTGGCCATGGGCATCGGCGCGATAAGCGTGGTCATGCTCCAGCTACCGCTGACCTCGGTCCTGCTGCCCACGCTGCTGCTGAGGTCGGACAGCCTGGCCGTCACTCCGCTGACCATCGTGGCGGTGGTGGTCGCCTACGTGCTCTCGGTCCGGCTCGCGCCGGCGCCCCGGGCGGATCACCCGGACCGTGCGGTACGCCAGTCCGAGCCGGTCTGACGGGAGGGACCAGATTGCGGGCCGACCACCGCGCGGTCTTCAACACCCTGCTGGGCGGGCCGGGCGACCACGCCGGCCGGCCCGGATCGGCCGACGGGGCCCGGGCGGCCACGCTCACGGAGATCCTCAGCGCAAACGGCTACCACACGTACTGCGTGGGCCAGTGGCACCCCAGCCCGCCGGGCGCGCCCGGGGCCTCTTCGCGCGAGAGCTGGCCGCTGGCCTGCGGCTTCGACCGCTACTACGGGTTCCTGGGCCGGACCAACCAGTGGTGCCCCGACCTGATCTACGACAACCAGGCGGTTGACCCGCCGTACGCGCCGGCCGAGGGTTACCACCTGAGCCGGGACCTGGCCGAAACCGCCGTGGACTTCATCCGCGACGGACTGCGGGCCGTCCCCGGCCAGCCGTGGCTGTGCTACCTGTCGTTCGGCGCGAGCAGCGGCCCGCACGTCGCCCCGCAGGAGTGGGCCGAGGCGTACCGGGGGCGGTTCGAGACGGGTTATGACCGTTACCGCGAGATCGTGCTGGCCAACATGAAGCGGCTCGGCGTGGTGCCCGAGGGCACCGGGCTGGCCCGGGCCGACGACCACACCGCGCGGGCCTCGGACCCGGGCGGCCACCTGGTGCGGCCCTGGCACACGCTGAGCGATGAGCAAAAGCGCCTCGGGCGGCGCCTGGCCGAGTCGGCCGCGGGCCTGTGCTCGTTCACCGACCAGCAGATCGGCCGGGTATTCGACTACCTGAAAGACTCCGGGCAACTGGACGACACGATCATCGTGGCCTGCTCGGCCAACGCCACGCAGGCCGCTGCGCCGTCCGGGCCGCTGTCGGAGAGCGTCGGCCCGGCGGACTGGCCAGGCCCGGCGCGGACCATCGGCGGCCCCGGCGACCTGGCCGACTGTGGTCACCTGCTGGCCGGGTGGGCCCGCGCGTTCGGCACGCCGTACAGCATGCCCCGGCAATCGCTGGTCGGCGGCACCGCGCCCAGCCCGCTGATCATCAGCTGGCCCCGCCTGATGCGCGGCGCGGCCGACGGCGTCCGCGACCAGTACCACCACGCGGCCGACCTCGTGCCCACGATCCTCGACTGCGCGGCCATCACCCCGCCGCCCGGGTCCCGCGACAGCCGCCCGCCGCCGCCACCGGCCGGCGTGAGCATGCGCTACACCTTCGCGTCCCCGGACGCCCCTACCGCCCGCCTGACTCAGCGCTACCAGACCCCCGACGCCGGGGCGTTCTACCACGAGGGCTGGAAGGCCGTCGCCCCGGACGCCGGCCCGGACCGCTGGCGGCTCTACCACGTGACCGCCGACCGCACCGAAACCCGCGACGTGGCCGACCAGTACCCGGCCCGCACCGCCGCCCTGGCCGTCCAGTACCAAGCCGCCACCGGCCGCCCGCAGCCCACCCCCCGCCCGCAGCCCAACCCCC
>DATAVV010000302.1:0-27750 GCA_036267555.1 Streptosporangiaceae bacterium | reverse complement strand
CGATCCGACCGCGCCGCCCGCACCGTGGATGACCACCGTCTGCCCCTTGGCCAGCTTTCCGTGGTCAAACAGGGCCTGCCACGCCGTCAGGCCGGCCCGCGGCAGCGCCGCGGCGTGGACATGGTCCACGGTCTGCGGCTTCGGGGCTACGTTGCGGGCTTCGACGGCGACGTACTCGGCGGCCGCCCCGTCGCGGAGCTGGTCGGTCAGCCCGAACACCTCGTCGCCGACGGCGATCCCGGCTGTCCCGAAGCCCAGCGCGGCGACCACTCCCGACACCTCGTGGCCAGGGATGACCGAGGTCCGGTGATGACCGGCCCGGCAGGTCCAGATAGGCCAGTCCAGCTCGTTGTGCGTGATGCCGCACGCGGCGACCTTGACCAGCACCTCGCAGAACATGGGCTTGGGATCGGGTGCCTCTTCGAGGACGAGCCCACTGATGCCGGTTGGTTCGTGGGTGCGGATGGCCTTCATCGTCAGACCCCTTTCGGGTGGAGATTCAGTTCTGGCGGCCCGGCGGAGTCCGCTCGATGATGTGCTCTTCCCGCCTTTCCGACGGCAAAGCCCGCCCGGATGTCAGGCGGCACCCCGGCCTCACAACCGGGCGCGGTGTTTCGTCGGAGGGGTGAGGGCAGATGCGACCAAGGAGAGCCGCGCCATGACCACCCCATCCGGGCCAGGACCGGCCAGCCCGACCCGGGCCTGGCCGCGATCATCAGCGAGCGGCGTCAGCTGATCAACGTCGCCTACCGGCTGCTGGGGTCCCTGGCCGAAGCGCGAAGACGCCGTCCAGGAAACTTACGCCCGCTGGTATGCGCTGACTCCGGGCCGCCTGTGTTTTAGAACGGGACCGGGTTCTGGCCGCTTTCCGGGAGCCGCTACCCGCGCCGGATGCTGGTTTCGTCGAAGCGCCAGCCGCGCTCCTGGCAGGCCCGTCGTATCTCGGTGCGCGAGAAGAAGCCCGGGAGGGTGATGACGGTATCTGTGCCCACGGTCGTCACCCCGAGCGTCCAGACCCGGCTCAGGGCGCCGCGGTGCTGCTTGACGAACCGAAGCTCGTTGCCCGACGCGCGTGACAGGGCGGAGACGTGGCCGTTGCGCTGGACGAACCGGACGGCGTCCGCGGTGACCTCCAGGCGCGCGGGGCGCCGGATGATCATAATCCAGCCCCGCACGAAGAACACGATCAGGATGCCGCAGATGATCACCACGGCCGCTCGCCCGGAGGCGGTCTGCGCGCTGGCCACGCCTCTGGACAGCGCCACGATGAAGGCCAGCAGCAGGAAGCCGAACAGCACCCCGCTCTGCCACCGGCTTTCGGCGACAACAATTGATCCCGGATCCGGGGCGTTCCCCGGGCCGACCCCGCCCACGCGCGGATCGTACCATTGTGTCCGCTGACCGGCCGGTGTCGCCGGTGTTCGTGCCATGCTGTGCTCGACGCATGCGGGGGAGTTGACGATGAGCGAGTCCGGACCGGTCCGGTCGGTGCCGTTGGGTTACGTGTTCACCAGCCGCCGCGAGACTCCGCAGGAGTACCGCCAGCGCACCGCCTCGGCCGAGAGCCCAGCCGAGAGTTCTACCGGGAGCCCGGCCGTGGCCGGGCCGGCGCAACGCGTGTTCCGGCTGACGGCGGGTTTCGCCGAGCACGACGAGCGACTCGGCTCGTCGGCATCGGTCGAGGTGCGGCGGGAAAAGGCACCGTCACTCGAGGAGGCCGAGAAGCTCATCTGGCCGGCGATCTGGGAAGTGACGATCGGGGCGCTCGGTGACGGAGACTGGCGGCCGTCCCTGAACTGGCTGGACGTCATCGAGTTGCTTCAGCCGTAGGCGACGGGCCGGCGGCCCTGCTCGCGCGGCGCTAGTTGCCAACCGGCCGGGCGCGTTGCGCGTCCTTATGACACGACATCCAATCGTGGGGGGGAAACGAGATGAATCCTAACTCGGAGCAGTGGCCGGCCAATGATCCGCGGCCAGCGTCCTACGGCCAGGCCCAGGAGCAGGTCCGGCCCTTAGCTGAGCCCGCCACGCAATATCCGCAGGCGCAGCAGTCCGGCCAGCCGCAGCCCTACCCGCAGGCCCAGCCGTACGCGCAAGGTGAGCCGTACGCCCAGGCCCAGCCGTACGGCGCGGCGCAGGCGGGGTATCCGGCCCAGCAGGTCGTCGCGGCCAAGAACCCCGCGATCGGGCTGCTCCTGTCGTTCTTCATTCCCGGACTGGGCTCGATGGTGAACGGGGCCGTAGGCCGCGGGATCCTGATTCTCGCCCTGTACGCGGTGGGCTGGCTGCTCTCGCTGTTCCTGATCGGCATCCCGCTCCTGATCGGCGCGTGGATCTGGGGCCTCGTCGACGGGTACACCTCGGCGCAGCGCTGGAACCGCCAGTACGGCATCGTCAGCTAGCGATCTGGCGCGCGGGCCAGGCACCCGCCTGGCCCGCGGCGCACTCGCTCGCCGATGATGGCGGGATGACCATTTCGGCGGACTTCGCGGCGGTTCAGGAAAGCCAGCGCACGGACGAGATCGAGCGGTTGTGCGACGCGATGGAGGCGGCCGACCGGGCGGGCCGCTACCCGCGGCTCACCGTCGAAAGGCCCTGGTCGGCGCATAACCCGGTGCTGGAGGGCGAGTTCGCCTCGCCGCAGGCGATCCGCTGGTACCTGGAGCGCGAGCTAGGCCGGCTGGCGGCCAAGGGGGCCCGGATCTCGGTCAGCCCGGGGCGCGAGGCGCTCGACCTGCGCGACCCGCGGTTCGCGGCGACCGTGGACGAGACGCGCTGGGACCTGCGGCGCAAGAAACTGTTCCTGTTCCCGCCCGAGCGCATGGCCCTGTCGATCGACCGGTTGCAGCACTACACGGGGACCTCCGCCGAATCGTTCCAGCGCTACGTGCTGCTGACCAACTACTCCTGGCACCTGGAGGAGTTCCGCGCGGCGTGGCCCGACGCGGCCGGGCCCGACGCGGCCGGCCGCCAGATGCCCGCGTGGCATCACAGGCTCCCCGGCCGGGCCGGCGTGACCATGATCAACATCGGGGTGGGCACGTCCAACGCCAAGACGATCACCGACCACCTCGCGGTGCTGCGCCCCGACCTGGTGCTGATGATCGGGCACTGCGCGGGCCTGCGCAACCACCAGGAGATCGGTGACCTGGTGCTGGCCACCGGGTACGTGCGCGACGACCACGTGCTGGACGACATGCTGCCGCTGAGCGTCCCCGTCGCCTCTAACCACACGCTGAACACGCTGCTGCTGGCCGAGGTGACCGCCCGCGGGCTGCGCAGCCGGATGGGCATCGTATTCACCACCGCGAACCGGAACTGGGAACTGAACCTGGCCCCGGTCACCGACCGGCTGCGGCTGTCCCGCGCCCTGGCCGTGGACATGGAGTCCGCGACCGTGGCCGCGAACGGGTTCCGGTACCGGATCCCGACCGCCACGCTGCTCGCGGTCAGCGACAAGCCCCTGCACGCGCGGCCCAAGCTGAGCGCGGACGCCCAGATCTTCTACACCGCCAGCCGCCGCGAGCATGTGGAGATCGCGATCTCGGTCGTCCGCAAGGTCCGGCAGCTTTACCCCGCCGGCCTGCCCGCCACCGATCTCCGCTCGCCCGACGAGCCCCTGCTCGGCACCGATCCCGACCCCGATCCCGACCCCTGCCGCCCTGGAGACCCCGGCGAGTAGCCAAATCGATTTATCGATATTTTCGCGTTTCACCGGTGACCGGCCGGCACGTCGAGGTCGATGTCCGCGGGGTCGCCGGCGCGCCAGGCGATGTGCTGATCGGGCCGCACCAGCAGGAAATCGCGCCGGAACGGATAGGACCCTGGCGGGTCGGCAACCGATAGCGGCATGCCCCGGAGCCGGGCGCGCCGCAGCAGGTCCGTGACGCCCGCCGGGTGCTCGGCCGCGGGTCCGACCAGCGTGAAACCGGTCCCCAGCCGGTCGTACAGGGATGAGCCGTCGTCGAGCCACCAGTGCGGCAGCCGCGCCCCCGGCTCGGCGCTGGGCGAGTACCGGGTCACGTCCTCGTCCGCCGGGGCCCGGGCCGCGACCGCCGCGTCGGCCCCGTCCGCCCCGGCGCGTGCGGCCGTGCCGCCGGGCTGGATGACCGGAGAACCGGCGTAGGTGTAGCCGAGGACCAGCCCGAGGCTGTGGAACTCGGGCCGCTTCAGCCTCTGGATCACGTCCGGGTCCGGCGGCAGGTCGCCGGCCAGGCTGCGCATGTTGGATTCCGCGCTGGCCACGGTCTGCTCGACCACGCCGCGGCGCTCGGGCTCGTAGCTCGCGAGCAGGTCCGGCGAGGCCCAGCCCTGTTCGACGGCGGCTATCTTCCAGGCGATGTTGACCGCGTCGCCGACGCTGGTGTTGAACCCGTGACCGCCGTACGGCGGGTTCACGTGCGCGCTCTCGCCGACCAGGAACACGCGCCGGTCCCGGAACGAGTCCGCGACCAGCATCCGGGCCAGCCACGGATCGGACGCGAGCATCTCGTGCTCGACCGGCGCGCCGACCAGGCCCGTGATCAACTCCGAGACGTGGGCCATCCCGTAGGCCGCGTCGACGCCGGGCATGATGGCCCACCACGTGCCGGCCAGGTCCAGCCGGCCCATCAGGCCGGGGGTGGCCGCGCTCACCACCCAGTACTGCACCGCGGGCCCGAGCCCGGTGTCCAGCGACGGGGCCCGGAACACCACGTTGAAGTTCGGCCGGGGATCCGACCGGCCGACGTAGCTGGCCCCGATCTGCTCGCGCACCACGCCCGCCGCGCCGTCGCAGCCGAGCACGTACCGGGCCCGGATCCGGTAGCGCGACCCGGCCGGGTCGCTGACGGACACCACCGCCGCGTCCTCGCGACTGTCCAGCGCGACCGCGGCGTGGCCGAGGCGCAGGTCGATGCCGGGCCGGGCCGCGACGTGAGCGCGCAGCACCTCCTCCACGACGGGCTGAGGCACCTGCTGCCCCGGCTCGGCGAAGCGGTCGTCGCGCTCGGTCGTGAGGCCGAACGCGGCATCGAAGTCGGTGATACGCGCCCCGGACAGTGTCTGGCAGAACGTGACCCGCTGGGACCACTCGACGGGCAGCGGCGCGGCCGCGCGCAGCGTGGCGGCCAAGCCCCACCGGCGCAGGTGCTCCATCGTCCGCACGCTCGTGGTCTTGGCCCGCGGCCGGCGGTGCGAGACCTGGGCGCGCGGCTCTATCACGACGCACTCGACCCCGTGCAGGCCGAGTTCGGCGGCGGCGGCCAGCCCGGCCGGGCCGCCCCCGACCACGAGCACGGTCGTGGCCTGGGCGTCCGCGGGGTCAGCGACAGTCATCTAGGAATCCTCGGCCAGCGCGCACCCGGCTGTACAGGGCCGATACTGGCTGCATGATCAGCATCGGCACGCTCACCCCGCAGGACCGCCCGGCCTGGGAAGCCCTGTTCCGGGCCTATAACGACTTCTACGAAACCACGCTGCCGCAGGATACCTACGACCGGGCCTGGGCCGAGTTCCAGGCCGGCGAGCGGATGCACGCGCTGGTCGCCCGGGTCGACGGCCGGCTGGCCGGGATCGTGCATTTCCTCGTGCACCCCAGCACCACGTCGGGTGACGTCTGCTACCTGGAGGACCTGTTCACCGCGCCCGATGCCCGCGGCCAGGGCGTCGGCCGGGCACTGATCGGCGCGGTCGCGGACTGGGCCCGCGCCCGTGGCTGCACCCGGGTGTACTGGCACACCAAGTACGACAACGCCACCGCCCGGCGGCTCTACGACAAGGTGGCCGAGAACGAGGGCTTCATCCAGTACGTGATCACGTTCTAGCCGCCCGTCGCTGCTGTCCGCGCCCGCGGCCGGTGCCGCGCGACTGGTTCCCCGCGGACCTGGCCGGAGCGCAGGTGCTCGGACTGGCGTCCGGCGGCGGCCAGCAGGGCCCGGTCCTGGCCGCGGCGGGCGCGGCGGTGACCGTGTTCGACAACTCGCCTGCCCAGCTCGGCCGCGACGAGGAGGTCGCCGCCCGCGAGGGGCTGGAGATCCGCACCGTGCTCGGCGACATGCGTGACCTGAGCGCGCTGCGCGACGCGAGCTTCGACGTGGTGTTCAACCCGGTGTCGAACGTGTTCTGCCCCGAGCTCGCGCCGGTGTGGCGGGAGTGCTGCCGCGTGCTGCGGCCGGGCGGCATCCTGCTCGCCGGGTTCATGAACCCCGACATCTTCGTCTTCGACCCCGTCGCGCACGAACGCGGTGAACTGGTGGCGCGCTGCCGGCTGCCGTTCCGTTCCCTGGACCTGCCGCAGGCCGAGCGGGAGCGAGCTCAGCCCCGTAGCTGGTTGACCAGGGCGTCGGCCTGCTCGACCGTGAGCGTCGGGCCCAGGCTGGGCAGCGGCAGCACGCGGCTGCCGCCCGCCAGGAAGATCACGTGGTCGTCGAGGCAGGCGCGCAGGTCGGGATGGCGCTCGGCGATCTCGACCTGGGTGCGCGCCATGGCGTCCTGGCGGGCGGCCATCGCGGGCACCACCCGGTCGTTGAACGCCTGCTGCATCTTCCGGCCGATCTTGCGGCCGAGGAAGCCCGTGGCCGCGCCCAGGGCCGCGGCGGCGATGTCATCCTGGACCGAGCCGCCGTCGCGGGCCGCGTCGGACAGGATGGCACCGATTCCGGGAAGTCCCGGACGCGGCGGCCCTGATCGCGGATTTCGCGCCCACCCGGGTGCCGCGCCGCCACCGGGCTGCGGCGGCCCGGCGACCGGCTCGGCCGCCCATCCGGGCGTCGGCCCGTCCGGCTGCGGCGCTCCTGCCTGGGGCTGCGCGGCGTATCCAGACTGCGGTCCGGCCGGGCTCCCCGGCTGCTGACCCAGCCTCCCCCTGGCCATGGCGGCCAATTCCTGGATCGAATGCACGGCGGCGGCGCTGCCGCATTGCGGGCACACCGCTGCTACCTGGGGATCTGTCACCGGACCATTGTGCGCCACCAGCGGTCGCGCAGGGAAGATGTATCTGCTTGTCACCACCCTCCTCCTGATTAATGACCGTTTAACCGCTGACGCGCGATCGGGCCAGTTCGACCAGCAGGGCGGAGAGGCCACCGGGTTTGCCCGCAGCAACGGCTCGGCCGTGATCTTCTACCTCGAACCCGGCTCAGGTTCCTGACGCCGGTCCGGACCGTGAGGTGCACGGCACCGCGAGCTGTCGGCAATGTGGGGGCCTCACGGGCAGCGGCCGTGCCCAGGTTCGCCGGCCTGGGCACGGCCGCTTCTGTCTGCCCGGCTGGTCAGCTCGCGTCGCCGAAGTACCGGGGGTTGGCCACGGCCAGCTTCGCGGCGACGTGGCGCGCGAGGCCGGCGAGATCGGCTTCGGGCGGCGGGACCGGGCCGAGCTCGAGCTCGCGGGCCACGATGCCCAGGACGTTGGCGGCCACCCGCGCGTGGAAGGCGAGCTGCCCGCTGGTGGCGGGCATGACCTGGTCGGTGAGGAACCCGCGCACCGCGTCCAGCAGCTCGCTCGCCGTCGGCCGCCCGTGCGGCGCGGGGGCGGGGAGGCCGCCGCCGGACGGGCGGGGCCGCGCGGCGGCGGCCCGCGCGGCGTCGTCCGGGGCGAGCAGCAGCAGCAGGTCCCACTCCTGCTCGCACGCGCGGCGCCCGATCGCGGCCAGCTCGACGGAGCGGTGCGCCCCGGACAGGTGAGCCTGGGCCTGCGCCATGCAGATCACGCCCCAGCGCAGCGTGCCGAGCATCTCCCACCAGCGCAGCTCATCCAGGCTGAGGTGGGCGCCGCCCGCGGCCAGGTAGGCGTCCAGCAGCTCCTCGCGGGTGCCGAGACCGGCTACCGGGGCGGCCGCCCCGAAGCGCCATGCCTTGACGCATAGCCAGCCCAGGTCCTCGGCCGGGTTGCCGACGTGCACCCGCTCCCAGTCGATGACCGCGCGCAGGCCCTCGGGCCCGACGATGAGGTTGCCCAGGCGAAAGTCGCCGTGCACGAGCACCGGTCCGCGGGGCGGCGGCTGCTCCGCCTCGAGGGCCCGCAGGGCCAGCTCGAAGGTGGGGCTGGCCTGACCGAACGTGGCGAGCAGGGCCCGCAGCTCGGCGAGCGGGTCCGGTGCCGGAGCGGGAAAGTCGTCGGTCACCTCCAGCGCGTGCAGGCCCGCCGCGAACTGCCCGAGCTGGCCGACGAGCGCTCCCCGCGCCTGGTGGTAGGTGGCGTCGCGCAGGATACGGCGGGCGATGGTCTCGCCATCGACCCGCCGCATGACCAGGCCGGCCGAGCCCCACACGTCCGGGTCGTCGTTCCACAGCAGCACCTCGGGCACGGCCAGCCCGGCCACCCCGGCGGCGGTCATGGCCAGGGCCTCCCGGCCCATGGCGCCCGGCTCGCTGGGCCGGCCCGGCGGGTCCCGGCGCAGCACGAGCTCGGTGGGCGACCCGTCCGCGCGGATGGCGTTGAAGGCCCAGGTCTCGCGGGACGCCCCGCCCGACAGCCGGGTCAGGCCCTCGATCGTGACCGGGCCGAGACGGTCATGCAGCGCGTTGGCCAGCAGCCTCGCGTCCATCAGTTTTCCTCCACGCCCTTGGGCGCCCGCTGGTGCATGTAACCGAACAGGTAACCGGCGACGCGGCGCATCTGGATCTCCTCGGTCCCCTCGGTGATGCGGTAGCGGCGGTGGTGGCGGTAGATGTGCTCGAACGGCTTGTGCCGCGAGTAGCCGAGCCCCCCGTGTACCTGCATGGCCCGGTCCGCCGCCTCGCAGCACAGCCGGTTGGCCCAGTAGTTGCACATCGACACCTTGTCCGAGGCGGAGAACGGGCCGCCGGTGTCCATCAGCCAGGCCGTCTTGTGGATCAGTGCGCGCAGCATCTCACACTGGGTCTGCAGCTCGACGAGCGGGAACTGGATCGCCTGGTTGGCCGCGAGCGGCTTGCCGAACGGCGCGCGCTCCTTGGCGTAGGCCACCGACTCGTTGACGCAGAACTGCGCGGCCCCGAGGCTGGAGGCCGCCTGCCGGATCCGGTGCTCGTTGAAGAAGTGCTGCACGACCTGCAGGCCGCGCCCCTCGCCGCCGAAGATCGCGCTGCCCGGCACCCGGACGTCGCGGAAGCGGACGTGGGCGTGGTCGGTGGGCATGTTGAACGTCCACAGGTACTCCTCGACCGTGAAGCCGGGGGAGTCGACCGGGGTCAGGAACGCGGTGATCCCGTTCGCGTCGCCCGGCTGCCCGCTGGTCCGCGCGAAGACCAGGTCGTGGGAGGCCGCGTGGATCCCGGTGTTCCAGGTCTTCTCCCCGTTGATCAGCCACTCTCCCCCGCCCGCCTCCCTGCCGCCCACCTCCCCATCCCCCTTCACCCGGACGGCCGTGGTCTCCATGAACGTGGCGTCCGAGCCGTGCGCGGGCTCGGTGATACCGAACGCGAAGCCCCGGCGTCCCGCGGCCAGGCTCTCGGTCCATTCGGCCCGCTGCTCGTCCGAACCGTAGTGGATCATCAGCAGCAGGCCGACGTTGTTGCCCACGATCATGTGCTCATTCTGCAGGTCGCAGTGCAGGCCCAGGCCCTTGCTGGCCAGATGCTCGCGGATGACGGCCATGCCCAGGTTGGTGCCGTCCCGGCCGCCGAACTCGGCCGGGAACGCGTACCGGTAGTGCCCGGCGGCGTCCGCCCGGCGCACCGCCTCGCGCAGCAGCGCCTCCCACGGCCGGGCCGGCAGGCCGCCGCGGTCCCAGTCCGTGCGGGCGTCCTCGCGCCGGTGGTCGAAGAACCGGATGTTGTCGTCCTGCTGCTCCAGCGGGCGGATCTCCCGCTCGATGAACTCGTCCAGCTCACCGAGGTAGCCGGCCAGGTCGGCCGGGATCTCGAAGTCCATGATCTTCCTCCAGGCCTGGGCGCGTTGCCAGACAGAGGCTAACCCGGCGGGTCCTGGGAGAGGATCACCGCCGTATAGGGCCCGATGCCGACCGGGCCGCTGTAGCCGAGTCCGTCACGCGGCTCGCCCGTGGCCGTGGTGTCGTTACTGGGCCAGCCGCCGTAGCCGGGATCGTAGCCGGGCCAGTCGCTGTTGAAGCGCACCCGCCAGGTGCCGGGCCGGGGCAGCCCGATCTCGTAGCCGTCGTAGCCCGCGTCGGCGAAGTTGAGCACCACGACCACGTCGTCGCCGGGTCCGCCGCTGGCGTAGCGGTGGAACGCCACGACCTTGGCGCCGTCGTTGACGTGGAAGACGTTGCAGCCCTCGCCGCGCAGCCCGGCGGTCGTGGCGAACCAGTCGCGGCGCAGCCGGATGAGGTCGCGGTACAAGACCGTGATGCCTGCGAACGTGATGACGTTGTCCCAGTCCAGCGGGGCGCCGTCCAGCAGGAACGGTTTCTGCTCCAGGAACTCCTGGCCCTGGAACAGCATGGGGATGCCGGGTGCGGTCAGCACCAGGGCCCCGCCCAGCGTGGACCGCTTCTTCGACCACCAGCTATCCGGCTGCGCCGGGTCGATCTCGGCGGGCACGCGGGTCCGGCCGTTGCCGTCCGCGTCGTGTGACTCGGTGAACACCACGCGGGCGAACGCGGTCGCGGCGTAGCGCCGCTGCAGGACGGCCCCGATCGCGCCGATGTCCCGGTCGGCGTCCTGCGCCTCTTCGAGCACGCCGCGCACCTGCGCCACGAAGTCCGGGTCCCATTGGCTGTCGAAGCCCGCGCCCTGCTGCGCCGTGGGCCGGGTGACCCAGTCATCGCGCTGCATGTCCTCGGCGATCGTGAGCTTCCACGGCTGGCTGGCGTCGATCGCGTCGTTGATCTGCTGCAGCAGTTCCCAGCCGTCGGGGATGTCCGCGGCCGTTTCCCCGTCGCCCCAGATGTTGCGGATGTAGCCGGTGGCATCCAGGCGCAGCCCGTCGAGCCGGTAGTCCCGCAGCCAGGAGGTCGCGTTGTCGACCAGGTACTGGCGCACGCCGGGCCGGCCGTAGTCGGGCCGCGAGCCCCACGGTGTCTGGGCCCGGTCATCGCCGTAGAAGTAGATCCCGCCGCTCCAGCCCGGCCCGCTGCCGTCGAATTGCCAGAGGATGGAGTCGTCCGGGCCGAAGTGGTTGTAGACGACGTCGAGGATGACCGCGATGCCCAGCGCGTGCGCGGTCTTCACGAAGCTCTTCAGGCTGTCCGGGCCGCCGTAGGGCTCCTCGACCGCGAACGGCACGCCCGGGTCGTAGCCCCACGAGAGCGCGCCCTCGAACGAGGCCAGCGGCAGCAACTCGACCGCGTTGACGCCGAGGTCCCGCAGGTAGGGGAGTTTCCCGGCCGCGTCGTCGAGCGTCCCGGTCGCCTCGCCCCCGTGCTCGTTGAAGCTGCCGACGTGCAGTTCGTAGATGACCAGTTCGGTCCAGCCGGCAGAGGTGAAGGCCGCCTCGCCCCAGTCGAACGCCCGGTGGTCGTAGATCACCGCCTTGGTGGCCAGGCCTTTCTCGTTCACCACCCGCCGGGCGTAAGGGTCGACGCGGGTGAGTAGGCCCGCGCCCGTGGCGATCAGGTACTGGTAGGCCTGGCCCGGCGCGGCCAGCGGGATGTCCGCCGACCACATCCCGCCCGGTTCGCCGGCTAACGGCAGCCCCGCCGACCAGCCCGTGAAGTCCCCGGTGACCGTGACGCCGGCGGCGCCAGGGGCCCAGACCCGGAACGTGACCCCGCCGTCGAAAGGCACCGCGCCCATGCCGGGACGAGCCGATGCCGCGTGCCGCGCATCCATCACGTGGCCTCTCCCTTGGTAAAGGAGCCTTCTACGTTAGACGGATCGGGTTGCGTTGCGGTTACCGGGGATTCCGGCCGGCCGCTGATTTGATCTTGAGGGCACCCCCGGTTTCCATGATCTGGCTCAGGCCAGGAACCACCGCACGTACCGTGCGGCCGGCTAGACGGTGAGCTGGGCAGCATCGGACAGCAGGCAATCGCCGATGTGCTCCGCGGTGTGCCAGTCCCATTCCAAGGTTCCTGCCCGGGTCGACCAGCCCTGGCCGGCGGCAGGGCGCAGCGCGGATCCAACAGCGGAGATCGCAGCGTCAAGGTCATTGGCGGTGACTGTCATCGCGCCTTCCCCTCACGGCTCCGCTACGCACAGGTTACGGTGCCAGCCCAGGCCGGTGATGGTGGCGTCGATCCGGTCGCCGTCGTGCAGGAACCGGCGCCAGTGCGCGCCGTTGCCGGCGGGGGAGCCGGTCAGGATCAGGTCGCCGGGCCGCAGCGCCGTGATCTGCGAGGCGTAGGACACCAGCCGGGCCACGTCGAAAATCATGTCCTTCGTGGACTCGTCCTGCATCACCTGGCCGTTCACGCTCAGGGTGATCCGCAGGTCCATCGGGTCGTCCACGAACACGCTCGGCACCAGCACCGGGCCGGCGGGCAGGAACGTGGGCGCGTTCTTGCTGCGCAGCCAGTCGGTGCCGATCTTCCGCAGGTCCGGGCGGTATACCAGGTCGCGGCTGGTCAGGTCGTTACAGATGGTGTACGCGGCCACGTGGCTGAGCGCCTGCTCCGGGGGCACCCGGCGGGCCGGGCGGCCGATCACCGCGGCCAGTTCCAGTTCCCAGTCGTGCTCCGCCCCCTCGGCGGGCAGCACGATGTCGTCGCGGGCCCCGCACATCGCGCTGGGCAGTCCGATGAACAGGTACGGGTCGGTGCTGGTGGCCCGGTGCTCCATGAACGCCTCGGCGTCCGCGCGCACCTCCTGCGTGCTCCGGCCGTCGGCGCCGTCGTGCTCGGACACGATGATGTCGATGACGTGCTTACGGTAGTTCGCGCCGCTCTGCAGCAGGTTCTCCGGCCGGACCGGCGGCAGCGGGCGCACGTCCGCCACGGGCATCCAGGGGCCGGGGCCCGCGTCGGCCAGTTCGGCCAGCCGGGGCAGCACCGTGTCCCAGCGGGCGAGCAGGCCCTGGACCGAAGCGGCAGGCAGCCCGTCACCGCGCAGGTCGCGGACCCGGCCCCCCGCGACCAGGCCGGGGAACGGATCGCCGTCCCCGGGGCGGGCGAAGGTGCCGAGCGCGAAGGGACCGGCCAGGTCCCAGTCCGAGAGCGTCACCGGCACGGCTCCTCCTCAGGCTTCGGAACACTCGTTTCCATGATGTCTTTCGGAACACTCGTTTCCACAGCGTGGCGTCGCGCATTTCCGGCCGCTAGCCCAGGGTGGTCAGGCCGCCGTCCACGACGATGTTCGCGCCGGAGACCCACTCCGACTCGTCCGAGGCCAGGAACAGGGCCACCCGGGCGACGTCCTCGGGGCGGCCGACCCGGCCCAGCGGGATCCGGTCCAGGACCATGCGCTGGAACACCTCGGGCGGGTCCGAGATCACCGGGTGGGTGGCCGGGGTGTGGATCATGCCCGGGCTGATCGTGTTGGCCCGGATCTTGTGCCGGCCGCCCTCGGCCACCAGTTGCAGGGTCAGCGCGGCGCAGCCGCCCTTGGCCGCGCTGTGCGCGTTCTGCGCTACGAACTCCACGCCGCGCATGGCGGCGATCGACCCGACGTTGATGATCGAGCCTCCGCCGCGGGCGATCAGGTGCGGCCACGCCGCGCGGGTGACGTGGAACACCGTGTCCAGCTCATTGCGCAGCGTGAACCGCCAGTCGGCCACGCTGAGCTCGTCGATCGGCGCCATCCTGATCGCCGAGGCGTTGTTGTAGAGCACGTCGATCCCGCCGTGCTCCGCGGCGGCCCGGCTGACCCAGTCGGCGGCGGCGTCAGGGTCGCCCAGGTCGACCGGGGCCGTGGCGGTCATCTGCCCCCCGGCCTGGCGGGCCAGTTCCACGGTCCGCGCCGACCCCGCGGCGTCGATGTCGCACCCGACGACCCGGGCCCCCTCGGCGGCGAACAGAATCGCCGCCGCCCGGCCCATGCCGCCGCCGGTGCCGGTGATCAGGGCGACCTTGCCCGCCAGGCGCCCCGCGCCTGCCGCCTCAGCGGGCACGGGCGGCCGTCCGGTCGATCAGTTCGATGAGGTTGCCTTCCGGGTCGGCCACGTACGCCATCCGGATCCCGGCCTCGGGCGAGGGGCGCGGCGGCATCCGGTCGGCCGCGCCCGCCGCCAGCAGCCCGGCGTGGGCGGCATCGACGTCGGGCACGTCCAGGCACATGTGCCCGAACCCGCGCCGCAGGACGGCCTCGTCCGGGCCGCGCGGCGCCGGGCCCGGCGGCGCCGACCCGGCCCGCTCGAGCAGTTCGACCCGGTAGCCCGCGTCGCTGAGCAGCATCACGCCGCGCAGCCCGGCGTGCGGGACCTCGAACGCGAACTCCCGGTCCAGGCCCAACGCGGCGCAGTACCAGTCCGTGGCCGCGTCCAGGTCGGCCACGGAGATGCCCACATGATCAAACGTCGCGGTGGATGTCATGTGCCTGCCTCCGGGTGCGGGCCTGTGTCACCAGCGACCGTAGGCGGTCGCCGCGAGGGACGGAAATCGCCAGCGCAGATGGCAGGCATCGGCGGGGCCGGCGCGGCGCGATCAGCCCGGGATCAGCGCGGGGAATGGCTGCCATCCCAGTTGGGCATTTCAGAACTTGCCGTCACCTCATCTAGCGTCGCCAGCAGCGGCATCACCCGCTCCCAGGGCCCCGGGGCGGCGGGTCGAGGGCCTGAGGCGGGTTGGCGGAGAGTCCGAGGGTGAGTTCGTTGAGAGTCCTGGTCGTCGGCGGCGGCATCACCGGCAGCATGCTCACGATCGGGCTGGCCCGGCGCGGCGTGGACGTCGACCTGGCCGAGATCTCCAGGACGTGGACCGGCGCCGGGCACGGCATCACCGCGGCGGGCAACGCGCTGCGCGCACTGGGCCAGATCGGCGTGCTGGACGACGTGCTGGCCCTGGGCGTGCCGTTCGACCTGGTGCGGTTGCGCCGGGCGGACGGGTCGCTGATCGTCGAGCTCACCACCCCGCGCACCGGCGGCCCCGGCCTGCCCGCCACCCTCGGCTCGCTCCGCTCGTCGCTGCAGGCCGTGCTGTGCCGGGCGGTGTACGCCACCGGAGCGCGGGTGTGGCTCGGCACCACGGTGCTCAGGATCGAGAACCAGCCGGGCGGCGCGCGGGCCACGCTTTCCGACGGCACCCTGCGGCGCTACGACCTGATCGTGGCCGCGGACGGCATCTACTCCGGCACCCGGCGCATGATCGGGATCGGCGCCGAGCCCGCCCCGGTGGGCATGGGCATCTGGCGGGTGGTCGCGCCGCGGCCGCCGGAGATGGACTGCACGGAGCTGTACTACGGCGGCCCGCAGTTCAAGGCCGGGTACAGCCCGATCTCGGACAAGCTGTGCTACGCCTACGTGCTCGGCCGCAACCTGGACCGGTCCATGATCGGCGAGCGCCCGGCCGGGGCGGCAATGCGCGAGCACGGGGCGGGTTACGGCGGGACCTGGGCCACGATCCGCGAGGGGCTGGCCGACGACGCGGTCGTCAACTACCAGTGGATCGAGTCGATCCTGCTGGAACAGCCGTGGTACCGGGGCCGGGTGATCGTCATCGGGGACGCGGCGCACGCGTGCCCGCCGCTGATCGCCCAGGGCGCCGCGCAGTGCGCCGAGGACGCCGTGGTCCTGGCCGAGGAACTGACCGCGGACGGCGACGTCGACGCCGCCCTGGCCCGGTTCATGGCCCGGCGGATGCCCCGGGTGCGGATGGTCATGGAGAACTCGATGACGCTCGCCGAGTGGGAGACGCACCCCGGCACGCCGGGCGCCGACCCGGCCGCGATCACGTCGCGGACGCTCTGCGCCCTGCAGCAGCCGGCCTGATCGCCGCCGGCTACGGGCTCCAGGCCCGCCCGGACGCGGTGAGCTGCAGCTCGTAGGTCAGGCCCCGCGGGTCCTGCGCGGCCAGGAACGCGACGGCCGCGGCCACGTCCTCGGGCCGGACGGTCGCGGCCGACGGCAGTCCCGCGTCGGGGGGCTGCCCCGGGGTGCCAGCGGACTCGACCGGCGCGTCCACCAGCAGCAGGCAGGCCCGGATGCCTTCGCCGCGCAGTTCTTGCGCGGCCGCCTGGACCAGGGCCCGCGCGGCCCGCTGGCCCGAGGCCCACGGCCCCTGGCCGGGGGTGACCCGGCGCGCGGCCTCGCCGGTGATCTGCACCAGCGTGCCGCCGTCGCCGGCCTCGCGCAGCGTCCTGGCCCCCTCGGAGAGGAACACGAACGTGGCCTCGCCGTGCGCCGTGCCCCACCGGCGGTACTGCTCCAGCGACGCGTCGGCCACGGTCCCGCCGCCGAACGGCTCGCCGGCCTCGGGCTGCGCGGCGCCGGGCGCGTTCACGATCAGCGCGATGCCGCCCAGGGCCGCGTCGGCCTGGCTCAGCGCCCGGCGCAGCGCCTGCGGCTCGCGGGCGTCGGCCTCCAGCCCGATCGCGCCCGCGGCCTGGGCGTCGCGCCGCTCGTCGGCCCCGGCGGCGATCGCGGCCGCGTTCCAGCCCTCGGCCACGAAGTGGCGCAGGATCGACGCCGAGACGTCACCCGCGCCGAGCACGACCAGCCCCGGCACCTGCTGCTACCCGGCCGCGATCGGGGTCAGCGGCGCGCCCACGGCCCCGGTCACCGGGCGCAGCGGGGTCACGGCCGCCGCCTTTCGGCCGGCCCGGGGGCGGCCAGACCAAGCAGGCCCGCCGCGTTATGGCTGCGAATGGCGGTCCGCTCGGCCTGGGTCAGCCCGGTCGCGGCGTCCAGCCGGGCCAGCGGATCGCTGACGCCCATGTCGAACGGGTAGTCGGTGCCGAGCACCACCCGGTCCGCCCCGGCCGCGGCGACCAGGTGCTCCAGGCCGGCCGGGGTGAAGACCAGCGAGTCGAACCAGATGTCGCGCAGGTACTCGCTCGGCAGCCGGGCGCAGCCGCGCGCGTCCGGCCGGACCCGCCAGGCGTGATCGGACCGGCCGATGTAGACCGGCAGGTAGCCGCCGCCGTGGCAGGCGCACAGCCGCAGGCCCGGATGCCGGTCGAGCAGCCCGGAGAAGATCATGTGCGACAGCGTGACCGTGGTCTCGGTCGGCTGGCCGACGGTGTTGCCCAGGTAGTGCGCGGCCAGCCGCGGGCCGAGCGTGGTGCCCCACGGGTGGATCAGCACCAGGGCCCCGGTCTCCTCGGCGGCGGCCCAGAATGGCTCGTGCGCCGGGTCGGCGAGTTCGCGCCCGGCGACCGTGGTGGACACGCTGACCCCGCGCAGGCCCAGCGCGGTCGTCGCGTGACGCAGTTCGCCCGCGGCCAGTTCGGGGTGCTGCAGCGGCGCGGTGCCAAGCCCCGCCAGCCGCTGGGGGGCCCGGGCGCAGAACGCCGCGATTCCCTCGTTGGTCGCCCGGGTGAAGTCGGCGGCCAGGGCCTCGTCCGCCCAGTAGTGGTGCATCGGCATCGGCCCGACCGCCTGGATGTCGACGCCCATCGCGTCCATGTCGGCCAGCCGCCGGTCCAGGTCACGCATGAGCGGCAGCACCCGGGTTAGCTGGGCCCGGTTGACCTCGAGCGAGCATTGCGAATGGGTGGCCTGCTCGGCCCGGGCCTCGGCCGCCATGCCGATCGCATCGGCCACCAGTGCCTCGGCCTCGGGGACCGCGAGGTGGGCGTGGATGTCGATCACGGGCGGCGAACCGGCCACGGCGCTCAACGTCATCTCCTCTCCATCGGTCGTGTCACGTTCCTTCGGCAGTGTCACGTGCCCGCGGTCCGGGTCGCGTCGGCGATCCCCTTGTGCGACACGTGGGCGGTCATGCCCCCGTCCACGGCGATCTCCGCTCCGCTGATGTACGCCGAGGCGTCCGAGAGCAGGAACGCGACGAGCGGCGCGACGTCGTCCGGCGCCCCCATCCGCCCGGCCGGGATCTCGGCCAGCGCGGCGGCGGTGAACGCGGGCGACGCGGCGTCCATCATCGGGGTGTCGATCAGGCCCGGCATGACCGCGTTGGCCCGGATGCGCAGGCGGGCCAGGTCCAGCGAGGCGGTGCGGGTCAGCCCGCGCAGCGCCCACTTGCTCGCGGTGTACGCGGCGGCGACATGCCCGCTGAGCGCGGCCACCGAGCACACGTTGACGATCGAGCCACCCTCGGTCATCAGCGGCACCAGGGCCTGGATGCCGAGCAGCGCGCCGGTCACGTTGACGTCGAAGGCGCGCTGCCACGCCTCCGGCGTCACGTGCGGCAGCCGCTCCCTGGCCGCGATCCCGGCGTTGTTCACCAGCCCGTGCACGATCCCGTGCCGGGCGGCGACCACGCCGGCCAGGCGGCCCCAGTCCTGCGCGCGGGATACGTCGAGGTGCTCGTAGATGACATCCGGCTGGCCGCCGGCCAGGGACTGCCCGAGGTCATCGAGAACGTCGGCGGCGATGACCCGGGCGCCCTGCGAGGCCAGCAGTGTGACCTCGGCGGCGCCCTGGCCGCGGGCCGCGCCGGTCACGACCACGACCTTGCCCGCCAAAGCGCCCATGCGGCGGATGCTAGGGCGAGGTCAGCCCGGGGCGGAAATAGCCGCTGCGGATACCTGCCATGCCGGCCCGGGAATGGCACCGGGACCTGCGGCTGGACCTGTGGCAGTGGCACTGGGAACCGGCCGGTATGACGTTCTCGGCGGGGGCGGCGCCGACCAGGATCCATCGCTCGACGACTCAATGCTCGAGTGGGCCGCGATCTGGAAGCCGCTCCCAAAGGTGGTGTTCTCCACCACGCTTCCGGCGGTGCAGGGCAATGCCCGCCTGGCCTCCGGCAGCGCCGGGTGGATCTCGAACTCGTCGAGACCCGCACCTTCAGCTCGAGAGTCGTCTACCTCCGCTACGGCGTGGCGCGCTAGCCGGCTCGTCCGCCGAGCCTTAGAGCCGTGGCCGACGCGGCCGTCAGCGGCGGTGACCAGCCGCTGTATCCAATGCAATATCGCCCAGATCGCCCGAGGTGATCGTCGCGGCGAGATCGCGCAGCACGCCGAGCAGCCAGCGGTGGCCCGGGTCCGATTCCCGGGTCGGATGCCACCACATCGCCTCAACGATCTCGACCTCGCCGAACGGCGGTTCCACGAGCGTCACGTGGGCCAGGTCGGCGACGACCCGGGCCAGCCGCTCGGGCAGCGCGGCCACCAGGTCCGTGCCCGCGACCACGAACGGCAGCGCCAGCCACCCGACCGTGCTGATCCTGATGTTCTGCCGGACACCCTTGGCGCTGAGGGTCCGGTCCAGCGGGGTGAGATTGGGCCCGAAGTTGGCCACCGCGTGCGGCAGGTCCTCGAAGTCCTTCAGGCTCAGGGCTCCGTCATGGAGCCGCTCGTGGCCAGGGTCGGTCACGCAGACGAAACGGTCACCGAACATCGTCGCGCTGCAGCCGGTGAAGCCGCAGCCCAGCGGCCCGATCATGAAGTCACAGCGGAGCAGGCCCCGGTCGGAGACGTGCATGTCCCAGGGGATGGGGCTGAACTCGAGCCTGACCCCGGGCGCCAGTTCCGCGATCCGCCCCAGCAGCGGCGGGTTCACGACCGAGAACGCGTAGTCGGACAGCAGGATCGAGAACGTGCGGGTGCTGGTGGCCGGGTCGAAGCCGTCGCGCAGCCCGAGGGCCTGCTCGACCAGCGGCATGGCCTGCTCGACCAGCGGCAGCAGGGACCGGGCAAACGGGGTGAGCTCGTAATCCCGGCCGACCCGCACCAGCAGGTCGTCGCGGTAGTGGCGGCGCAGCCGGGCCAGGGCCGTGCTCATCGCGGGCTGCGCCATGCCGATGCGCTCCCCGGCCCGGGTGACGTTCACCTCCTCGAGCATCGCGCGCAGCGCGATGAGGAGATTCAGGTCCATCCCGCCGACGGTCATGCCGCTGTACCTCCCTCCCCTTGGATGATCCCATCGGCCGCTACCAGGTGACCAGGGCGTTGACCAGGGTGTTGCCGGGCTGTTGCCGATATGATCGCGTTTACGATGGCAACGACGGGCCCTGCGGACTCCTCCAGGCTGCGCGGCGCCGACCTGAACCTGCTGGTGGTCCTCGGTGCGCTGCTGGAGGAGCGCAACCTGACCCACGCGGGCGAGCGGATCAGCATGAGCCAGCCCGCGATGAGCGCGGCCCTGGCCCGGCTGCGCCGCCACTTCGACGACGACCTGCTGGTGCGGGTCGGCCGGGGTTACGTGCTGACACCGCTGGCCGAGCGTACGCTCCCGCTGGTCCAGCAGGCGATCGCGCGGGCCGAGGCGGCGCTGGAGGTGCCGCCCGAGTTCGACCCGGCCACCAGCACGCGGCAGCTTTCGATCTCGCTGTCGGACTACGCGATGACCGTGCTGCTGGCCCCGCTGCTGGAACTGCTGCGCCGCCGGGCCCCGTTCATGGGCGTCGAGATCGACCCGCTGCCGCGCGACAACGACGAGGCCGAGTCCCTGATGCAGCGTCGTGACCTGCTCATCGGCGGCCTGGGCCTGGGTATACCCGGCCGCCGCCAGGTCGTGTTCCGCGACCGGTTCGTGTGCATCGCCGACCGGCGCAACCCGTGCGCCGCCCGGGGCGTCCTGACGCTGGAGGAGGTGGCCGCCCAGCGGCACGCAGTCACGAACTTCGGCCGCGGCATCGCCACCCCGGTCGAGCGGGCCCTGCTGCGCCTGGGCATACAGCCCGACCGGGCGGTGATCGTCCCCGGACTGCTGCCGCTGCCGTTCGCGGTGGCGGGCACGGGGCTGATCGCGTTCGTCCCCGAGCGGCTGGCCCGGCGCTGCGCCGGCCCGCTCGGCCTCACGGTCGTCTCCGTGGACTGGGAGCCGCCCGAACTGGTCGAGGGGGCGCACTGGCACCCGGGCCGCAGCGAGGACCCGACCTTGCGGTGGCTGCGCGGCGTGCTGAAGGACCTTTCGGCGGTGCTGGACTCCGCCGCGGAGCCCGGGCCGGGCGCCCCGCGCAAGGTTCCGGCCTAGCCGGACCCCCAAAACCGGGATGAAAAGGCTCAGTAACGAACTGTCGCACCATCGGCCAGAACGAGCCTGGCGGTTTCTTTATGCCAGCGGCAAGAAGTTGGCGCCGTTCCTGCCCAATCTGGCGGCCGGCTTTTCGCGAGTTCACGCCCGAGCAAGACCACGGTTAAACGATCTTAATCCGAGTGAATGATCACTTCTTCTCGTACTTGCGAGTAATATGCGGAATAAGCATGATATCTCTTCCTATACATATACTTGCCTGTGCTCTAAATCCTGCCACCGGGAGATGGGAGCACCCAAGGCATGCTTAGAGTTTTATTCAGAAGTCCTTGGATGATCTTGCTGCAGGCTGCCCGGAATTGTTATCAAATAACGCCATGCTCGTAACGCGCGCCTAGCGTGCAACGACTTCTCCAGCCAATAGAAAGGAGGTGCCTAAGCCAAACCTTCCACTGACGGAGAAGCCGTTGCGATTCGATCGTATGTCAGGGCTCAGCCCTGAGCAACTCGACGAACTCGAAGGACATGTCGCTTTACTCCTCGGAACCCCATGGAACAGCGGCATCGGCCGACCCCGGGAATTGACGCTCCGCGAAGCCATAATCGTGTCATCTGGATATGCGCGCCAGAATATTATCGAGGAAGTCTGGGCAGAGATCTTTGATGTCTCGCAGCCAACAATATCCCGGGTACTCACCCAGATCACGCCACTAATCGAGAAGGCAACCGCAGAGTTCCGCCCAGCCGCCGAAGAGGCCAAGGCGGCCGTCCGCGGCCAGACTGTGCTGGTAGACGGCTTCCTGGCGCCGTGCTGGTCCTGGCGCGGAACACCGGACCTGTGGTCGGGAAAGCACAAAACGACTGGCTTCAACAGTCAGGTTATATCTAATCTCGCGGGTGACATCATATTTGTATCCGAGCCCGTCACGGGCCACAATCACGACATGACTGCCCTCACAGAGACGGAGGCTGCTGAGGTCATCGCCGCGGCATTCAGCGCTATCGGCGATAAAGGGTATCAGGGATCTGGCTATATAACCCCGGCCAAGAAGCCCCAAGGCCAGGAGTTACTTGAATGGCAGAAGGAGTTCAACGCGGAGATAAGCCGCCTGCGCTCCCCAGTCGAACGTGCGATCGCTCACATCAAATCGTGGCGCATTCTCCATACCGACTACCGCAGGCCGATAAGGACCTACCTCACATCGTTCAGAGCTGCCATTGGCCTATACTTCTTCAATCTCACTTTTGAATAAGTTTCTTAGTAGTCGTTACGCTCAAGCGGTATAGCGCAGCCTCTGCGGCCGCTCTTACCAAGGCCTATGGCAGCGGCATGCTTACCGTTAGCAAGGCGTCGCTTCCAGGCTACTTTAAGCCCCTCGACCGGTACACTGATACGCGGCCGTTCTTCGCGGGAGACCGTCTTTACTACGCGCCATCAGTCGGCGCTATTCTCTGCACCAGCGGATGGACTACGCTGGGCAATGCCCATCCAAACAACCATTGGATACTGACCGCGGGGCACTGCGGGTACAACACTTTCTATACCAACGCCTCTGACTGGCAAACGGTCGGAACAACCAGTACGGCGCAACAGCGGATTTCAGCCCGATTAGTTCCCAGGCGGAACTGCGGGTCGACTTCATGGGACACAGGGTTTATGTCGATGTCGATGAAGAGGGAACCGAGGCTGCCGCCGTGGCGGCCAGCGGCTTAAGGCCGATATCGCGGCAAGCCGCGGAGATGATTGTCAACCGCCCGTTCGTGTTCGCCATCATCGACATGGAGTCCGGTACAACGTACTTCCTCGGTCAGGTCACTCATCCGGCCACCTCGCTGTAGCCCAGGAAAACCGTCCGCCGATGGGGTTAGCCGACGGGCTTTTCCAGGGCGGTCAGGAGGGCTTTCATCCAGGGGCCCAGGTCGTCGGGGGTGCGGGCCGAGATGAGGTTGCCGTCGACCACGGTGGCCTGGTCGACCCAGTCGACCCCGGCGTTGACCATGTCGTCGCGGATCGCGCCCACGCTGGTGGCCCGGCGGCCCCTGAGGATCCGGGCCGAGATCGGCACCCAGCCCGCGTGGCAGATGAACGCGACCGGCTTGCCCGCGCCGTCGAAGGCGCGCACCAGGTCGAGCACGGCGGCCGAGCGGCGCAGTTTGTCGGGTGCGTAGCCGCCGGGGATGACGAGCGCGTCGAAGTCGGCTGCGGCGACGTCGTCGACGGTGGCGTCCACGGCGACCGGGCCGTGCCCCTTCTTGCCCGTCACCGGGTGGTCGTCCAGGCCGGCCACGGTCACCTCGGCCTCTTCCTCGCGCAGCCGGTAGAGCGGGTACAGCAGTTCCATGTCCTCGAAGTCGTCAGCGGCCAGGAGCAGCACCTTGCGTCCGGAGAGCACCATGCTGCCGACCCTACGCCTCCCGGCTTTGCGAGCCCTCGCACCGGGGCGGACCGGGTAAAGCCAGGTCGCAGGGGTAGCCTTCGGGACCATGTCTGATTCGTTGACGTACGGCGTGTTCCCGCTCGGCGTGGCGGGCAGTCCCGACGGCGTGGCCTCGGGCCCGCCCGATGACTTCGGGCAGATCGAGCAGGCGGTGAAGACCCTGCAGGGCGACGGGCCGCCGCTGCTGATCCGCATGTACGCGGCCTGGAGCGGGGCGGCGTCGACCGAGACCGTGCTCGGCCAGGTGCAGCAACTCGCCGAGGCCGGGGTGGGGGACATGGTGCTGGCCTACCGCGACCGCGACGCCGACCTCGACGGGTGGGAGGAGTTCGTCGCCCGCGTGGTGACCGACCACGGGCGCCGGCTCGCCGCGATCCAGGTGACCGGCGAGGCCAACCTGACCCACATCCCGGACGCGGCCGATGGCGCGTTCCCCAAAGCCACCGAGGCGATGGTGCGCGGGGTCCTGGCCGCGGCCGGCGCCAAGCAGCGCGCGGGCGCGACCGCCGCGATCGGGTTCGCGGTCGTGCCCGAGGCGGAGTTCTCCGAGCACTCGTTCTGGCCGGCCGTGGCCGCGCTCGGCGGCCCGCGGTTCGCGGACGCGGTGGACTACGCCGGCCTGGACATGTACCCCGACGTGTTCGGGCCCCGGTTCGGCGTGGACCAACTCGACGGCGCGGTGGACTGGCTGCTGCGCAGCTTCCGCGAGCAGGCCCTGCCGGTGGCCGGGATCGGTCCGCAGACGCCGATCCGGATCTGCGAGAACGGCTGGCCCACCGGGCCCGAGCGCAGCCCGGAGCAGCAGGCCGACGTTCTGGAAACGGTGCTGCGCGCGGTGGCGGCCCGCCGGGAGGAGCTGAACGTCACCCACTGGGAGCTGTTCACGCTGCGCGACGCCGACAGCTCCAACGACGACCTGTTCCACCAGTTCGGCGTCATGCGCGACGACTACACGCCCAAGCCCGCCTTCGACCGGCTCCGCGCCCTGTTCGCCGAGTTGCGGTAGCCGCCTAGCCCATCGGATAGCGGCGGAAGCCCACGGCGTACTCGGTGCCGGCGCCTAGGCCGATGTAGCCGGCCATGTTCCGCAGGAACTCGTCGGCGTCGAAGTCGCCGCCGAGGCCCTCGATATAGGCACGGTGCTCGCGCAGCGAGGCCACACCCGCGTCGATGGTGCCGGTGACGTCGGCGAAGTGGGTCGGGTTGCCGGCCGTGGCCACGTAGGCGTCACGGATGCCGTGCCACGCCTGCCCGGACTCGGGGAACACCCACTCGTTGTCGGCGTCCCGGCACGCGTCGAGCACCGCGAGCCCGACCGCGCGGTGGTCGGAGTGGTTGACCGGGCCGTCCTCGCCCCAGGTCAGGTCGAAGCTCATCGTGATGACCACCTCGGGCTGCAGCCTGCGGAACGCGGCGGCCAGGTCGCGCCGCAGCGGCACCCCGTACTCCACCAGCCCGTCGGCGTGGCCGAGGAACTCGACCTGGCTCACGCCCACCACCTCGGCGCTGCGCCGCTCCTCCTCGACCCGCAGCGGTCCGACCCGGGCCGGGTCCATGCCCGCGATGCCGGCCTCGCCCCGCGTGGCCAGCAGGTAGGCGACCTTCTTGCCCTGCCCGGTCCAGCGGGCCACCGCGGCGGCCACGCCGTATTCGAGGTCGTCGGGGTGCGCGACCACGGCCACGGCGCTGGCCCAGTCCTCGGGTATCGGCTGCATAAATCCCACCCTCATCTCGCCGGCTGATGATCGCCGGACTGTTCCTAGGGTGCATCATGGCGCTGGTGAAGGCATACGTGATCTGCGAGGTGCAGCCAACATGACCACGCCAACCTGGGACTCGTCCTACCGGGATCCCACACCCGCGCCGTGGGACATCGGCCGGCCGCAGCCGGTGTTCGCCCGCCTGGCGGCCGAGGGCCTGCTGAGCGGGCGGCTGCTCGACTCGGGCTGCGGCACCGGGGAGAACACGCTGCTGGCTGCGGCGGGGGGCGCCGACGCGCTCGGCGTGGACGTCGCGCCGACCGCCATCGAGCAAGCGCGCCGCAAGGCGGCCGGGCGCGGTGTCACGGCCCGCTTCGAGGTCGGCGACGTGCTGGACCTGGGCCAGTTCGGCACCGGGTTCGACACGATCATCGACAGCGGGGTGTTCCACGTCTTCGACGACGGCGACCGGGCCCGTTACGTCACCAGCCTGGCCTCGGTGCTCCGCCCCGGCGGCACCTGCTACCTGACCTGCTTCAGCGAGCGGCAGCCCGGCACGACCGGTCCCCGCCGGGTGCGCCAGGACGAGCTCAGGGCCGCGTTCAGTGACGGCTGGGACGTCGCCGGCATCGAGGCCGCCACCTTCGACATCAACCTGAGCGCCTTCTTCGACGGGTCCACCGCGCAGGCCTGGCTGGCTACCCTGCGCCGGCGCTAGGCGAGCGGCGGCGCGTCACTTGCCGAGGGCGTCCCGAAGCTCGATGACGTGGTCCTGGGTCTGCTCCAGCAGCGGGCGCAGCGCCTCGGCCACATCGGGCAGGCCCAGCTCGGCCGCTTCGGTGACCCGGTCGCGGTAACGCTGCAGCTGCCGTTCCTCCAGGTCCAGGTCAGCCTGGAGGGCGGACGCCCCGTCCGAGCAGTCCGGCACGGGCGGCACTTCCACGGTCGGGGTGCCGCCGAGAAAGTCGATCTGGGTGGCCAGGATCTTCGCGTGCTCCAGTTCCTGGGCGAGGTGGCTCCCCAGTTCCTCGACGATCGAGCGGTACTCGGCGCCCTTGATCGTGGCCGCGTGCTGCACGTACTGGACGATCGACTGGAACTCGGTGCTCAGGTCGGCGTTGAGCTCGGTGACGAATTCGGACTGACCCATAAACCCTCCCAATGTCATGGTTTCTCCGGCTCGCCCCCGCCGCCGGCGTCCTGTGCTCCTACCGCGAAACCGCGGGACCTAACACCGGGCCGGGAGCGGCCGCGTGTTTGGCCCGGTTAGCGAGCCCTGGTAATGATGGGGCGATGAGCAACGCCCGAGACACCGCCCTGGACCTGATCCGTTTCGTCGACGCATCGCCGTCCCCGTATCACGCGGCGGCCGAGGCAGTGCGGCGCTTGGCGGGGACTGGGTTCGCCCAGGTCCCGCTGGCGGGGGAGTGGCCGTCGGGCGAGGGACGCTACGTGACCGTGGACGGGGGGTCGCTGTTCGCCTGGGTGGTGCCGCCCGGCGCCGCACCGCACGCGCCGCTGCGGCTGCTCGGGGCGCACACCGACAGCCCGACGCTGCGGGTCAAGCCGCGGCCCGACACCGGCCGGGTCGGCGTGCGGCAACTCGGGGTCGAGGTCTACGGTGGCGCGCTGCTCAACTCCTGGCTCGACCGGGATCTCGGCCTGGCCGGGCGCGTAACGGTCCGGGCCCCGGACGGCCAGGCGACGCGGCTGATCCGGGTACACCGGCCGGTCCTGCGGGTGCCCCAGCTCGCGATCCACCTCGACCCGGACCTGCGCGGCAGCGGCCTGCAACTGGACGCACAGCGGCACATGGTGCCGATCTGGTCCCTCGGCTCGCCTGAGGCCGGGGCGTTCCGCAGCTTTCTCGCCGCCGAACTGGACGTGCCGCCGGGCGACGTGCTCGGGCATGAGGTGGTGACCTACGACCTGGCCGGCGGCACGCTGGCCGGGGTGAACGAGGAGTTCGTCAGCTCGGGCCGGCTGGACGACCTGGCCTGTGCGCACGCGAGCGTCACCGCGCTGGGCGCCGTCGCCGGCGAGCCCGCGGCGCAGCACGTCAGCGGGCTGGTCCTGTTCGACCACGAGGAGATCGGCAGCAAGGCGGCGACCGGGGCGAGGGGAGCCTGGCTGGGCCGGCAGCTGGAACGCTCGGTGCTGGCCCGGGGCGGGACGCGCGACGACTTCCTGCGCGCGATCGCCAGGTCGGTCCACGTCTCGGCGGACATGAGCCACGCCACGCACCCCAACTACCCGGACCGGCACGAGCCCGAGCACCAGATCGCCCTGAACGGCGGCCCGATCGTCAAGGTCAGCGCGAACGTGCACTACGCCACGGACTCCTCGACCCACGCGACGTTCCTGCTCGCCGCCGAGCAGGCCGGGGTGCCCGTCCAGTACTTCGTCAACAAGAGCGGGGTACGCAGCGGGTCCACGATCGGGCCGATGGTGGCGGCCGGGCTGGCCATGCCCACCGTCGACGTGGGCAACCCCGCGCTGGCCATGCACTCCGCGCGGGAACTGTGCGGCGCCGCCGACTCGGAGATGCTGGTCGCCGCGCTGCAGGCATTCCTGTCCCCGGCCTAGCCGCCTGGCCGGTCCCGCCGGTGGCGGGAGCCATCCCAGCCACCCTGGAGGCAGCATTTGAGCAGGCCGTCACCGACGGCTGTGAGGGCTGGTGTGCAAGTCAGTGCGCCCGGCCGCGGTCTACCAGGCTGGTGCTCGCGGCTGGCTGCGGATCTGCTGCTAGCCGCCTACGACCCGGACTCAGGCATCTTCCGCT
>DATAVV010000301.1:0-12474 GCA_036267555.1 Streptosporangiaceae bacterium | reverse complement strand
GCGGCCATCGAACAGGTGCGGGCTCAGTTGGCCCGGCTCGAGGACGTCGGCTTCATGCCGATCGTGCCGGAAGGTGGCCCTCCGGGGGCGGCCGAGTTCCAGCGGGTCGGCACCGTGAAAGCCAGGCGGCTGAACGGCCGCCGGTGGTGGACCAGGCGGTATGGCGAGTGGCTCAGCGGCGATGCCGGGGACTGGTGGGTCCTGGACGGCAACGGCGAGCGCACGGTCAGGGACAAGGTGTTTCGCGCCAGCCATGAGCGGCTCGGTCACGGGCGCTGGCGCCGCATCGGTATCTACCGCGCCTGGCAGGTCGACGAGGACCTGGTGCTGCGGACGATGGAAGGGAAGGCCAGGGCTCAGTCCGGCGATTGGGTGGTGGAAGGGCACCACGGAGAGCGGTGGCCGGTCCCTGACGACCAGTTTCGCCGCGCCTACCGCAAGACGGGCCCATCGGCGGCCAACGGCAGCCGCACGAGGCCGAGCGACCCGGCCTGAGCGGCCCGGCCCGTGCGGCCCGGCCCGAGTGACCGTTAGCGGCCGGCCGGGCGCAGGCGCAGGCCCTGCATGCCGCCGTCGACGGCGAGGGCGATGCCGGTGAGCGCGCTGGCCTGCGGGCTGGCCAGGTAGGTGATGGCCGCCGCCACTTCGCCGGCCGACACCAGGCGGCCCATGGGCTGGCGCGCCTCCAGTGCCGCGCGCTCGGCTTCGGGGTCCGGGGCCGCGGCCAGCAGCCGGCCGATCCACGGGGTGTCGGCGGTTCCCGGCGTGACGCAGGTGACCCGGATGTTCTCGCGGACGTGGTCGGCCGCCATGGCCAGGGTCAGCGCGTAGACGGCGCCCTTGCTGGCCGAGTACAGGGCCCGCTGCGGCAGGCCCGCCACGCCCGCGATCGAGCAGGTGTTGACGATCGCGGCCTGGCCGCGACGGGCCACGGCCGCGCGCAGGTGCGGCAGGGCGGCCCGCGAGGTGCGGACCATGCCAAGCACGTTCACGTCGAGCACCCGCCGCCACTCGTCGTCGTCGTTGTCCTCGACCGTGCCGGCCGCGCCGATGCCGGCGTTGTTCACCAGGATGTCCAGGCCGCCGAGGGCGTCCACGGCCGCGCCGGCCGCCGAGCGGACCGCGACGTCGTCGGTGACGTCGGCGCGCACCGCGACCAGGGCCCCGTCCGAGGCGACGCCGTCGGGTATCTCACGGTCGAGGATCGCCACCCGCGCGCCCCGCGAGGTCATCAGCCGCGCTGTGGCCAGGCCGATGCCGGAGGCGCCGCCGGTGACGAGGGCAGCCAGCCCGGTGAGGTCCTGCGGGTCGGGCGTGGACATACGGCCTCCGATCACAGCGGTCCGGCGAACATCAGATGTCTAACCGACCACCGTGCGGAATGTCCAGGCCAGACGCCTGGCGGCCCGGCCGGTCACCCGCCGGCCGGGGCGATGTAACCGATCGTGAGCAGCACGTTGGCGTACAGGCGGTCGTCGCCGGTGGCCACGCAAACCGCCAGGCCGGGCTCGCGGCACCGGGCGTAGAAGTCCATCCGGCCGAGGGGCTGGAGCGGCAGGTCGTCCCCGAGCATCTCGCGGTAGCGGGCGAACACCGCGGGCGCGGCGCCGTCGTCCGGGCGCATGACCGCGACCGACTCGACCGGCACCGCGGCCAGGACCGGCTCCAGCACCTGGTCCACCGTGACCAGGCCGGGCCGCAGGTTGAGATGGATCAAGGTCGCGGCCGGGCTGACGTTGGTGCCGTGCGAGTAGTTGGCGTCGGCCAGCAGGACCCGGCCGCCGTGCCCGGCGGCGCCGAGCGCGGCGAGCAGCGGGGGGTGAATGAGCGGGAAGCGCAGCACGTCGTCTCCTTGTCCGGCTCTGCCTGTCGGGTCTGCCGGCCGGCCGGATTGTCGTCACAGGATGGCAGAATCGCCAGCGACGAGTGAAGGGGGACAACGGGAGGGGAGGGAGCAGATCATGGCCTTTCAGGGCTGGCCCGCCGAGGCGCTGGATTTCTACGAGGGCCTGGAGGCGGACAACTCCAAGACCTACTGGACCGCGCACAGGGTGGTCTACGACGAGAAGGTTCTCGGCCCGATGACCGCGCTCGTGGAGGAGCTAGCGCCGCAGTTCGGGGAGCCGAGGATCTTCCGGCCGTACCGCGACGTCCGGTTCAGCAAGGACAAGTCGCCGTATAAGACGAACATCGCCGGGGTCATCGGCGACGGCTACATCACGCTCAACGCCGAGGGTCTCGGCGCGGGCAGCGGGATGTGGCGAATGGCCCGCGACCAGCTTGAGGCCTACCGGCGCGCGGTGGCCGGCGACAAGACCGGCGAGGAACTTGAGCGGGTCATCTCGGACATGGAACGGCAGGGGATCGCCGTGCGCGGTCACGACATGCTCAAGACCGCGCCCCGGGGCTACCCCGCCGACCACCCGCGGGTTGAGTTGCTGCGCTACAAGGGCGTGACCGCGTGGCAGCAGTGGCCGGTCGAGCCCTGGCTCGGGACGGCCGTGGCCAAGGACCGCGTGGCCGGATTCCTGTCCGCCAGCCGTCCGCTATGCCAGTGGCTGGAGGAGAACGTCGGGGAATCGGCGCTGGACGAGGACCGCCGGTAACGTCCGGGCCGCCGGACGCTGGTAACTGTCGGCGCGCCGGCCGCGGGTTACGGCCTCAGGCCGAACCGCAGTCGGGGCACAGGCCGAACAGTTCCACGGTGTGGCCCACGTCGGTGAAGCCGGCCTCGGCAGCCACCTGCTCGGCCCAGCGCTCGACCGCGCGCCCCTCGACTTCGACGCTTTTGCCGCAGTTGCGGCAGGTCAGGTGGTGATGGTGGGCGTCGCTGCGGCATTTGCGGTACAACGTCTCGCCGCTGGAGTCGCGGATCGCGTCGACCCGGCCGTCCTCGCTGAGCACCTGCAGGTGCCGGTAGACCGTCGTGAGCCCGACATGCTCGCCCTGGTCGCGCAATTCGGCGTGGATCTGCTGGGCACTGCAGAATCCGGGCAGGCCATCCAGCACCGCGGCCAGGGCCTCGGCTTGCCGGGTCCCGCGGACCCGGGTGCCGCGGCTGGCCGGCGGGCTGGCGGGCCGGGAAGTGGTCACACACGCACGGTAGCAGCCTTAGCCAGCTTTTCCGCCGAGTCGCAGGTCCGGTGCCCCGGCGCCCGAAGGGCGGGGGTGACGGACGCCCGCCGGGCAAGCGGGAACAATAGAGCACATGGCTGACCGGCTGAGAAATGCGACGAGCCCGTACCTGCTGCAGCACGCGGACAACCCGGTGGACTGGTGGCCGTGGTCCGACGAGGCGTTCGCCAGCGCCCGCGAGCGCGGGGTGCCGGTGCTGCTGTCGGTCGGATACTCGGCCTGCCACTGGTGCCACGTGATGGCGCACGAGTCGTTCGAGGACGAGCCGACCGCGGCGCTGATGAACGAGAACCTGGTGTCGATCAAGGTGGACCGGGAGGAGCGGCCGGACGTGGACGCGGTCTACATGACCGCGACCCAGGCCATGACCGGCCAGGGCGGCTGGCCGATGACCGTGTTCATGACCCCGGACCGGGAGCCGTTCTTCTGCGGCACTTATTTCCCCCGCGAGCCGTTCCAGCGGCTGATCCAGGGCGTGGCGCAGGCCTGGCGCCAGGACCAGGGCCAGGTCACCGGGCAGGCCAGGCAGATCGCGCAGACCCTGGCCGAGCGGATGGCGGCCACCGGGGACAGCCCGGGCCAGGCGCCGGACGCCGAGCGGCTCACCCAGGCCTGCGCGGCGGCCGTCGCCGGGCTGGAGCGGGGCTACGACCCGCAGCGGGGCGGGTTCGGCGGCGCGCCCAAGTTCCCGCCGTCGATGGTGCTGGAGTTCCTGCTCCGGCACCGCGAGCGGGACCAGGGACCGTCCGGGGCCGCGGCGCTGCGCATGGCCACCGGCACCCTGGAGGCCATGGCCCGCGGCGGCATGTACGACCAGCTAGCGGGCGGTTTCGCGCGGTACTCGGTCGACGCGGACTGGGTGGTGCCGCATTTCGAGAAGATGCTGTACGACAACGCGCTGCTGGCCCGGGTCTACACGCACTGGTGGCGCCGGACCGGTTCCGCGCTGGCCCGCCGCGTCGCCGTCGGCACCTGCGACTGGATGATCTCCGAGCTGGGCACGGCCGAGGGCGGCTTCGCCGCGGCCCTCGACGCCGACAGCGAGGGCGAGGAAGGCAAGTTCTACGCCTGGACGCCGGGTGAGTTGCGCGAGGCGCTTGGCGCGGCGGACGGGCAGCAGGCGGCCGAGGTGTTCGGGGTGACCGAGGAGGGCACGTTCGAGCACGGGAAGTCCGTGCTCCAGTTGCGCGCCGACCCGACGGACGCCGAGTGGTTCGCCCGGATCACCGAGACGCTCCGGGCCGCACGCGGGCGGCGGGTCCGCCCGGCCCGGGACGACAAGGTCGTGGCCGCCTGGAACGGCCTGGCCATCGCGGCGCTGGCCGAGACCGGGCTGCTGCTGGAGCGCCCCGACTTCACCGACGCGGCCCGCCAGGCGGCCGAGTTGCTCGCCGCCACGCACCTGGACGCCGGCCGCCTGGCCCGGACCTCGCGCGACGGCGTGGCCGGGGTCAGCGCGGGCGTGCTCGAAGACTACGCGTGCGTGGCGGAGGGCTACCTGGCCCTGTCCGGAGTGACAGGCGAGGCGCGCTGGGTGACCCTGGCCGGGCAGTTGCTCGAGACCGCGCTGGACCGGTTCGGTGATGCGCGGGGCGGCTTCTACGACACCGCGGACGACGGGGAGCCGCTGATCTACCGGCCGGCCGACCCCGCCGACGGGCCCAGCCCGTCGGGGACGTTCGCGGTCGCGGGCGCGCTGCTGAGCTACGCCGCGCTGACCGGGACGGCCCGGCACCGGGAGGCGGCCGCCGGGGCGCTCGCACCGCTGCCCGCGTTCGCGGCGCGCTACCCGCGCGCCGCGGGCTGGGGCCTCGCGGTGGCCGAGGCCATGCTGTCCGGGCCGGCCGAGATCGCGGTGGTCGGCGCGGCCGATGACGACCGCACCGCGGTGCTGCACCGGACGGCGCTCGCCGCCGCGCCGCCGGGCGCGGTCATCGCGCTCGGTGACGGCCAGGCGAATGGCGCGCAGACGGTGCCGCTGCTGACCGGCCGCGAACCGGTGAACGGCGCCCCGGCCGCCTATGTCTGCCGGGACTTCGCCTGCCGGCTGCCCGTCACCGATCCCCGCCAGCTAGAGGCCGAACTCGCCCCCGCCGGCCCCACCCCCGGCGCCACCCCCGGCGCCTGGTCCTAACCGCCAGCCCCCCTGGCGCGGACGCCATTCGGCTCGAATGGCGGTGTGGACACAGGAGCGGCTTTTGCGGCATGGTGTTGTCGGGCCCGATAGTTATGGCGCGCCGAATTTCGGCGCACAGAGTGTCGTGCCGTGAACGGATCGTGCTGTAGAGCCGTCACACTGTTGAAGGCCGAAGGCCGCCGACGCGCGTGGAGGAGCAGTGCTTCTGGGCGACGGAACACGTCGCACGCTGGTCACGCTGGGGACGGGACTCGCGCTGCTGACCCTGACCGCCGCGGGCAGCGCCTCGGCCCGGCCGGTCCCCGCCGGTGCCGCGCTGAGCACCGGCGGCACGGTCGGCACCGCCAGCATCGGCGGCGCCGCGGGCACGGCCGGGCTGGCCCAGCCGGACCCGATCTCGCCCGGGACTTTCGGTTCCGGATCTGGCTCGGTCACCGTCTCGCACTTCGGCGACTCCGCTTCGGCGGCCAGCCTCGCGCCGCTGCGCAAACTGCTGCAGGCCGACCTGTTCGTGGTGGCCCCGACCGCGCTGCCGCCCGCCGCCGCGGCGGCGGTGCGGCGGCTGAAGGGCGTGACCGCTGCCCAGCAGATCGATGCGGCCAGGATCCAGGTCGACGGCCAGCTCACGGCGATGCTCGGGGTGGACCCCGCGCAGTTCCGCGCGTTCGCGGCCAAGCCGACGGCGAAGTCGGCCGGCCTGTGGCAGAACGTGGCCGCGGGCGGCGTGGCGATGTCCTACACCATGGGCAAGCTCGACAAGGTGCCGCTCGGCCGTGACCTCAAGGTGACCGGCCAGCGCATCGAGGAACTGCCCCTGGCCGGCCTGGGCACGGTCGGCATCGGCGGCGTCGACGCCGTGGTGTCCGACGCGGTCGCGCGCTCGCTCGGCATCCCAGCGGGCAACGCGATCGTGATCAGCGCCCCGGGCGCCGACCTGAGCACGCTGATGAAGCGGGTCAAGAAGGTGCTGCCGCACGGCGCGGCGGTCGCGTCGCTGGTGGCGCAGAAGGCCACGTCGGGCACGGTCGCGGCGGCGGGGGCGGCCGGGGGCAGCGCCAGCGGCCCGGGCCTGAGCGCCGCGCAGACCATCGCTTTCCTGAAGGCCGCGGAGAGCCGCCTCGGCCTGCCCTACGTCTGGGGCGGGGACGGGCCCAGCGTGTTCGACTGCTCAGGCCTGGTCCAGTGGTCAATGGCGCAGGCGGGTGTGGTCATGCCCCGGGTCGCCGCCGACCAGGCGCGGACCGGGCCGCTGGTCCCGATCAGCGAGTTGCAGCCGGGCGACCTGCTCTTCTACCACACCGACCCCACGGCCCCCGGTTACATCTCGCACGTGGCCATCTTCCTCGGCGACGGGAAGATGCTCCAGGCGCCGCAGCCGGGCGAGGACGTCGAGGTGGTCCCGGCCGACTTCGGCTCCGAGTTCGCCGGCGCCGTCCAGGTCGACCCGCAAGCGGCCGCCTCCGTAGCAGGCAACCCCGCCGGCTGACCCGGCCTCCCGTCCCAAACCCGGTCGTTTCATGATCTGGGTTATTTGCATGCGCATATCGCACGGCAGACACCCTGATCATGAAACCCAACCGCTGCCACCCCCGTCTTGCGTGCCGGAGGGCTAATCTGTAATCTCGATTACATGAATACAGGGAACGAGGGATCGCCGGCTTCGGCGAGCGAGAGGCTTCGCGGCTGGTTCAGCGGCCGCATGCCGTCCGAGTGGTTCACCAGCGCGCCGGAGATCACTCTGGACCGCGAGGAGATCACGATCATCGGCAGCCTGGCCGTGCCGGAGGCGGGCGAGGACGCGACCGACGCGGAGCGGGGCGCGGCCGCCGACGGCCGCAGCCGCCGGTTCCGGGAGGAGACCCGCCAGGCGCGGATCGAGATCGCGCGCGAGGCGGAGCACCGGTTCGGCCGGAAGGTCTCCTGGGGCGTGGTCTGCAACGAGAAGAAGGTGATGTTCACCACATTCTCGGTGCCGGTGATGACCAGGCTCCGCCAGCCGGAACGGCTCGTCCTCGACACCCTGGTCGACGCGGGCGTGGCCCGCAGCCGCAGCGACGCCCTGGCCTGGTGCGTGCGGCTCGTGGGCGAGCATGAGGACACCTGGCTCGCGGACCTCAGGGAGGCTTTGCGCCACGTCGAGCAGGTGCGCTCCGAAGGTCCCCAGTCTTCCTGATTAACGCGGTCGCGGGCCCGGCCCGGCCGACCCCGGCCTAGCCGCCCGCCCGGGCGTTATGCGCTCAGTCGGTGTCGTCAAGGGCCGCGGCGACGCGGCGGTGCGCCTGCCAGATCTCTTCGGGCAGGTCGGTGAATTGCGCCAGGTGCTGCTCGCGGTGCTCCATCTCCTGCTTCCACCGCGGCGTGTCGATGGTCAGGAGCGTCTCGAGTTCCTGCGGCGTGGTCGCTAGGTCGTCCAGGTCAAGCTCGTCCTTTTCCGGGACGATGCCGACCGGCGTCGGCCGCCCCCGCACCTCGGCCGCCTGGAGCCTTAGCAGCCACAGCAGCGGGCGCAGGTTTTCCCGGTAGCCGGGCCACAGGTAATGGCCGTCCTCGGGGTCGCGCTGGAACCAGTTGACGTGCGCGAAGATCGGCTGGCTCGCCGCCGAGCCGATGACCTTCAGCCAGTGCGCGGCGTACGCGCCCTCGGGGTAGGACATGAACGGGCGCATGGACATCGGGTCGTAGCGCAGCGTCCCGTCGACACCCTCGGCGGCGAACGTGGCCTCGGCCCCCAGCGTCAGGCCGTCGTAGACGCCCTCGGCCAGGTCGGTGATCGCGCGGATGAGCGGCTCACGGTCACTGGTCCGGCCGCCGAAGATAATCGCGTCGACCGGCACCCCCTTCGGGTCGTCGAAGTCCGGCGCGATGTTCGGCACGTTGGCCAGCGTGGTGGTGAACCGGCTGTTCGGGTGGGCCCACGGGTCGCCGGCTTCCTCGGCGGACCGCTCGGAGATGAGCTGGCCGGTCCAGTCCCGCCAGCCGGTGACGTCGGCGGGCGGCTCGGGCGTGCGGCCCTCCCACCACACCTCCTGGGCCCCCTCGTTGTAGGCGACGTTGGTGAACAGCGTGCCGGTCCCCGGGGCCACCGAATCGAGCGCGGTCGGGTTGGTCTTCTCGTTGGTGTCCTTGGCCACGCCGAACACGCCGAATTCGGGGTTGATCGCGTAGATCTTGCCGTCCTCGGGGTCGACGCGCAGCCAGGCGATGTCGTCGCCGTAGAAGTCGACGCGGTAGCGGTCACTGATGTCGTCCGGCGCGAGCATCATCGCGAGATTCGTCTTGCCCGAGGCGCTGGGGAAGCCGCCGCAGATGTGGTAGCGCCTGCCGGTCACCTTGTCGGTGATGCCGATCAGCATGAACTGCTCGGCCAGGAACTCGCCCGACGCCCAGCCGTCGTAGGCCGCCTGCCGCAGCCCGTGCGCGATCTTGCCGAGCAGTGCGTTGCCGCCGTAGGACGAGCCGAAGTGCAGGATGGTCCGCTCGTCGGCGATCGTGACGAAGTAGCGCTGGTCGTCGGGCGTGCCCTGGCCGAGGTTCTCCAGGTCTCCGGTCACGTGCACCGCGCGGACGAAGCTGCTGGAATCGGCGAGGCTGTCGATGTAGTGCACGCCCACGCGCGCCATGCGGATCATGTGCAGCGCGACCGTCCGGCAGTCGGTCAACTCCACGCCCGCGGCGTACCGCTCGAGCGGCGAGCCGACCGGCGCCATCAGGTACGGCACGACATACATCGTCTTGCCGGCGGATGCGCCGCGCATCCGCTCCTCCAGCAGCGGCCGCATCTCGGCGGACGGGCGCCAGTTGTTGTAGACGCCCTTGTCGGCGGGATTGCTCGTCGCGACGACGGTGCGCTCCTCCGAGCGCGCGGTGTCCTTGGCGTAGCTGCGCGAGTAATACGTGCCCTCGCCAACAGGAAAAATTTCCCCATCGGCCAGCGCCTCGGCGATGAGCCGCGCGTCGTCGGACGCGCTGACGACCTCGATCCGCGCGGCACCGGTGTGCTCGGCCCAGTGCCGCACATACTCGCGGACGTGAACGTTCCTCAGTCCCACTCTGTCCAGCGCCGCGTGCACGTCGACCATGGGCCGTCCCCTCGCTGCTCGAAGAGGTTTTCAAACTCCGTGTATTGCGAGAAGGATAGACAGTACCGAGCGGCTGCCCGATGCCGGCACCGTTGTGGCAGGTCAGGGCAGGACCGTTCGCAGGCTACTCCTGGCGATGATGCCGGGGGCGCAACGCGAGCGTAAAGAGCAAAGAGGCTTCCGCCGTAAGCCCCGGACTCGGCAAAGACATCACCAAGCCGGCCTGGCAGGCGGGAATCCGTCGCGGCGCGGGGGTGTCCCTTTCGGACCCGAAGCTGTTAACGTTCCGTTATGGTAGAACTACGCTGCGTAGACGGATCCGTGCTGACCGTGCGCGCGATCGCCTGCCGGGACCGCCTGGGCCAGCCGTACGAGATCACGCTCGACCTGCGGCGCGGACGCCAGCCGTTCGCGTCCGTGGGCGAGCGGTGCGGATTCCGGCTCTCGCAGCTTTCGGCCCGGATGAACGCGGCCCGCGAGGATCCGGCGCAGGCCGCGGCGTGGCCCGATCCCGACGACCGGTTTCCCGAGCCGCGGTCCATCGGGGAAGAACCGCCGGCCGACCGGCTGTTCCGGCCCCGGGAGCGGGAGTACTTCTCGCTGCGCTCCCGGGAGCCGGCCGACCTGCCGGGCGCGGGCGAACTGCGGTGCGTGCTGCGCGACTCGGCGCAGTGGACCGGGCACTGGCGGCTGTCCCGCCGTGCGATCATCGAGGCGTGGGGGGCGGACGGGACCGGCGTACGCGCCGAGCTCACCTCCTCCGAACTGGTGACATTCTTGGATACGGTGCTTATGGAGCCGGTGAGCGCCGGGGTCGCAGGCTGGGCGACAGCTGGCGCGAAGGCGACCACAGCCGAGGTCCGGCTGGTTACGATCGGCAGGTCATCCGGGCGGCAGCGAGGAAGGGTGCGGGGTGAGAGTTCGCGATCTCGTCTACCGGCTCTACGAGCACAGAATCGAAGCGTCGCTGTCGCCGCAGGCGATTCCCCGGCACGTGGGGGTGATGTGCGACGGTAACCGCCGCTGGGCCCGCTCCGCGGGCCTGACCGACGTCAGCAGCGGCCACCAGGCGGGCGCGGAAAAGATTTTCGAGGTCCTGCAGTGGTGCCGCCAGAGCGGCGTCGAGGTCGTCACCCTGTGGCTGCTGTCCACCGACAACCTGTCCCGCCCGGCGGCCGAGCTCGAGCCGCTGCTGCGGATCATCGAGGGCACCATCCGCGAGCTGGCCACCCAGGACTGGCACCTGAACCCGATGGGCGCGCTCGACCTGCTGCCCGCCGACACCGCGCGGGTGCTCAAGGACGCGGCCGAGGCCACCGCGACCCAGTCCGGGCTGCTGGTCAACATCGCGGTCGGCTACGGCGGGCGGCGCGAGATCGCCGACGCTGTCCGCTCGCTGCTGCAGGACCACGCGACCCGGGGCACCACGATCGAGGAGCTGGCCGAGGTCCTGGACGTCGAGCACATCTCCGAGCATCTCTACACGGCCGGGCAGCCCGACCCTGACCTGGTCATCCGCACCTCCGGCGAGCAGCGGCTCGGCGGCTTCCTGCTCTGGCAGAGCACCCACTCCGAGTTCTACTTCTGCGACGCCTACTGGCCGGACTTCCGGCGCGTGGACTTCCTGCGCGCGCTTCGCTCCTACGCGGCGCGCCAGCGGCGATTCGGCGCCTGACCCGCGCTTACCTGGGCGACCGATGCGTGTCGGACACATTAACTCCGCGCATCGGTACTTCCGGGAAACGACTGACGGAGGGTAACGTCTGACGTGACGGGCGGTGTGTAGCCGCCCGACGGGAAGGCCCTCGAGATCCTCGAGCTTCGCGTCCTGGTACGCAGGCGAGATGAGCGAAGGGCCGGCGTCCGGTCCATCGCTGGCCGGTCCCGGTCCCGCCGACACGTCTGTGTCCAAACGCGGCGCCACCCCTGGCGCCGAGGGGAGAGCGAGTGGCCACTCCTTCAGCACGCCGAACCTACGTCCTCGACACCAGCGTCCTGCTCGCCGACCCGGCGGCCATCGGCAGATTCGCCGAGCACCGGGTGGTGCTGCCGGTGGTGGTCATCACCGAGCTGGAAGCCAAGCGCCACCATCCGGAGCTTGGCTACTTCGCCCGGCAGGCCCTGCGGCACCTGGACGACCTGCGGATCGAGTACGGCAGGCTGGACGCCGACCTCCCGGTCGGTGACACGGACGGGACGGTCCGCGTTGAGCTGAATCATTCCGACCCGTCGGTGCTGCCGGCCGGGTTCCGTCTTGGTGATAGCGACACCCGCATCCTGTCGGTGGCGCGCAGCCTGGCCGCCGAGGGCGAAAGTGTCGTCCTGGTCAGCAAGGACCTGCCGCTGCGGGTGAAGGCGGCCGCGATCGGGCTGACCGCCCAGGAGTACCGGGCCGAGCTGCCCGCGGACTCGGGCTGGACCGGCATGCGCGAGCTCGACGTGACCGCCGCCGAGATCGACGAGCTGTACTCCCGCGGCCAGATCGACTGCGAGGCCGCCAGGGAGCTGCCCTGCCACACCGGCCTGGTGCTGGTGTCCGGCGCGTCCGGGGCGGGCAGTGCCCTGGGCCGGGTCCAGCCGGACAAGTCCGTGCGGCTGGTCCGCGGGGACCGCGAGGTGTTCGGGCTGCGCGGACGCAGCGCCGAGCAGCGGGTCGCTCTCGACCTGCTGCTCGACCAGGAGGTCGGGATCGTGTCGCTGGGCGGCCGGGCGGGCACCGGCAAGTCGGCGCTGGCCCTGTGCGCCGGCCTGGAGGCCGTGATGGAACGCCGCCAGCACCGCAAGCTCGTCGTGTTCCGCCCGCTGTACGCGGTCGGCGGCCAGGAACTCGGCTACCTGCCCGGGTCCGAGGCGGACAAGATGAACCCGTGGTCGCAGGCGGTCTACGACACCCTGTCCGCGGTCACCTCGCAGGACGTGATCGACGAGGTGCTGGAGCGGGACATGCTCGAGGTGCTGCCGCTGACCCACATCCGGGGCCGGTCGCTGCACGACTCGTTCGTGATCGTGGACGAGGCGCAGTCGCTGGAGCGCGGCGTGCTGCTCACCGTGCTGTCCCGGATCGGCAGCGGATCCCGGGTCGTCCTCACGCACGACATCGCGCAGCGCGACAACCTGCGGGTC
>DATAVV010000300.1:0-8393 GCA_036267555.1 Streptosporangiaceae bacterium | reverse complement strand
CAGCCGGCCCTCCGGGTCGAGGAACAGCGCGCCGGGCTGGCCGTTGACCTCGGCCGGCCGGATCTCGATTCCGATCTGGCGGATCTGCTCCGACAGGCCCACCAGGAGCCGTCCGACGTGGTCGCGCCCGGCGATCGGGCGCGGCCACGACGGCCGTGTCCCGCCGCTGTCGCCGTACACCACGGTGTCCTGCGCCAGCATCATGACCAGGCCGTCCATGTCCCCGCCGCCGACCGCCGCGAAGAACCGGGCGGCCAGTTCCTCGCGCTTGCCGCGGGAGGCCTCGAAGCGGGGCTTGCGCTCGCTGACGTGCCGCCGGGCCCGCAGCGCAAGCTGGCGGCAGTTGTCCTCGCTCTTGCCGACGATGTCCGCGACCTCGCCGTAGCCGTAGCCGAACACGTCGTGCAGCAGGAACACGGCCCGCTCCACCGGCGACAGCCGCTCCAGCAGCAGCAGGAACGCCATCGACAGCGTGTCGGACTGCTCAGCCAGGCCAGCGGGGTCGGCCCCGATGCCGCTGGCCGGCGCGCCGGCGCCGGGCTGGATACGGGGGCCCAGGCCGGCGCCGGTCAGCAGTGGCTCGGGCAGCCACTGGCCGACGTAGGCCTCGCGCCGTGCCCGCGCCGAGCGCAGGTAGTCAATGCACAGCCGGGTGGTCACCGCGGACAGGTACGCCTTCGGGGAGTCGATCGAGACCCGGGCCGCCGCTTTGTCCGCATCCGATTCGGCCCGGTGGTAGCGCAAGAAAGCCTCCTGGACGATGTCCTCCGCCTCGCTCACGCTGCCGAGCATCCGGTAGGCGATCGAGAACATCAGCGGCCGCAGCCGCTCGTAGATCTCTTTTACCTTGCCTCGTTCTGCTCCGGGCGCTTTAACCCGCGCCCTTTGGCTCTCTCGCCGGTTCCCTTGCTCGTCAGTCAACCTCGGCCCCCTGCCTCTTGGTCGGCTCGGCCGTGTCGAGTCCGGTGCGGAAGCCCTGACGCCAGGTCGGCCACGCGGGCTGCCAGAGCAGTTCCCGCTTGGCCTTCGCGTTCGACGAGCCACGGATCTGCGTCATCATCGAGACGCCCACCTCGCCCGCGGCCAGGCGGCCGAGCCACACCGGCACGTGGCGCGGTGGCTTCGCACTCATGGCCTCGGCCAGGAACGGCAGCCACTCAGTCACGCTAGCGGGCTCGTCGTCGGTGATGTTGTACACGCCCGGCTTGCCCTGTTCCAGCGCGGCGACGGCCGCGGCCGCGGCGTCGCGGGTGTGCAGGAACGACCAGATGCCGCCGCCGTCGCCGATGACCGGCAGCCGACGCTTGGCGACCAGGCCGGCGAACGCGTCGGAGGCGCCGGGCCCGTAGAGCGAGCCGTACCGCAGCACGATGCCCTGCATCGGCGCGGCGGCGACCACCGCCCGCTCCAGGTAGCCGATCGCGGCGAGGCTCTCGCGCTGCGCGGCGGGCGGGTCCGGGTCCAGCGGGTCGTCTTCGCTCTTGATCGGGCCGCCCGTGCGCGGGTTCGTCCAGCCCGTATAGCTCTGCGCGATGAACCGCCTGGCCCCTGCGGCCGCGGCCGCCGCGAGCAGGTGATCGATCCCCTCGGTCCGCAGCCGGTTGGTGACCGCGAACGTCTGGTCGAAGTGCTTCAGGTCCGCCCCGCCGACCAGCGCGGTCATCTGGTGGATGACGGCCTCGGGCTCGGCGCGCGCGACCGCCTCGCCGACGGCCATGGCGTCCAGCCCGTCGACCACCACGGGCTCGGCGCCGAGCGTGCGCAGCAGGGCCGCCTTGTCCGGGTTCCTCGTCGAGGCGGTGACATCATGTCCGGCCGCGGCCAGTTGCGGCAGCAACTGCTGCCCGATCACCCCGGCCGCCCCGGCGACGAAGACTCGCATCTGACTCTCCTCTCATCAGCCTCGACTCTGAGACGGCCAGCCCCTTGAACCTGTGACACCTCCGCGAAAAAGGGGTTGGTGCGCCAGCCCACCCATAGACCGGTTCGCCCGGAGCCGAGGAGCGAGTGACGAGGTGCAGGGCCCGCGCCGGAGGGCCGCGCCGCCGGACGACTGACGAGCGAGAAGCGAGGAACGAGCGCCCGAGTGAGGAGGGAAGAGGGCGGGGACAAGCGGCCTGGAGGCGCAAAGAAACACAGCCCGGGGGCGCAAAGCAGCAGAGCGGCGCAAAGTAACATTTCGGTCGTGCAGTGGTCGCGCGCGGGCCGCCGTCTGCTGGGCGGCCTGGTCTTGCTGATTGCCGCCGTGGTGGTGCTGGTCATCGCCACCGCGGGTACTCCGCGAACCTCGCCGGCCACGCTGCCGCCGACCCCGGTGCTGTCCGGTATCGAGCGCACCGGCCAGGTCAGCCTGGCCCGTGACTGCGGCTACAGCGCGCCGTTGCCGGGCGCTTCGGGCCGCAGCCTGTGGCTCTTCTGCGATACCCCGGTCTGGGTCAGGAAGCCGGGTGCCCGGGGTGACAGCGCCTGGAGCCTCAAGCGGTTCATCACCGGTTCCACGGCGGCCGAGGGCCAGGCGGTGGCCGGGACGAGTCCGGCGGCCCGGGCGCCCGGCCTGCTCAGCGAGGTAAGCACGCCGCGCCTGGGGGTCAGTTTCACGGCGGGCGGGGCTCCGGCGTCCGGGGCGGCGGCGCGAGGTTCCCCGGCGGAGTTCCTGGGCAGCCCCGGCGGCCTGGTCACCACCTTCGGAATGCCGTGCGCCGACGGCGGCGGGTACGCGGCGTCCTGGGCCAGCGGCGTGGCCCGGGTGCCTTCCGCGCCCTACCTGCTCGTCACGTTCACCAACTACTGCGTGCTCGGCGGCAGCGGCGGCTTCCTGCCCGAGGGGTTCGGCCTGGCCGAGTACGACCCGGCCACCGGGACGCTGAGCCACGAGGTGACGGTGTTCTCGGGCCTGGACCTGAGCTTCGACCCCTCGGCCAAGCTGCTCGGCTCGCCGGTTTTCTCCGGCGGTTACCTGTACCTGTTCGGGCCGACCTGCACGGCCCTGTCCTCGGGCCGCTGCGCCACCGGCACGCTGTTCGAGGCGCGGGTGCCCGCCAGCCCGGCGTCCTGGGGCGACCCGCTCAGCTACCGGTGGTGGACGAGCGGCGGCGGCCCGTTCGGCCCGTGGACCCCGAGCCCCGCCGCGGCGACCACGATCATCGCCGGGGCGCGGCCGTCCGCGGTGAGCGTGGGCGACTTCCCGGCCGCCGGGCACCATCTGGTCCTGGTCGAGCAGACGTCCATCAACGGCGCGTTCACCGTCTATCAGTCGCCGGGACCGACCGGGCCCTGGACGAAGGTCAGGTCGGGGCGGGTGGCGTGCCGGTCCGGGACCGGCTTCGCGAACTTCTGCCGCGCGATCATCGGCCATCCCGAGCTCAGCACGCCGACCCAGCTAGTCCTGTCGTACTTCGATCCGGCCGCGGGCGCCCGCGGCCACGTCATGGTGGCGGGCTTCAGGTGGTAGCCCGCCACCATGACGCGCGGCCGGTCTCAGGCCTCCAGTTCGCCGGCCCCGGCTGACACGGCCGCGGCCTCGGCCTCCAGCTCGCGGTCGGACGCCGCCGCGGCCTGCGGCTTGCGGTCGCGGATGACGAACGCGACGATCAGCAGCGCGAGCAGGTCGAAGGCCGCCGCGAGCGTGAAGGCGCTGGCCATGCCGTGCACGATCGCATGCTGATGGGCCTGGGCGAGCGACGCGGCGCGGGCTGGATGCCGGGCGGCGTCGCGGCTGGCGGTGGCGAACGCGGTGACCAGGATGGCCAGGCCGAGCGAGCCGCCGACCTGCTGGGTCACGTTGACCATGCTGGACGCGGCCCCCGAGTCCCTGGGCTCGACGCCGGCCAGCGACGCCATGGTGAGCGGCACGAACGCCACCCCCATGCCACCGCCAAGGAGCAGCATCGGGCCGAGCACGCCGGACACGTAGTCGCTGCCGGATGAGATCCGCGACAGCCAGGCCATGCCGACGACCGCGGGGATCAGGCCCGCCACCATGAGCGCCCTGGGCCCGAACCGGGCCAGCAGCCGGGGCGACAGGCGCGACACCGAGAACAGCGCCGCGGTCATCGGCAGGAACGCGACGCCGGCGCGCAGCGGGCTGAACCCGAGTATGTCCTGGACGAACTGGGTGAGGAAGTAGAACATCCCGAACATCCCGGCCACGAGCAGCAGCCGCGTGAGGTACGAGCCCGCGCGGCCGCGGTCGGCGAACAGGCGCAGCGGGGTGATCGGCTGCCGGACCCGGGACTCGTTGACCAGGAACGCGGCCAGCAGCACCGCCGCGGCGGCGAACGCCCCGACGGCCGTGCGGTTGCCCCATCCCTGCGAGGCGGCCTGGATGAAGCCGTAGACCAGCAGCGTCATCCCGGCGGTGGAAGTGAGCGCGCCGGCGATGTCGAACCGCCCGGGCTGGCGCTCGGACTCCGGGAGGAACCGCGGCGCGGTGAGGACTACGGCCACGCCGATCGGCACGTTGACGAACAGGACCCAGCGCCAGGACACCCACTGGGTGATCAGGCCGCCGAGCACCAGGCCCAGGGACCCGCCGCCCATGGCGACGGCGGTGTAGATGCTCAGCGCCCGGGTCCGCTCGCGGCCCTCGGCGAAGCTGGCCGTGATCAGCGCCAGCACGGCGGGTGAGGCGATCGCCCCGCCCACGCCCTGCGCGGCGCGCGCGCCGAGCAGCCACGCCTCGGAGGTCGCGAGGCCCCCGGCCAGTGACGCGGCGGTGAACAGCGTGATGCCCGCGATGAACACCCGCCGCCGGCCGAGTATGTCGCCGGCCCGGCCGCCGAGCAGCAGCAGGCCGCCGAACGTCAACGTGTAGGCGTTCAGCACCCAGGACAGGTCGGGCTCGGAGAAGTTCAGTCCCCGGGCGATGCTCGGCAGGGCGATGTTGACCACGGTCATGTCGAGAATGATCATGAGCTGGGCCCCGAGCACGAGGGCCAGGGCGATGCCCCGGCGGTCCGGGCGCTCCGTGGTGCGCGTCCGGCCTCGTGTCGCGACAGGCGTTATCGACGAAGTCGACATGGATGCCTTTCCTTCGAAAGATGCTGTGGGGCGAGCCGGGCGGCAGCGGGAATGTCCGTCGGCCTGGCTGGCGTTGGCTACCATGTAAGCGGAGGCAACCTCCACTAACTATACGGAGGCACCCTCCGCTTTGCAAACTGATTTAAGGTGTAAGTGATGAACGCGTCAGGTGAGGCCCGATGAACGCGGCCGGCATCCCGGTCCCGGCGCAAGCGACCGCGCCGCGGCCGATGCGCGCCGACGCTCAGCGCAACTACGACCGGCTGCTGAAGGCGGCGGTGGCGGCGTTCGCCGAGCACGGGGCCGACGACGTGTCGCTGGAAGAGATCGCGCGCCGGGCCGGCGTCGGGATCGGCACGCTGTACCGGCATTTCCCGACCCGCCAGGCGCTGCTGGAGGCCGTCTACACCGATCAGGTCGAGGCGCTGCGGGTCCGGGCCAGTGAACTGAAGGATGCCGATTCGCCCGCCGAGGCGCTCGCCGCCTGGCTGCGCGCGCTCACCGCGTTCAGCAGCACCAAGCGCAACCTGACCTCGGCGCTGCTGGAGACCCTGGGCAAGGATTCCGCGCTGCTGTCGTCGTGCGCCGCGACCATCTGCGGCTCGGCGGACGATCTGCTCGCCCGGGCCAAGGAGGCCGGGGTGGTCCGTGCCGACATCGACCCCAAGGACCTGATCCGGCTGGTGCACGGGGTCAACATCGCCACCCAGCACCCCACCGACCCGGGCCAGGCCGACCGGCTGCTCGGGCTCATCCTCGACGGCCTGCGCCCTCAGCCGTCCGGCTGATCTCACCCAGGACGGGGTTCAGCAGCACGTCGGCGCCGCTGGGATCGACGGTGGCGGGCAGGTCAACCGCGGGGACCGGCGGGCCGAAGACCAGCCGCGCGGGAATGTGACCGGCCCAGACTGGCAGGTCGGTGTCGGACACGTCGTCGATCGTCGACCCGCTGCGCACCTTGACCGAGGCCTCGTCCAGCCGGACCTGCCACAGGGCGGTGTCCCGCAGTTCGGACAGCAGCGGCTTGCGGACCTGCTCCCACCGGCCCGGCGCGATGTGCTCGACCAGGGCCCACATCCCGATCATCAATTCGTCGGGCTCGGTGATCTCGGTGGCGTCGCCGTGCGCGGTGACCGACCGGAAGTTCGCCGAGTGGTTACGCGCCGACCGGGCCAGGACCAGCCCGTCGAACAGGGTCGCGGTGACGCACACCGGGCTGGCCCGGCGCAGGTCGCGGAACAGGCCTGCCGCCACCGAGCCGTGCAGCACCAGCGTGTCGCCGACCCGGCCGTGCACCATCGGCAGCACCACCGGGCGGCCCTCACGCACCGTGGCCACGTGCACGAACGGGGCCGCGTCCAGCACCGCGTGGACGGCCTCGGCGTCGTAACGGGCCCGCTCCGGCTTGCGGCGTACTCGCGCCCGCGGGGAAGGAGGCTCCCACCGCGCGCCCTACTCCTGGTCCGTCGCTTCGGTCATGATCATCTCCTCGGGGGGGTGGGGTACGGGGCCGTCGGGTGGGGTGCGGGGCCGTCGGTGGGTTGCGAGGCCGTCGGGTGGGTGCGGGGCCGTCGGGTGGGGTCGGGGGGTTGCGCCGGCGCGGGGCGCTCGGGGCGGCTCAGGGCTGCGAGGCCGGCTCGTAGCGCCGGTCGAGCAGGTCGTCGAGGTGGCGCCGCACCCGCGGCCACTCCGCGGCGGTGATCGAGTAGCGGGCCGAGTCGCGCGGGGTGAGTTCCACGGCCAGCCGGTGCGCCCGCAGGATGCCCTCGAACGTGGCCCCGATCCGCTCCATGGCCCGGCGCGAGCGCTCGTTGCGCGCGTCGGTGTGCAGGCATACCGACGCCACGGCCCAGGCCTCGAACGCGTGCCCGAGCATGAGCCGCTTCATCTCGGTGTTCGCGGCGGTGCGGATCGCGGGCCGGGCGAGCCAGGTGTGCCCGATCTCGCAGGTGTCGGGGGCGTCGCCGCTGTGCCGGGCGTGGCCGCGCGGCCAGGGCCACCGTTGCAGGTCCCAGAACCTGGTCGAGCCGATGACCACGTCGTCGGCCACCCTGACCACGGCGAACGGCGCGGCCGCGCCCGCGTCGCGCTGGGCCAGCGCGGTCTCGACGAAGCCCGCGACCGCGGCGTCCCCCTGGGGTACCGCGCTCAGCGCGTAGAGCGAGGGGTCGATGGCGGACGCCGCCGCCAGGCCCGCGGCGTGGTGGCGCTGAAGCGGTTCGAGCCGGACGTGCCGGCCTTCGAGTCGGGGGAGCAGCGTGGTCATCGCGAGGCCTCCGGTGGCTGACCGCGGGTTCATCGGCGCCCGCGGCCACCCGATTTCGGTTGACGTGAAATTACGTTACAGTACATAATTACTTCATGCTGATACAATATCGGCCACAGGGGCGGAACGCTAGTGAGATATCCCGCGACGTGGAAAGCGCGCTGCGGGAAGGCCGGATCGCGCCCGGGGTGACGCTGCCTCCGGTACGGGTGCTCGCGGCCGAGTTGCACGTGAGCCCGGTCACCGTGGCCTCGGCCTACCGCGAGCTGCGGGAAAAGGGGATCGCCCGGGGCAACGGGCGGGCCGGAACCAGGATCACCGGGGCGCCGCCGATCGGGCCCCGGCCGCCGCTGGTAGCGCCGGCCGGGGTACGCAACCTGCTGGTCGGCAGCCCCGACCCGGCGCTGCTGCCCAGCCTGCCCGCGGTGACGCCACCGCGCCGGCTCTACGGCGACGCGCCAGTGCTGCCGCGCCTGGGCCGCCTGGCCGCCGGGCAACTGGAGGCCGACGGCATCGACCCGCGGCACCTGGCCGTGGTCGGGGGCGCGCTCGACGGCGTCGAGCGCGTGCTGCAGGCGTGGTTGCGGCCCGGTGACCGGGTCGCGGTGGAGGACCCCGGCTACCCGCCCGTGGCCGATCTGCTGACCGCGATGGACCTGGCCGCCGTGCCGATGGCGGTCGACGACTACGGGGTCAGGCCGGACGCGCTGCGCGACGCGCTGGGCGCGGGCGGCCAGGCCGTGCTGTTCACCCCGCGGGCCCAGGCTCCGACCGGCGCGGCCTGGGATGAGGCGCGGGCGGGCGAACTGGCCGCGCTGCTGGCCGGCCACCCCGGCGTGCTGGCCATCGAGGACGACCACGCCGGCCCGGTCGCCGGCGCCCCGGCCCGCACCGCCGTGGGCGCGACCGGACGGTGGGCAACCATCCGTTCTGTATCCAAGTCCTTGAGCCCAGACCTGAGGCTGGCCGTGCTGGCCGGGGACGAGGTCACCGTCTCCCGGGTCGAGGGGCGTCAGGCGCTCGGCACCGGCTGGGTGAGCGGGCTGCTGCAGGAGATCGTCGCCGAGCTGTGGTCCGACCGCGAGGTCGGGCGGCTGCTCGAGCGGGC
>DATAVV010000299.1:0-56216 GCA_036267555.1 Streptosporangiaceae bacterium | reverse complement strand
CGAGCCGATCACCGCGACCGCGAACCGCCATCCGAACGGGGTCAGGCCGAACAGCCACTCCCCGCCGGCGATGAAGATCTTCCCGAGCGGCGGGTGCACGACCAGTTCGCCGCCGGAGGCCAGGATGTTCGTCTTGCCCTGGAGCAGCAGCGTGTTGGCGTTGGCAGCGTGGTTGATCTCCACGCCGTGGCGCAGGATCCCGTACGCGTCCCCGACGTAGTAGGTCTCGTCGAACACGATGGCCTTGGGCTGGCCGAGCCGGTAGAAGCGCAGGAACGCGCCCAGCGCGGTGACGAGCAGCGGCCCGAGCCAGCCCCACAGCAGGCTGGCCGGCATCGGCGGCACGAGCCGATCCCGCAGACTGGTCGCCGGCTCGGCGGGCCCGGCGGACACGGGCTCGGTCTCGTAGGCGGTCATCGCATACTTATCGTAGGCGTGCCGGGCACTAGCGTGGGGCCCGACATGGAAGGCATAAGGGAATGCTCAGCCGGCGGTCAGCCCGGAGCGGGTGAGACCGCGTCCGGGGCGACGCTCACGCTCGCGGCGGTGCCGATCGGCACGCCCGGCGACGCCTCGTCCCGGCTGACGCAGGCCCTGGCCCAGGCGCGGATCGTGGCCGCCGAGGACACCCGCCGGGTGCGCAGGCTCGCCGCCGCGCTGGGGGTGCGGCTGACCGGCACCGTGGTCTCCTACTACGACGACGTTGAGGCGGCCAGGGCGGCGGAACTGCTGGCCGAGCTCACGGCCGGCCACGACGTCCTGCTGGTCACCGACGCGGGCATGCCCGGCATCAGCGACCCCGGCTACCGCCTGGTGGCCGCCGCCGCCGCGGCCGGGATCCGGGTCACCGTGCTGCCCGGCCCGTCCGCCGCCACCGCGGCGCTCGCGGTCTCCGGGCTGCCCAGCGACCGGTTCTGCTTCGAGGGCTTCCCGCCGCGGCGGGTTGGCGAGCGGGCCCGCCGGTTCGCCGAACTGGCCGCCGAGCCGCGCACGCTGATCTTCTTCGAATCGCCGCGCCGGCTGGCCAAGACGCTGGCCGGCCTGGCCGCCGCGTTCGGCCCGGACCGGGCCGCCGTCGTCTGCCGCGAGCTGACCAAGACCCATGAGGAGATCAAACGCGGCACGCTGGCCGACCTGGCCGCCTGGGCCGGGCCCGGCGCGCTGGGCGAGATCACCATCGTGGTGGCCGGGGCCGGCCGGCCCCGCCGCGGCGACGCGGCGCAAGCCGGCGCCGACACCGTGGCCGGCGCCGCGGCCGAAGTCGCCGCGCGAGAGCGCGCCGGGACCCCGCGCAAGACCGCGATCGCCGACGTGGCCAGGGAATTCGGCCTGCACAAACGCGACGTCTACGACGCCGTCGTCCGCCGCCGCGCCGAGAGCGCCGCCGCCACCCAGCAGCGGGCAGAAGGCCAGCCCAGGGCCGGCTGGCCCTAGGCTGTGGGGCATGTCCGCAACGAGCCGCCACATACTCACCGCGCCGGCCTGGCCCTACGCCAACGGGCCCCGTCACATCGGGCACGTGTCCGGGTTCGGCCTGCCCGCCGACATGTTCAGCCGGTACCAGCGGATGGCGGGCAACAACGTGCTGATGGTCAGCGGCACCGACGAGCACGGCACGCCGATCCAGGTGCAGGCGGACGCGGCCGGCGTCACCGCGCGGGAACTGGCCGACCGCTACAACCGGGTCATCGCCGGGGACCTGGTCGGCCTGGACATGTCCTACAACCTGTTTACCCGGACCACGACGCGCAACCACTACGCGATCACCCAGGAGATCTTCAAGGGCCTGTACGACAACGGCTACATCTTCGAGAAGACCGCGATGGGAGCGATCTCCCCGTCGACCGGCCGGACGCTGCCCGACCGCTACATCGAGGGCACCTGCCCGATCTGCGGGTACGAGAACGCGCGCGGCGACCAGTGCGACAACTGCGGCAACCAGCTCGACCCGGCCGACCTGATCAACCCGCGCTCGAAGATCAACGGCGAGACCCCGGTGTTCGTGGAGACCGAGCACTTCTTCCTGGACCTGCCCGCGTTCGCCGACGCGCTCGGGACCTGGCTGCAGAGCAAGACCGGGCTCTGGCGGCCCAACGTGCTGAAGTTCTCGCTCAACCTGCTCGGCGACCTGAAGCCGCGGGCCGTCACGCGGGATCTCGACTGGGGCGTCCCGGTGCCACTCGACGGCTGGCGGGACCGCCCGGACAAGCGGATCTACGTCTGGTTCGACGCCGTGATCGGGTACCTGTCGGCTTCGATCGAGTGGGCCCGGCGGTCCGGCGACCCGGACGCCTGGCGGGCCTGGTGGCAGTCCCCTGACGCCGAGTCCTACTACTTCATGGGCAAGGACAACATCGTCTTCCACTCCGAGATCTGGCCGGCCATGCTGCTCGGCTACGGCGGCAAGGGCGGCAAGGACGGCAGGCCGGGCTCGCTCGGCGCGCTGAACCTGCCCACCGAGGTGGTGGCCAGCGAGTACCTCACGATGGAGGGGCGCAAGTTCTCCTCCTCCCGGTCGGTCGTCATCTACGTGGGCGACTTCCTGGAGCGCTACAACGTCGACGCGCTGCGGTACTACCTCGCGGCGGCCGGCCCGGAGAGCCAGGACACCGACTTCACCTGGACCGAATTCATCCGGCGCAACAACGACGAACTGCTGGCCAACTGGGGCAACCTGGTCAACCGCACCGTGTCGTTCGCGGCGCGCAACATCGGCTCGATCCCGCAGGCCGGCACGCTTACCGACACTGACCGTGAGATGCTGCAGCGCTCCGGTGACGCGTTCAAGAACGTCGGAGACGCGCTCTCGCGGTCGCGCTTCAAGGTCGCGCTCAACGAGACCATGCGCACGCTGGCGGAAGCCAACAAGTACCTGTCCGAGCAGGCCCCGTGGAAGCTGCGCGAGTCCGACCCGGAGCGGATGCGCACGATCTGCCACGTGGCCCTGCAACTGGTCGACGACGGCAAGACCCTGCTGACCCCGTTCCTGCCGCGCTCGTCCCAGAAGGTCTACGAGATGCTCGGCGGGTCCGGCGGCTGGTCACCGATGCCGCGGATCGAGGAGGTCGACGAGGACGGCGAACCCTCATACCCGGTGATCACCGGTGATTACGCGGGCGCGGCGCGCTGGCAGTCCGCGCCGATCGCCCCGGGTACGCCGCTCGCCACGCCGGTGCCGCTGTTCCCCAAGCTCGACCCGGCCCTGGCCGAGGAGGAACTGGCCCGCCTGGAGAAGTCTTGACCTCCGCGCCCGTCCCGCCCGAGCCGCTGCCGGCCGAGGCGTTCGACGGGCACTGCCACCTGGACCTGATCGAGCGGCCGGTGCCGGACATCCTGGCCGACGCGCGGGCGGCCGGGATCACCCGGGTGGTCACGGTCGGCGTGGACCTGGCGTCCTCGCGGTGGGCCGCGCAGTGCGCCGAAGAGCACCCGGACGTGTACGCGGCCGTGGCCATCCACCCGAACGACACCACGCGGGAAGCCGGGTCCGCGGCCGAGCGCGACGAGGTGCTGGCCCAGATCGCCGCGCTCGCCCGGCTGCCGCAGGTCCGGGCCATCGGCGAGACGGGCCTCGACTACTACCGCGACAGTGCGCCGCCGGATACGCAGCGCGAGTGGTTCCGGGCGCACATCGAGATCGCCAAGCAGGCCGGCAAGCCGCTGATGATCCACGACCGGGACGCGCACGAGGACGTGCTGCGGATCCTCGACGAGGAGGGCCCGCCCGAGCGGGTGGTCTTCCACTGCTTCTCCGGTGACGCAGGGCTGGCCAAGCGGTGCGCGGACGCCGGGTACGTGATGAGCTTCGCGGGCAACGTCACGTTCTCCAGCGCCCAGTCGCTGCGCGACGCCGCCGCGGCCGCGCCGGCCGACCTGATCCTGGTCGAGACCGACGCGCCGTTCCTCACCCCGGTGCCGAACCGGGGCCGCCCCAACTCACCCGCGATGGTCGCCTGCACGCTGCGCGCGATTGCCGAGGTCAAGCACCTGGACGTGGCCGGCCTGTGCGCCGCCGTCACCGCCACGGGAGCCCGCCTGTACGGCCCCTGGGCCGCCTAGTCCCCGGCGAGCTGATCCCCGGCGAGCACGCAGTGCGTGCCCCGGTAGATGGTCGGCATGCACTTGTTGCAGTGGACGCACAGCGATCTCACGGCGGGATCGGCCTGCATGCGCCGCACCAGGCCGGGCTCGCGCAGCAGCGCGCGGGCCATGGCGACGAAGGCGAAACCCTCGGCCATGGCCTGGTCCATCGTCTCCTTGCGGGTGATCCCGCCCAGCAGGATCAGCGGCAGCGTGAGCGCGGCGCGGAACTGGCGGGCCCGGTCGAGGAGATAGGCCTCCTGGAACGGGTAGCTGTGCAGGAACCGGCCGCCGCCGGCCCGCAGGCCGAGCCGCAGCGGCTGCGGGAACTGGGCGGCGAACTCCCGGGCCGGCGCGTCCCCGGTGAACAGGTACATCGGGTTCAGCAGGGAACTGCCCGCGGTGAGTTCCAGCGCGTCCACGCTCCCGTCGGCCTGCAGCCAGCGGGCCACCTGGACGGCCTCGTCCAGCCAGAAACCGCCGGGCACGCCGTCGTCCATGTTCAGCTTGGCCGTGATGGCCAGCGCGCCGCCGATTGCGTCGCGCACCGCGCGGGCGATGTCGCGGGCCAGGCGGGCCCGATTGGCCAGGCTGCCGCCGAATTCGTCGTCGCGGTGGTTGAGGCGCGGGCTCAGGAACGAGCTGACCAGGTAGTTGTGCCCGAAGTGGATCTCCACCGCGTCGAACCCGGCCTCGCGCGCGGTCAGCGCGGCCTGCGCGTGCGCCCGCGTGATCCGCTCCAGGTCGGCCGGGGACGCGGCCCGGGTCATCCGCATGCCCAGCGGGCTGAGCCGCCGCGAGGGCGCGAGCGCGGGCAACCGGTTCGACGCCGCGTTGGCGACCGGCCCGGCGTGCCCGATCTGGGCGCTGACCGCGGCGCCCTCGGCGTGCACGGCCTCGGTGAGCCGCCGCAGCCCGGGCACGGCCTCCGGGCGCATCCAGATCTGGTGCCGGTCGGTGCGGCCCTCGGGCGAAACCGCGCAGTAGGCGACCGTGGTCATGCCCACGCCGCCGCGCGCCGGCCGCAGGTGATACTCGATGAGTTCGTCGGTGACCAGGGCGTGCGGGGTCCTCCCCTCGAACGTCGCGGCCTTGATGACCCGGTTGCGCAACGTCACCGGGCCCAGCCGCGCGGACGCGAACACATCGGGCACTTCAGGCGGAGCCGTCATGCCGTCCACTTTGGCCCGGATCGTCGGCCTCGGCCAGGCGTTCCATCAGGTCGCCCGCCAGGCCCAGCAGTTGCTGCTCGGCCGGCGTGAGCTCGCGGGCCATCGCCGCCGCCAGCCAGGCGTCGAGCCGGGCCATGTCCCGGGTCAGGGCCAGCCGCCCGGCCTCGGCCAGGACCAGCAGCGAGCGGCGCCGGTCGGTCTCGTCCGACCGCCGCAGCACCAGACGGTCACGTTCCAGCCGGGCCAGCGCCCGGGTCAGCGACTGCGGTTGCAGCCGCTCGGCGCTGGCCAGCGCGCCCGGCGTCATCGGGCCGCGCCGGTACAAATGCCCGAGCACACTCAGTTCCAGCAGCGTCTCGGCGGACTCCGCCCGCTGCGAACGAAGCCGCCGGGCCAGCCTGGTCGCCCCCCGCCGCACCGCCATCGCCGCCTGCAGCACCTCGTCCTCCGCCACAAAAGTACGCTAGCACGTACCAAAGAACCCAGGCAGTTCTACCTATAGACGGCGAATCAACTAAGCTAGCTCTTACTGTTTTTAACGCGGCAGACAGGCGGGTCAGGTGACATCACGATGAGACCGGTTTCCGACTGGCTCCGACGCCGGGCCGTACCGAGGAGCGAGGAACGAGCGCCGAGCGAGGAGGGAAGCTCGGCGGGTCCAAGCGCCCCGGAGGCGCAAAGCAACACAGCGCAAGCTGTGGCGCTCACCAGGGCCTCGTTTGACCGGCCGCACGCGCCCGGCGGGGACCCGCGGGCGCAGCGGCGACTGTGCCGCGGGATGCGGCCGGCGAGCACCGGCGATTTTGGCCCCAGCCTGGCCGCGCGGACGAAGTTCTTCGACGGGCGGGTGCTGGACGCGACCGGGGCCGGGGTGCGCCAGGTCGTGATCCTCGGCGCTGGCTACGACGACCGCGCACTGCGGTTCCCCGCGCCGGGCGTGCGCTTCTTCGAACTCGATCATCCGGCGACGCAGGCCGACAAGGCGCGCCGCCTGCGCGCCATGCGACCGGGGGCGGTCGCTCCCACGCTGGTCCCGGCCGACTTCCGCCACGACGACCTCGGGCGGGTCATGGCCGCGTGCGGGCACGACGCCACGCAGCCCACGCTGTTCCTCTGCGAGGGCCTGCTCGTCTACCTGGACCAGCCGGCCTGCGTGCGCCTGCTGGCCGGCCTGCGCGCCCGCGCGGCCGGCGGCAGCACCCTGGCCGCCAGCCTCAGCGTGCACCGCGAGGGCCTGGACTCGGCCCGCGTGGCCGCGGTCGCGAACGGCCGCCGCCGGGACGGCCGGACCGAGCCATGGCTGACGATCCTGCCCGCCCCGGCCCACCTCGACCTGCTGCGCCAAGTCGGCTGGTCCCCGGCCGAATCCGTCGACGCCGCCAGCCTGCACCCCGGCGTCACCCCCGGCCGCTCCCTCCTGGTGACCGCGCATCCCGCACCCGAGTGACGAGCGAAGACATCTCGCGACGGAGGCCCCAGCCCCGCCCGCCGGACGCGCCCAGCGGCACGACGGGATCGCCCGGCCGGGCCCCGGATCGCTGTCTCAACCCCGATGAATGTGGCGGCAGGGCTTATTGGTGCGCCCCAAACTCACATTCATCGCCATGATCACTGCCCCCGCGCCATCCCGGCCGCCCAAGCCAGCCACAGGCCGGTTCTCGCCCGGAACCGAGGAGCGAGGAACGAGTGACGAGGTGCAGGGCCCGCGCCGCAGGGCCGCGCCGCCGACTGGACTGACGAGTCGAGGAAGCGAGGAACGAGCTTCCGAGCGAGGAGGGAAGCTCGGCGGGTTAAAGCGGCCCGGCGGCGCAAAGCAAACAAGGCCAACACATAGCGTTGCCCTGTGCCAGCCGATGCGTCCGCCGAATCCACGCCGCCCGCGGACACTGCGGGTAGGCCGCCTGGGGACACCGCGGATGCGCCGGATCCCCGGATGCTGGGGCCGGCGCAGATCCGGCGGATTGCCGGGCGGCTCGGCATCAGGCCGGCCAAGCGGCTGGGGCAGAACTTCGTGACCGACGCCGGCACGGTCCGGCGGATCGTCGCGCTGGCCGGGGTGCAGCCCGGCGAACATGTGCTCGAGGTCGGGCCGGGCTTCGGCTCGCTCACGCTGGCGCTGCTGGCCGCCGGGGCCCGGGTGACCGCGGTCGAGGTCGACCCGGCGCTCGCGGCGGAACTGCCGGGCACCGTGGCCGCGCACGCCCCGGCGCAGGCCGGGCGCCTGGAGGTGGTCACCGCCGACGCGGCCCGGGTGCGGGACCTGCCCGGCGCGCCGGCCGCGCTGGTGGCCAACCTGCCCTACCACGCGGCCGTGCCCATCCTGCTGCACCTGCTGGCCACGGCGCCGTCGCTGCGCCGCGGGCTGGTCATGGTCCAGGCCGAGGTGGCCGACCGGATCACCGCCGGGCCTGGCGGCCGGATCTACGGGGTGCCGTCGGTGAAAATGGCCTGGTTCGCCGGCGTGCGGCGGGCGGGACAGGTGCCGCGCAGCGTGTTCTGGCCGGTGCCGAGGGTCGACTCCGGGCTCGTGGCCTTCACCCGGCGGGAGCCGCCCGCCGGCCCGGATCGCGAGGAGACGTTCGCGGTGATCGACGCGGCGTTCGCGCAGCGGCGCAAGATGCTGCGGGCCGCGCTCGCGCCGTGGGCCGGGTCGGCCGCCGCGGCCCAGGAGGTGCTCGCCGCGGCGGACGTCGACCCGCAGGCGCGCGGCGAGTCCCTGGGCGTGGCCGACTTCGCGCGCATCGCTCTGGCCGGCCGGGCCGTACGCGCGGTTTCCCGGTCCGCCGCGCCGCCCCGACCACGTACGATTGACTGATCGTGACGCCTGTGACAGTCCGGGTTCCCGCGAAGGTGAATCTGCAGCTATCCGTGGGACCCGGTCGCGACGACGGCTACCACGATCTGGTGACCGTATTTCACTCGGTGTCACTATTCGACGAGGTCACCGTGCGGCCCGCGGACCGGGCCAGCGTCCAGGTGACCGGTCAGGACGCGAGCCAGGTCCCGGCCGGCCGGACGAACCTCGCGGCGCGCGCGGCGCGGGCCCTGGCCGCCGCCGTGAAGCGGCGCGGCCAGTCCGGGGTACAGATCGAGATCCGCAAGCGGATCCCGATCGCGGCCGGCCTGGCCGGGGGCAGCGCCGACGCGGCCGCCACCCTGGTCGCCTGCAACGAGCTGTGGCAGGCCGGCCTGACCCAGGCCGAGCTGAGCGAGATAGCGGCCGGCCTCGGCAGCGACGTCCCGTTCGCCCTGCTCGGCGGGACCGCGATCGGGCAGGGGCGCGGGGAGCGGCTCACCGCCGCGCTCGCGGCCGGCACGTACCACTGGGTGCTGGCGTTCGCGACCGGCGGGCTGTCCACCCCCGACGTGTACGCGGCCTGCGACCGGCTGCGCGACGCCGCGCCGGTGGCGCCGCCCGAACTGAGCACCGGGCTGATGGCCGCGCTGCGCTCGGGTGACCCGGCCGCGGTCGGCCCGCAGCTCAGCAACGACCTGCAGCCCGCGGCGGTCTCGCTGCGCCCGGACCTGCGCCGGGCGCTGGCCGCAGGCGAGGAGGGCGGCGCGCTCGGCGCCATCGTGTCGGGGTCCGGCCCCACTTGCGCCTTCCTGGCCGCGGACGCCAGGCGGGCCGGCGAGCTCGCGGTCGCGCTGACCGGTGCCGGGGTCTGCCGCGGCGTGGTCAGGGTCCAGGGCCCGGTCCCGGGCGCGGCGGTCGTCGCCGGGAAGCCCGGATGAGCGCTCCGCTGGTCACCCTGGAGGCCGCGACCAAGGCGTACGGGCCCCGGGTGCTGCTGAACGGCGTCTCGCTCGGCGTGGCGGCCGGGGACAGGACCGGGGTTGTCGGCCGCAACGGCGCGGGCAAGACCACGCTGCTCGAGGCGCTCGCGGGCCAGGCCGACCTGGACTCCGGGCGTGCCACCCGAGCCCGCGACCTGCGGCTCGGTTACCTGCCCCAGGCGCAGGACCTGGCGGGCGAGGTGCGGCGGCTGGTGTTCGGCGCGCTGCCCGAGCACGAGTGGGCCGCCGACCTGCGCAGCCGGTCCGTGCTCGCCGCCCTGCTGTCCGGCATCGACCTCGCCGCCCGCGCCGAGCATCTGTCCGGCGGCGAGCGCCGCCGGGTCGCGCTGGCCGCCCTGCTGCGCGGAACCCACGACCTGCTGCTGCTCGACGAGCCCACCAACCACCTCGACATCGAGGCGATCCGGTGGCTGGCGGGCTACCTGCGCGAGCACGAGCGGGCCTTCGTCGTGGTCACCCACGACCGCTGGTTCCTCGACGCGGTGACCGAGCGGACCTGGGAGGTGGCCGACGGGGCCGTGCACAGCTACGACGGGGGCTACTCGGCCTACGTGCTGGCCCGCGCCGAGCGGGAGCGGATCGCCGAGGCCACCGACCAGCGCCGCCGCAACCTGCTGCGCAAGGAACTGGCCTGGCTCCGGCGCGGGCCGCCCGCCAGGACCAGCAAGCCCAGGTTCCGGATCGAGGCGGCTACGGCGCTGATCGCCGGCGAGCCCGCGCCGCGCGACACCGTGGAGCTGTCGCGGCTGGCCACCAGCCGGCTGGGCAAGACCGTGATCGAGATCGAGGATGAGACCGTGTCGGCCGGGGGCCCGCCGCTGCTGGACCACGTGACCTGGCGGCTGGGCCCGGGCGAGCGGGTCGGCGTGGTCGGCGTCAACGGCAGTGGCAAGACCACGTTGCTGCGGCTGCTCGCGGGCACGCTGCCGCCCGGCGTCGAAGCCACGGGCCGGGTCGTGCGGGGCAAGACGGTCCGGATCGGCCTCCTGGCCCAGGAGGCCGCGCCGACCGAGCCCGGGCTGCGCGCACTCGAGGCGGCCGAGCGGATCCGCGGCTCGGTCACCATCGGCCAGCGCGATATGTCCGCCAGCCAGCTACTCGACCGGCTCGGGCTGCGCGGCGAGCGGCAGTGGACGCTCGTGTCCGAGCTGTCCGGAGGCGAGCGCAGGCGGCTGCAGCTCATGATCGTGCTGCTCCAGGAGCCGAACGTGCTGCTGCTCGACGAGCCCACCAACGACCTGGACATCGAGACGCTCACCGAACTCGAGGACATGCTCGACGGCTGGCCTGGGTCGATCGTCGTGGTCAGCCACGACCGGTACTTCACCGAGCGCGTGTGCGACCACGTGGTCGCGCTGATCGGCGCGAAGCTGGCCTACCTGCCCGGCGGCGTCGAAGAGTACCTGGACCGCCGGGACGCCGAACGGGACGCGGCCGCTCGTCCGGCGGGGGGAGCCGGTCCGGGCCGGGCAGGCGGGGCGGCGCCGGCGGATGCCCCGGTCACGTACGCGGCGCGGCAGCGGGCCGCCCAGAAGGAGCTGGCCCGGCTGGAACGCCAGATCGACCGGGTATCCGGCCACGAGGCCGAGCTGACCGCGGCGCTGGCCGAGAACGCGGCCGACTACGCCAGGCTGATCGAACTCGGCGCGCAGTTGCGCTCGGTCCAGGACGAGAAGGCGGGCCTGGAAGACCGCTGGCTGGCCGTGGCCGAGGATCTGTCCACCTGACCACGCGGCGCCAACCGCATGTACATGCCAACCGCATGTACATGCAACTGGACATGGTCGTGGCCAGGGTGTTGCGTTGCCAGGGCCCGGACGGGCCGCGAGAATGCCGGGCATGGCGAACGGGCGAGGCTCGAAATGGTCGGTCGGCTCGGAGAACTCCATCCTGAGCATCGGATCGAAGGGCTCGGTCCTGTCGATCGGGTCGGTGGGCTCGGTCCTCTCGATCGGTTCCGCGGGCTCGATCGCCTCAGTGGGCTCGGTGGGCTCGGCCGCTTCGGCGTTCTGCGCCCTGTCGGTGGCCAGCATGGGCTCGGTGCTCTCCGGGCTCTCCCGGTGGTCCACGCTGGCCTGGCGGGCCAGCGGCCAGCCGCCTGCCCGCCCCGCGCGACGCCAGGCCTGAGGAGGCCCGGGTACCCGGAACGCCGCGTCATGGCTCACGGGTGTGAACTGGCGCGGGCTGAGATCAGGCCTGCTCCCGGTCCTGCTGGTCTTCCGGGTCCGGGAGCGGCGCCCGGCGTTGCAGCGTGAGATCGGTGACCCAGATCAGGATCCACAGGTAGGGGGCGAGTGTGGGCGAGACCAGCGCGACCGGGATCGACAGCAGGAACACCGCGGGAACCCGCAGGATCCGCAGCAGGTAGTAGCGGCGCAGCGGCGGGGAGGCCCGCTCGGCCAGCCCGGTGCGCGTGGCGTAGAGCCAGACGGCCGCCTCGGCCAGGCCGGCGGCGGCGGCGCAGGCCGCGTAGAAGATCACCGCCGGGGTCTGGCTGGCCGACCCCTGGCTGAGCAGTTCGGTCGGGTAGGGCAAGAACGCGATCGTTCCCAGGAACAGCAGGTTGAGCAGCACAAGTGGCCGGTCGAAGGCCTCGACGTAGCGGAATATCCCGTGATGCCCGAGCCAGAACAGGCCGATCACCGCGAAGCTGATCGCGAACCCGATGATGCTGGGCACGGCCTGGCGCAGGGCGGTCCCGGCGTACACGCTGGCCGCGGGCGGCCGCAGGTCCACGACCAGCAGCGTGATCGCGATCGCGAACACCGCGTCGTTGAAGAACAAGACCCGGTCGAATTCGAGATGGCCCTCCCGGGCCAGCAGTTCCCGCGTGCTCCTCATCCATGCCCCGACGGGGATGTACCCAGTTCAGGGGCTGTTCTCGCGCCTGCCGGTGGCCGGGCCCGCGTCGAAAGGCGCGAGCAGGACCCGCAGCAGCCCGGCGAGGTGGTCGCGGTCCGCGGCATCCAGCCCGGTCAGCAACTCACGCTCGCTGCGCAGCAGGTCCTCGAGGGCCGCGTCCACCACGGCCCGGCCGCGCGTGGTCAGGGTGACCACGACGCCCCGTTTGTCCTGCGGGTCCGGGTGCCGGCTGACCAGTCCGGCGTCGGCCAGGCGGTCGATCCGGTTGGTCATCGTGCCCGAGGTCACCAGCGTGGCCCGCAGCAGCGCGCCCGGGCTGAGCTGGTAGGGAGCGCCCTGGCGGCGCAGCGCGGACAGCACGTCGAACCCCCACGCCTGCAGGCCGTGGCTGGCGAACGCGGCGGTCCGGGCCCGGTCCAGGTGCCGGGCCAGCCGGGACACCCGGCTGAGCACCTGGAGCGGCTCCACGTCCAGGTCGGGACGCTCGGCCCGCCAGCGGGCGACCAGTTCGTCCACCTCGTCGCGTATTTCGCCGCGCTCGCATCTGGTCACCCAGCCACCTCCCCATCCCGTTCACGGCGCCCGGCTGGCAGCATATCTCTTGACATCAAGATTTCGCCAGCGTTAGGGTGCTGGGACGGCGGTTTACCTTGATGTCGAGGTACTTTTGCGGCGGCCGCGGGAGGCGCACATGTGGGATCCGGCCCAGTACCAGCACTTCGGTGACGAGCGGTCGCGGCCGTTCTTCGACCTGCTCGGCCGGATCGGGGCGCAGGCGCCGGGAGCGGTCGCGGACCTCGGCTGCGGCCCCGGCACGCTGACCGCCGCCCTGACCCGCCGCTGGCCCAAGGCCGAGGTGCTCGGCATCGACAGCTCGGCCGAGATGATCGAGGCGGCGCGGGCGCTGCCGGCGCAGCCACGGCTGCGCTTCGAACTCGGGGACGTCCGGGAATGGGAGCCCGAAGGCCCCGTGGACGTGATCGTCTCCAACGCCGTGCTGCAGTGGGTTCCCGATCACCTCGGCGTGCTGGCCCGGTGGGCCGCCTTCCTCACCGCGGGCGGCTGGCTGGCGGTACAGGTGCCCGCCAACTTCGACCAGCCCAGCCACGCGGCCCTGCGCGACCTGGCCGCCTCCGCCCGGTGGCGGGACCTGCTGGCCGGCGTCCAGCTCAACCGCCAGGCCGCCGACCCGGCCCGCTACGTGGACGTGCTGGCCCGGGCCGGGTTCGAGGTCGACGCGTGGGAGACCACCTACCTGCACGTGCTGCACGGCGACGACCCGGTGCTCGACTGGTACAAGGGGACGGGCCTGCGCCCGGTGATCGCGGCGCTGCCGCCGGACCAGGCCGGGGAGTTCCTGGCCGCCTACCGGGCCCGGATGAGCGAGGCCTACCCCGCCGCCCCGTACGGAACGGTGTTCCCGTTCCGCCGGGTGTTCGCGGTGGCGGTCCGGCGCTAGGGCTGCTCGCCCAGGCGGCGCATGGCCTCGCGCGATATCTGCGGCTTGGGGTCAAGCTGGGACAGGCCGTTCCAGGCCAGGTTCATCAGGTGCGCGGCCACCACTTCCAGCGGCGGCTTGCGCGCGTCCAGCCACCACTGGCCGGTGAACGCGACCATCCCGACCAGCATCTGCGCGTACATCGGGGCCAGCTTGGGATCGTAGCCGCGCTCGGCGAGCACGTCACCGAGTATGTACTCGACCTGGCTGGCGATGTCACTGATCAGGCTGGCGAAGGTCCCCGAGCCCGACGAGGGGTTCGAGTCCCGCACCAGGATCCGGAAGCCGTCGGAGTTGTCCTGGATGTAGCGGAGCAGTTCGACGGCGGCCACCTCGAACTTCTCCATCGTGTCGTGGCCGGCCAGCAGCCGGGTCGCCAGGCCGATGAACCGCTCGACCTCGCGGTCCACCACGACGGCGTAGAGCCCTTCCTTCCCGCCGAAGTGCTCGTAGACGACGGGCTTGGACACGTCAGCCCGCGCGGCGATTTCCTCGATCGACGTGCCCTCAAGCCCGCGCTCGGCGAACAGGCGGCGGCCGACGTCGAGCAGTTGCTCGCGGCGCTCCTTGCCGGTCATCCTCTTGCGGCCCGGCTGGCTTGTCACTGCCCCATCATGTCACCGGCCGGCGAGTGAGCCGGACGTCCTGATCGCGCGCTTGGCCATGGAACCCAGCCTCCGCGAGCGGCCGGCGGTGCGCTTGCCGGACAGCCGCGCCTCGTCCGGCCAGCGGACGTCGCTGGCCCAGCCGAGCTTCTCCGCGAACCAGATGAGCCGGGCGGCGATGTCGATCTGCCCCTTGAGCACGCCGTGCCGGGCGCAGGTCGGGTCGGCATGGTGCAGGTTGTGCCAGGACTCGCCGAACGACAGGATCGCCAGCCAGTTGACGTTCCGCGACTTGTCCCTGACGTCGAACTCCTCCTTGCCGAACGTGTGGCAGATGGAGTTGATCGACCAGGTCACGTGGTGCAGGAACGCGATGCGGACCAGGCTGGCCCAGAAGAACGCGGTCAGCGCGCCCTGCCACGACCACGACCACAGGCCGCCGATCAGGGCGGGCGCGACCAGCGACGTGGTGACCAGCCACGGGAACCACCGGGAGATCCGGACGATGTCTTCGTCCGCGAGCCAGTCCGGGCAGAACTTCGCCTGCGAGGTCCGGTTGGAGCCGAACATCCAGCCGATGTGGGCGAAGCCCAGGCCCTTGGTCAGCGCCTTCCAGTCGTTGCCGAACCGCCAGGGCGAGTGCGGGTCGCCTTCCTTGTCGCTGTACTTATGGTGCCGGCGGTGGTCGGCGACCCAGGTCAGCAACGGCCCCTCGATGGCGAGCGACCCGGCGATCGCCAGGGCGATCTTGAAGCCGCGTGTCGCCTTGAACGACCCGTGGGTGAAGTAGCGGTGGAAGCCCATGCTGATCCCGAGCCCGGAAACCGCGTAGAACACCACGGCGATCACGATGTCGTGCCAGCCCAGGCCCCAGCCCCAGGCCAGCGGGACGGCGGCCAGCAGGGCGAGCATGGGCACGGCCACGAACGTGGCGACCAGGACGCGCTCGAACGTGCTGCCCGGCTCGGGCTCCAGGTCGGGGCGGGATCCGTTCGGCGCCGGCTGATCCGCGGCGTACGGGGCGGACTGGCCGGGGGCCGGCGGGGCGGATTTTGCCGCGGCGGGCGGGGCTGGGTTGAGGGTGACCGTCGCGGGGAGATCAGGGGCGACGATGTCGGCGGGAGTGGTCATGGCTGTCCTCGCTTGACTCGGAGGTTGCGGCCAGATCGTGCGTTCCGCGCGGACCGGGTCTGGGGCCTGCGTGGATACGCTTACGTAACCGTAGGCTACGGTACCGTAGGTTGTGCAAGTACCTGAAGAAACTTTTTTTAAACATGTGGTGAACGTCACTGCGGCGGCTGCGGCCGGCTTCGGTTAGTGATCCCCTACCCCAGCCGCCGGCCATCATTCGGCCAGCCGTCTAGCTCAGGTTCGGAGCCCCCGCCGGTATCGGATTGGCCACGACACGAACCAGGATGTGGTTCCGGCGCCTGGACTCGAACCAGGACAAACCAGTTCCAAGGACTGGCGGGCTGCCAATTACCCTACGCCGGAGCGAAGCAGCAGGTCGTTACCGCTTGCCCGCTACTCCGACAACGATACCTAGTGTCAGGCCGCGGCTTCAGGTCTCGGGTCGGTCTCAGGCGGGTGATTCGGCTAGGCCCGCCATCATCCGGTCGGAGGATCGAGTTCCGCAAGATCGGCTTCGTCGTCGCCAGGATCTTCGGGGCACCGCATGGTGGCAGTAGCCCAGCCTTCGATCTGGCGGTAGAGCCTGGTGCTGCGGCGCACGTCGATGCGCAGGCAGCCGTGGTAGCCATCGCCGGTGTTCTTGCGCACTGTTCTCGGATTGTGCCGCTTGAGACTCGGGCGCCGGAACTGGTCACGCGGGGCCCGCGTGACGTCGATCCAGAACCGCTGAGCGGCCGCGACGTCGGCGTTCTCGTGGATCTGCACGCGATAGGTCAGCGTCTCGCTCTCGACTCCCGCGACTTCGAGAAACCGGAGGAACAAGCGGATGAGCGCTGGGTCGCTGTTCGTGAAGATGACGCGGTCCGATCGGCGATCCGGCTTGTTCTTGCTGCCTTCGCACCAGTAGGCGATGGCGCCGGCGATAACGATCTCCCGCTCGTTCAGCGGGCCCACTGAGGCCGCCGCTGCATCCGCCACCGCCTGGCGTTTGGCCTCGCGGCGGGGGTGCTCGGCGGCCCGGTATCTCCGGACGCCCTCGGCGTTTCGCTTGCGGCATTCCTCGTAGCTCAGGCCAGGCGGGCGGGGCAGGTCGCGGACCCAGAGAGAGACCGTGCTCTTGGAGACGCCGAGGTCGGCGGCGATCTGGTGGTAGGCGAGGCCCTGCTCGCGCAGTTTCCTGGCCTGGGCGTGCAGGTCGTCCTTGGCGTTGGGGCGCCAGGTCCAGGGCGGGGGCGGCTCGTCCCCGAGCGCCTCGTTCAGCGTCCAGTTGCTGCGGATGCCGAGGATCTCTTTTATCTCGCGGCGGGATTTGCCTGCGCGGCGTAACGCTATGGCTAGTTCCCGTAACCGGGGAAACTCGATCTTCTGTGTCATATTCGAAAATTAGTCCGAGCATCTGACAAAAGGCGGTATCCAGATGGCCGCATGGTCCGGCCGGCCCGGCGGACGGGCGGTATCCTGCGAGAGTCGGGAGCGTTAACTATCCGGGGGAAATGCACCGGCGACGAGTCAGGCCTAGTTGCCTGCGGCGATACCGAGGAGCCGAGCCGAGTGAGCCTGAGCGGTCCGGCCGCCGTAATCATCCTTGCGGCGGGTGAGGGCACCCGAATGAAGAACCAGACCCCGAAGGTTCTCAACCAGGTGTGCGGGCGGAGCATGCTGGGCCACGTTCTGGCCGCGTCGAGGGAACTGGGGCCGGGCCGCCTGATCGTCGTCACCGGGCACGGCCGTGACCTGGTCACCGCGCACCTGGCCGAGCATGCGGCCGACGCCGAGATCGTGGTCCAGGACCGGCGCGGCGGTACCGGGCACGCGGTGCGCACGGTCATCGAGGCCGTCGGCCTGATCCACGGCACGGTGGTCGTGACCTACGCCGACACCCCGCTGCTGCGCGGGCGGACGCTGGCCGATCTGGTCGCGGCGCACCAGTCGCAGGGCGCGGCGGTCACGGTGCTCACCGCCCGGCTGGGCGAGCCCAAGGGCTACGGCCGGATCATCAGGGACGAGGCCGGCGCGTTCACCGGCATCGTCGAGGAGTCCGACGCCACCGACGAGCAGCGGGCGATCGACGAGATCAACTCGGGCATGTACGCGTTCGACGGCGACCTGCTCGCCGACACGGTCAAGCGGGTGCCGACCGACAACGCCAAGGGCGAGGAGTACCTCACCGACGTGGTGTCGATCCTGCGCGGCGACGGTTACCCCGTGGCCACCGTCACCTGCGACGACTCCGAGGAGGTGCTCGGCGTGAACGACCAGGCCCAGCTGGCCTGGGCGCGCCGGGTGCTCAACGAGCGGCTGCTCGAAGCCTGGATGAGCTCGGGGGTCACGATCGTCGACCCGGCGAGCACCTGGATCGATGTCGGCGTCGTGCTGGAGCCCGGCGTGCACATCGACCCGAACACCCAACTCGAGGGGAGCACCACGGTCGCGACCCGGGCCCGGATCGGGCCCGGGTGCCTGCTGCGGGACACGGCGGTCGCGGACGGCGCCACGGTGGTCAACTCGGTCTGCGAGTCCGCGGTGATCGGCGCGGGCGTCACGGTGGGGCCATTCGCACACCTGAGCGGGGGACGTCATTAGTGAGAGGGCGGGAGCATTGACCGGAATAACCGCCGTCAACCAGAAGCGACTCCTACTGCTGTCCGGCCGTTCGCATCCGGAACTCACCGACGAGATAGCCGCCTGCCTCGGCATCGAGCCCACCCCGACCATGCTCTACGACTTCGCCAACGGCGAGATCTTCGTCCGCTTCCTGGAGTCCGTCCGGGGCTGCGACGCGTTCGTGATGCAGAGCCACACCGCTCCGATCAATCAGTGGATCATGGAGCAGCTGATCATGGTGGACGCCCTCAAGCGGGCGTCGGCCAAGCGGATCACGGTGGTCGCCCCGTTCTTCGGCTACGCGCGTCAGGACAAGAAGAGCCGCGGCCGCGAGCCGATCTCGGCCCGGCTGATGGCCGACCTGTTCCGCACCGCGGGCGCGGACCGGATCATGGCGGTCGACCTGCACACCGCCCAGATCCAGGGCTTCTTCGACGGCCCGGTCGACCACCTGTTCGCGCTGCCGATCCTGGCCTCCTACATCGAGGACCAGCTCGACCTGGAGCAGGTCACGGTGGTGGCGCCGGACGCGGGCCGGGTGCGCGTCTGCGAGCGGTGGACCGACCGGCTCGGCTGCCCGCTGGCGATCATCCACAAGCGCCGCGACCCCGACGTCGCCAACAAGGTGAAGATCCTCGAGGTCGTGGGCCAGGTGGCCGGCCGGACCTGCATTCTCGTGGACGACATGATCGACACCGGCTCGACGATCGTGAACGCGGCCGAGGCCCTGTTCGAGCAGGGAGCCGCCCAGGTGATCGTCACGGCCACGCACGGGGTGCTGTCGGGTCCCGCGGTCGACCTGCTGAAGAACTCGAGGATCAGCGAGGTGATCGTCTGCAACACGCTGCCGATCACGAACGAGAAGCAGTTCGACAAGCTGACCGTGCTCTCGATCGCGCCGCTGATCGCCCGGGCGATCAGTGAGGTGTTCAGCGACGGCTCGGTGACCAGCCTGTTCGACGGCCAGAGCTGACCGGCCTCGGCGTCAGGGCGGGGTCCGAAGGGCTGGAAGGTGACCGCTGGCCCCGCCCCCCATGCAATGAGGGGGCCAGCGACCACCAGCTTTATCGCTCGCGGACCGCGCCCCCGCGATGCGGTCCGCGAGCGTCAAAGGCTGTCCTTTTCTCGTTCCCTGCCGGGCGAACGGCTCGGGTGGTCGGGAGCGGGGCAGCTGATCTGATGCCCAGCATCGCCGGGGGGTCTTGCGTTCTCATTGAGTCCTGATTGCGCCGACCGTGACCCATCGGCCGGATTGGGCCGGCATTGGCCGCACGGGCCCGCGGTGCCGCGGCCGCCAGTGCCCGCTGCGTAGCCGCCAGGTATCAGCGAGTGCTCGCGGGGCCCTCCGGGAGACAAGATCGTAAATCTCGGTGACACTCCGCTTACGGAAATGCATCAGCGTGGCGGAAAACGCTTAGCTCGTGATGTAGTGGTATTAAGGCTTCGGTCGCTCGCGTCATCCGATGACAGGGCATGGATGGGCTCGTATGCGAATGGTGGTATTGACGGGCCCGGACAGGGCGGCATAGTGCGGTTTCGGGTGTTGGGACCGATCGAGGTCTGGACCGGCCAGGACTGGAGCGGCATCGGAGCGCCGAAATGGCGCGCGCTGCTGGCTGCCCTTTTGCTGAATCCGGGCCAGGCTGTCTCGACCGACCGGCTGAGCGCCGAGCTGTGGGGGGATGACCCGCCGGAGCGGGCGGCCAACCTGGTCAGCGTGTACGTTCTGCGGCTGCGCCGGCTGCTGGGCGACCCGGAGGGTCACGTCCTGATCACCCGCGCGCCGGGCTACCAGTTGCTGGTTCAGCCCGGTGACGTGGACGCCGAGTGCTTCGAGACGCTGGTCGCTGTGGGCCGCCGGGCACTCGGTGACGGTGACGGCGCGCTGGCGGCGGCGGAACTGGGGAAGGCCCTGGAACTGTGGCGGGGCCGGGCGCTGGCCGACGTGCTGCCGTCTTCGCTGGTCACGGCGGAGGCGGGGCGGCTGGAGGAGTCGCGGCTGGCCGCGCTGGAGCTGCGGATCGAGGCCGACCTGGCCTGCGGTCGGCACGCGCAGCTGGTGCCCGAGTTGCGGCGGCTGCTGTCGGATCAGCCGCTGCGGGAAGGCCTGTGGAACCTGCTGATCCGGGCCCTGGACGGCGCCGGACGGCACGCCGAGGCGCTCGCCGCCTACGGGCAGGCCCGCGAGGTGATCGCCGAGGAGCTGGGCGTGGACCCCGGCCCCGAGCTGCAGCGCCTCTACCAGGAGATGCTCACCGTCGACGTCCCGTCGCAGCGGCCGCGCGGCAGCGGGCCCGCCGGGCCCGCGCCGGACGCTGGGAACGGCGCCGGGCCGATCACCGTGCCGCCGCCCCGGCGGTCCGGGCCCGGCTCTTCGTCCCGTCGGGTACCCGCCCAGCTTCCGGCCGACGTCGCCGACTTCACCGGCCGGGGGCGGCACCTCGCGCAGCTGCGCAGCCTGGTTTCCCGGCCCGGAGACGACCACGGTGCGGTGGCCGTGGCGGTGGTGGCGGGCACGCCGGGACTGGGCAAGACCGCGCTCGCGATCCACGCGGCGCACGCGCTGCGGCAGGAGTTCCGCGACGGGCAGCTTTACGTGAGCCTGCGGGGCGGCAGCGAGCAGCCCGTGCCGCCGGACGAGGTGCTGGCCAGGTTCCTGCGCGACCTCGGGGTGGACGGGGCCCGGGTGCCGGTGGACGTGGAGGAACGCGCCGCCATGTACCGCACCCGGCTGGCCGAGCGGCAGATGCTGACCGTGCTGGACGACGCCAGGGACGCGGCCCAGGTGCGGCCGCTGCTGCCCGGCACCGGCTCGTGCGCGGTGATCGTGACGTCCCGGCACCGGCTCTCCGACCTGGCCGGCAGCCGGCTGGTGGACCTGGACGTCCTCGATGAAGCCGAGTCGGCCGAGCTGTTCACGCGGATCATCGGGACCGACCGCGCCGGGGCCGAGCCGGAGGCCGTGCGCGAGGTGCTGGCGATCTGCGCGGGCCTGCCGCTGGCCATCAGGATCGCGGGCGCCCGGCTGACCGCCCGCCGCAACTGGACCGTCCAGACGCTGGCGGAGCGCCTCGCCGACCAGCAGCGCCGGATGGACGAGCTCACCGCGGGCGACCTGGCCGTGCGGGCCTGCTTCCAGGTCAGCTTCGACACCCTGCCCCGGAGCCAAGGCCGTGAGGTGGATCCTGCGCACGCGTTCCGGATGCTGGGCGTCTGGCAGGGATTGTCGGTCAGCCTGCAGGCCGCGGCTGCCCTCATCGGCGAGCCGGAGATACCGGTCGCCGACGCGCTCGAAGTGCTGGTCGACGCCAACCTGCTGGAGTCCCCGGCCCCGGACCGCTACCGGCTGCACGACCTGCTGCGGGCCTACGCCGCCGAGCGCGCGCTGGCTGACGAGCCGGAGCAGGCCATCAACGACGCGTCGCGGGGGCTGCTCGACTGGTACCTGCGCACGGCCGACGCGGCCGCGAGCGTGGTCGCCCCACACCGCGATCGCGTGCCCCTGGAGCCGGCCGAGCCGGGCGGTGAGCCGGTGACCTTCGCCTCCGCCGAGCAGGCGCTGGGCTGGGTGGAGCAGGAACGGGCCAATCTGGTTACCGCCACTCGCCAGGCCGCGGCCCTGGGCCTGCACGACGTGGCCTGGAAGCTGCCCGTCGCGGTCATGGTCTGCTTCGACCGGCACGGGTACCGCGCGGAATGGCTGGCCACGCACCATATCGCCCTGGACAGCGCGCGCGAGACCGGGGACCGCAGCGGCCAGGCCCGGGTGCTGAACAATCTCGGCATGGTCCTCGGGGAACAGCGCGCCGCCGACGCGGTCGGCTATTTTCAGCAGGCGCTGGCCATTTACACCGAGATCGGCGATGAAATAGGCCAGGCCAAGACGGCCAACAACCTGGCCTACAGCTATGCGCTGCTCGGGCGGCACGAAGAGGCCATCGCGGCGCTGACCGACGTCATCGACCTGCAGCGCCGTGTCGGCCAGCGCTATGGCGAAGCCGTGGCCCTGTGCAACCTGGGCGAGGCATACCGGGAACTCGGGCGCTTGGACGAGGCGATCGGCGCCTGCCACGAGGCCCTCGCCGTCGTCCGTGAGATCGGCGCCACGCGCGACGAGGGGTACGCCCTGTACGGACTGGGACGTGCCTACCTGGACCTGCGGCAGCCGGCCCAGGCGGCTGACTTCCTGGAGCAAGCCGAGGTCATACACAACGCCGCGGGTGACCGGAACGGGCAGGCGCAGGACCTGCGTTACCTCGGGACCGCCTACCTGAGGGACGGGCGCGCCGTGCAGGCCCGCGAGCAGTGGGAGCGCAGCTTCCGCCTCTTCCGGCGCCTTGACGATCAGGCACAGGCCGAGCAGGTCCGCTCTCACCTGGCGGAACTCGGCGTGGATCCCGCCTGAGCGCAATATCAGGCGCTCGGCGTCTGGGAAGCATCCGCAAATGCCTGTCTTTTAACGATCCTGTGGCCAGGCACCGATTACGATGCCAAGCACGGGAACGGCATGTTACGGGGATTCTGGCTCAGCGGAGCCGGAACGCCAGCGAAGGGGAATCAAATGACAGAAACAAGCGGACCAGGCCAGTGGCAGGAAGAGCCTGACCAGCCCGCGGACCAGCCTGACCAGTCGGAGCAAACTCCGGACCAGCCGGCGGCCGAGCCAAACCAGTGGCAGGAAACCCAGCCCGTGCCTCCGGACCAGCCCACACCGCCTCCGGCTCCGCCCGCACCGCAGCCGGACGAGCCCGCGGCCAAGCCCAGTCAGTGGCAGGAGTAGCTAAGAGCGCATCCGTCAGGGCTTCCGCATCCCGGGCCATCCCGGGGCGGAGGCCCTGACCTGATTTCTCGGCTACACTTCGCTGGATCACCCAGGTAGTCGTTGAGGAGTATTACCGTGCCCGAGGTACGTATCGCCGCCGAGCCCCGCTCCGAGTTCGGCAAGGGCCCCGCCCGCAGGGAGCGGCGCGCGGGCCGGGTTCCTGCCGTCCTGTACGGGCACGGGACCGATCCGCGTCACGTCAGCCTGCCCGGGCACGATGTGCTGCTCGCGCTGCGCACGGCGAACGTGCTGATCCGGATCGAGGGCCTGCCCGGCGGCAGCCAGTTGGCGCTGCCCAAGGCGGTGCAGCGAGACGCGATCAGGGGCACGGTGGAGCACGTCGACCTGATCATGGTCAGGAGCGGGGAGAAGGTCACCGTCGAGATCCCGCTCACCGTGGTCGGTGACGTGGTCCCGGACGGAATGCTGGACCAGCAGCTCGTGCAGATCTCGCTGGAAGCCGAGGCCACCCACATCCCGCCGGGCATCGAGATCAGCATCGAGGGCATGCCGATCGGCAGCTCGGTGCACGCCCGCGACCTTGAACTGCCCAGCGGCGTGACGCTCGCGGTCGAGCCCGACATCCTGGTGCTGCACGTGATCGCCGCGCCGACCGCCGAGCAGCTCGAGGCCGACCTTGGCCTGCCCGAGGGCGAGCAGCCCGAGGGTGCCGAGGCGGCGCCGCCGGTGCCTGCCGCAGCGGAGGGCGGCGAGCCGTCCGCCCAGCCCGCAGGCGAGCAGTCGAGCTGACCGGGCCGCGCGAGCGCCGCGGATCCCGCAGTGCCCCGGCGCCCCGGCGGAGCATGGCATGTCCGATGATCGGTGGCTGATCGCCGGGCTCGGTAACCCGGGCCCGGAGTACGCCGGCAACCGGCACAACTGCGGGTTCATGGTGGCTGACGTGCTGGCCGCGCGGATCGGCGCGCGGTTCAAGCGGGACCGTTCCCGTGCCGCCGTGGCCGCTGGCCGCCTGGCCGGGTGCCCGGTCACGCTGGCCAAGCCGCAGGGTTACATGAACCTCTCGGGCGGCCCCGTGGCGTCGCTGCGCACCTTCTACAAGATCCCGCCGGAGCGGATCGTGATCATCCACGACGAGCTGGACATCCCGTTCACCACGATCAGGCTGAAGCAAGGCGGCGGGGACAACGGCCACAACGGGCTGCGGTCGGTGACGTCCGCCCTCGGCACGCGTGACTACCTGCGCGTGCGCGTCGGGATCGGCCGCCCGCCTGGCCGCATGGATCCCGCGGATTTCGTCCTGCACGACTTCTCCGCGGCCGAGCGCAAGCTGCTGCCCGAGGTGCTGGAACGATCCGCTGACGCCGTCGAGGCCCTGCTGCAGCGGGGCCTGGCCGTGGCGCAGAACGAGTTCCACACCGTTTCCGCCCCTGGAGGGTCCCCATGAGCACTGACGACCACCGGCTGGCCGCCGACCTGGCGGCCACTGACGACCACCGGCTGGCCGCCGACCTAGCCGCCCAGGCCGGCCAGCGGCTGCTGGACCTGCGGGCCGCCGGCGGTGACCCGGACGCGCTGCGCCGCGAGGGCGACCGCAGCTCGCACGAGTTCCTCGCCGCCGAACTGGCCCGCCACCGCCCCGGTGACGCGGTGCTGTCCGAAGAAGGCGCCGACAGCTCCGGCCGGCTGGCGGCGAGCCGGGTCTGGATCGTGGACCCGCTGGACGGGACCAGGGAGTTCGGCGAGCCCGGGCGCACCGACTGGGCCGTCCACGTGGCGCTGTGGGAGCGCGGGAAGCTGACCGCCGGCGCGGTGGCGCTGCCGGCCCAGGGCCGCGTGCTGAGTACGGCGGACCCAGATGGTCCCACCACCCCGCCATCATCCGTAACGCGGCTCGTAGTCAGCCGCACGCGCCCCCCGGAATTCGTGACGCGGCTGGCCGACAAGGTCGGCGCCGAGCTGATCCCGCTCGGCTCGGCCGGGGCCAAGGCCGCCGCGGTGATCCGCGGGGACGCCGAAGCCTACGTTCATAGCGGGGGGCAGTACGAGTGGGACTCGGCGGCTCCCGTCGCGGTCGCCCTGGCCGCCGGCCTGCACGCGTCCCGTATCGACGGCTCGGAACTGCGGTATAACCAGGCCCCGCCGTCGCTGCCGGATATCCTGATTTGCCAGGCCGCCCTCGCGGAGATGCTTCTCGAAGCAATCAGCTCCGTACGGGAAGAGTGAGCCCGCGCCGCCGGTTTCCCCCGAAAGCCAGCCAACAGCAGCGCCCGTTTGATGGCCGCCCACCATTGGAGCTTCCCCGATGACCACGCCGCGTTCGGACTATCAGATCTCGCAACTGGACGTGCTCGAGGCCGAATCGATCCACATGATGCGCGAGGTCGCCGCGGAGTTCGAGCGGCCCGTGCTGCTGTTCTCCGGCGGCAAGGACTCGATCGTGATGCTGGCGCTGGCCGAGCGCGCGTTCTGGCCCGCACGGGCGCCGTTCCCGGTGATGCACGTGGACACCGGCCACAACTTCGCGGAGGTCCTGGAGTTCCGGGACCGGCGGGTGGCCGACGTCGGGGCCCGGCTGATCGTGGCGTCGGTGCAGGACTCGATCGACGCGGGCCGGGTCAGCGAGGAGACCGGCCGCTGGCCCAGCCGTAACCGGCTGCAGACCACCACGCTGCTCGACGCGATCGAGGAGCACCGGTTCGACGCGGTGTTCGGCGGGGCCCGCCGCGACGAGGAGAAGGCCAGGGCCAAGGAGCGGATGTTCTCCTTCCGGGACGAGTTCGGCCAGTGGGACCCGAAGAACCAGCGCCCCGAGCTGTGGAACCTCTACAACACGCGGATCCACCGGGGCGAGCACATCCGGGTGTTCCCGCTGTCGAACTGGACCGAGCTCGACGTGTGGCACTACATCGCGCGGGAGGAGCTGGAGATTCCCTCCATCTACTTCGCGCACCAGCGCCCGGTCTTCGAGCGCGACGGCATCCTGCTGGCGGACAGCCCGTTCGTGACCAGGGCCGAGGACGAGCCGCTGTTCGATGCCACCGTCCGGTACCGCACGGTCGGGGACATGTCGTGTACGGGCGCGGTGGAGTCGACCGCGGGCACGATCAGCGAGGTGATCACGGAGATCGCGCTGACCCGGATCACCGAGCGAGGCCAGACCCGCGCCGACGACCGCACCAGCGAGGCCGCCATGGAGGACCGCAAGCGAGAGGGCTATTTCTGATGACGCACCCGCAGACCGGGACCGGTGCGGTCGCGCCGGAACCGGACCGGCACATGGACATGCTGCGGCTGGCCACCGCGGGCTCGGTGGACGACGGCAAGAGCACGCTGATCGGCCGGCTCCTGTTCGACTCCAAGGCCATCTTCGAGGACCAGCTGGCCGCGGTGGAGCGCACCAGCAAGGAACGCGGCGAGGACTACACCAACCTGGCCCTGCTGACCGACGGGCTGCGCGCTGAGCGGGAGCAGGGCATCACGATCGACGTGGCCTACCGCTACTTCGCGACGCCCCGGCGGAAGTTCATCATCGCCGACACCCCCGGTCACGTCCAGTACACGCGGAACATGGTCACCGGCGCCTCCACGGCCGACCTCGCGATCGTCCTGGTCGACGCGCGCAACGGGCTGACCGAGCAGAGCCGCCGGCACGCGTTCCTGGCCACGCTGCTGCGGGTGCCTCACCTGGTGCTCGCGGTGAACAAGATGGACCTGGTCGACTACGACAACGCGGTGTTCGAGCGGATCGCCGAGGAGTTCACCGCGTTCGCGACGAAACTGGAGATCGCCGACCTCACGTTCATCCCGATCTCCGCGCTGCACGGCGACAACGTCGTGCAGCGCTCGGCCAGCATGCCGTGGTACGACGGCCCGTCGCTGATGCACCACCTCGAGCACGTGCACATCGCCTCGGACCGTAACCTCATCGACGTGCGGTTCCCGGTCCAGTACGTGATCCGGCCGCACCAGGCCACCGACCCGAAGCTGCACGACTACCGGGGCTACGCGGGCCAGGTCGCGGGCGGCGTGCTCAAGCCCGGCGACGAGGTCATGCACCTGCCGTCCGGGCTGACCACCACGATCGAGCGCATCGACACCGCGCGCGGGCCGGTCAGCGAGGCGTTCCCGCCGATGTCGGTGACCCTGCTGCTCGCCGACGACCTGGACGTCTCCCGGGGCGACATGTTCTGCCGCCCGCACAACCAGCCCCCGGTCACCCAGGACGTCGAGGCGATGGTGTGCTGGATGACCGACGCCCGGGCGCTGACCCCGCGCAGCCGGCTGATCGTGAAGCACACGACGCGGACGGTCAAGGCGATCGTCCGGGACCTGCACTACCGGCTGGACGTGAACACGCTGCACCGGGACGAGGCCGCGGGCCAGCTAGGCCTCAACGAGATCGGCCGGGTGACGCTGCGGCTGACCCAGCCGGTGTTCAGCGACCCTTACACCCGCAACCGGATGACCGGCAGCCTGATCCTGATCGACGAGGCGACCAACGCCACGGTCGGCGCGGCCGTGATCACTGACCCACGGTAGGCAAGGCCGCGGTAGGCGAAGCCTTCGCCTTCGCCTTCTTGTGCCTGGTCTTCGCGTGCCTGGTCTTCGCGTGCTTGCCCTTGGCCGGCGTGCTCACGGCCGGGGTGGTCCTGACCCACACGTACTGGGTCACGGTGCGGTTGCCGTTCGGGATGGCCGAGGCCAGGCGGTAGAAGGGACTGGTCTGCAGGGCGCGGGCCAGCGCGGTATCGACCGACGGCGTGGTCTGGAAGTTGTACGAGACCACCTGGAAGTATCCGGCTTTGATCGCCGCGGCGTAACCCGCGTTCCCGGTCAGGACCTGGCCGCTGGGCTCGGTGTAGGCGATGAAGTACGTGGAAGTGAACTGGTCGGGCTGGGCGTCGGAGCGATCTCGCAGGTAGTAGATCGGTACCTCGTCCACCTCGACCAGATACCGGGCGTGCGGGTGCAGGTACCTGGCCATGACCTGGGTGAACTGGCTGGAGTTCGGCCACGCGTTGAACAGGTTGTTGGCCTGCACCATGCCGAGGACCAGTGCCGCTCCCCAGATCGCGATGCCCACCTGAGCCCGGCGGAAGTGGTCGCCGATGACACGGGCGAGCCCCACGCCGGCCATGGGCGCCGCGAAGAACAGTCCGAATCCGACGTGCTTCTGCAACGCGGTCAGCGTGTGCAGGTGAATCTGATCGGCGGGCGCCAGCAGCGCGGTGCCGGTCAGCACGGTGCCCAGAGCGATCCGCCGGAACCGGCTGCCGAACGGCGCGATCCGCTCGCCGATCTCGGTCCTGGGCCGGATCGCATAGGCCACGGCGCCGATGACGGCGAGCGCGAAGGGCAGCCCGCCCCAATCGAGGCTGTCGCGCAGCAGGACCTTGGTGGGGGTGTTGCCGAGGAAGCGCTCGGTGGTGGTGAACTTGATGCCCGTCAGATAGTCGGGCCCGGCGAAGTGCACCGCGACCACCAGCAGCCCGACGACCGCGGCGGCGAACGCGACCGGCGGTATCAGCGCCTTGCGCCCGCGGTACGGCCAGGCGGCCAGCCCGGTCAACGCCACGATGGTGGGCACGAACAGCAACGCGGCGTACTTGCTGGCCACCGAGAGCGCCACGACCGGCGTGGCGAGCAGGTAAAGCGGCCACCGCGACTCCGCCGTGCGAACCACGATCCAGGACGCGATCGCGAGCAGGCAGAGGGAGGGCGCGTCATAGGTGGCCAGATGGCCAAGGAACAGCGCCGACTCGGTCACAGAGAAGATGACGGCCGCGCACAGGCCGACTCTCTCGTTGAAGAGCCTGCGGGTCATGGAGTACAGCAGCCCGGTGGTGGTCAGCATCGCGAGCAGGCTGACCGCGCGCGCGGCCGCCAGGCCGCCCACGCTGTCGGCCAAGGCTCCGAGCACCGGGTAGAGCGCGGGGGCCCCGGAGAAGTACGAGGGGTAGTCGCCCTGGAGGGCCGCGCCATGCAGCCAGTGCGCGATCTCCAGGTGCCCCGAGTATAGGTACAGGGCCTCGTCCTCGAACGCGGTGTTGCTCATGCGCAGGGACAAGGCCGCCTGCGCGCACAAGACCACGGCCAGTATGCCGCGGCTGATCCAGGTCCGGCGGCTGGACCCGGCGGACGTGTCCTGGCCCGGGCCGTGCTGGCCGGGTGGCAGGACGAGGACCTGGGTACTCGGGCCGGGACTCTCTATCTCTGGCGGTTTGGCGGTCCCGTTCGCACCGGATCCGGAGCCGGGGCGGGCACCGGTATCGGGCCGGGTGAACTTGGGCAGCATCACGGTCTCGGCGTCGGGTGACTGGACCGGGCGCTTGTACGGAGCCTTGGGCGGGGTCTTAGCCGGAGTGCTTGCCGGAGTATTCGCCGGGGTCTTGGGCGGAGTCTTGGATGGGGTCTTGGACACCGGTGGCGCGCCATTGCGGCGCACGGCGCCAGGCCTGCCCGACGGGGGCGGGCTTTGCGGTCGGCTGGTCATTTCTTCGGGTTGAGGAGCGGCAGGTGGGCAATGTCGCCGGCGATCGCCGCGCGCACCTGCGGGCGTGACTCGATCTGCCAGTCGACGCCACCCTTGTTGTAGTCGAAATAGATGAACCCGAGCATGTGCGGGTTCTGGGTCACCGAGGAGACCAGATTCGCTGCTGACTCCGCCTCGTCAGGGCCGGTCTCGATCGCGGTCTCGGCGATGATCAATGGCTTGGAGGTGAACGCGGTGATCTGGTCGATAGTGGGCTCGAACAGCCCGGCGTAGGTGTGCGGCCCTGTCGTGGAGAAGTACCCGGTAACCCCCACCCAGTCGACGTATTTCCGGCCCGGCCAGTAGGGCCGGAGGGGGACCTGTGGCACCGGGTTGATGATGTTGGGGTTCCAGACCCAGATCACGTTGGTGGCGCCGGCCTGGGTGAACAGACGGTGTATGTGCCGCCAGGCGGCCACGAACTGGGCGGCGGTGGTTTGCGCGCTGCCCCAGGGATACCAGTTGCCGTTCATCTCATGGCCGAAGCTGAGCGCGATCGGCACGTTGAGCGCGCGCACCGCCTTGGCGAACGCGGTGATGTAGCTGTCGCTCTGGCCTTGCGCGATGGCTTCGACGCTGGGGCTGAAGGGCTCCCAGGCCATGTAGTAGAGAGCGCCGTAAGACCACGCGTTGCTGGCCGCCTGGGAATCGAAAGGCTTGCCCCACGAGACGTACTGCCCGACCAGGTTGGGCTTACGGCCGGTGTTCATGGAGAAGCTGTTCAGCGGGCCCAGCGAGTCTGGCGCGCCGACGGTCTCGAGCCCGAGGAACTTCCCCGACGTGGGGTCCAGCAGGCTGGAGATGTTGTAGGGGGTCGGGGCCGGCGTGGGCTTAGGGGCGGCCGAGGAAGCAGGCGCGCCCTGGCCGCCCGGGGTGCTGCGCGGCGGCGACAGCACACCGCAGCCGGCCAGGACCACGGCCAGCCCGATGCTCATGCCCGCCCACGTTCGGGCCCGCGCGGTCACGACGACCTTCCTGCCCTCGGCTGGACCAGGATGCGGCCGACGACCACGAGCTGGAACACGCCGAGCACGAAGACCAGGAAGAAGTTGTAGGGATCCATGGTGATCATGCGCCAGAAGGCCAGGCTCGACCACGCCAGGGCCGAGCCGAAACTCCACACCACGAGGCCGATCCAGAGCCGCCGGCGGCCGTCCTGCTTGGTGGCGCCGCTGCCCGAGGGCTGCCACCCCCGCAGGCGGCCCCGCAGCATGTCCCAGAACGCGAACAGGTGCGCCCAGCCGGAGATGACCCGGACCGACCACGCTTCGAGCCGGTACGGGGCCCGGTGCCACATCGGGTAGATCACGCCCGCGTAGAACAGGACGGGCGCGATGAAAATCAGGTTGCGGAACAGCAGTTCGCCGGGGACGAACAGCAGCATGGCGACGGCCAGCATCGGCGCCACGAACGTGAACACCGCCGTGTACACGTAGCCGACGAACCCGGTCAGGTAACACAGCCGCATGTAAAGGGGCAGCTTGGTCTGCCAGAACTTCCTGCTGCGCAGCAGGCTCATCGTGCCCGAGCACCAGCGGTACTGCTGGTTGAGGAAGGCCAGGACGTTGTCCGGGCAGTTGCCCGTGGACAGCGCGACCGGCAGGTAGCGCAGCTTCCAGCCCAGTTTGTACAGGTCAAAGCCGGTGTGCAGGTCCTCGGAATGTTCGGCCAGCGACATCCCCCGGTTCTCTTCCAGGGCCGAACGCCGGTAAACGGCGCAACTCCCGACACAGATCGAGCCGCCCTTCCTGGCGCGGGCGGTCTGGATCGACCGGTAGAAGAGCTCCTGAATAGCCCCGGCGCCGCGTTCAACCCATGTCTGCTGGTCGAGGACGCGGAAGAACTGCGGCGTCTGCACGATGCCGACGTCGGGGAACATATCCATATACGGGAGCGTCTCGTCGAGCAGGTCGGCCCGGGGCGCGAAGTCCGCGTCGAGCAGCAGGATGTAGTCGCTCTCGGAGATGCTGAACCCGTAGCGCAGGTTGCCCGACTTCTTGAACCGGCCGCGGTCCGGGCGGGTCGCGTACGCGAAGCCGAACCTGCGGGCCATGGCCTTGATCTCGGGGTTGGCCGAGTCATCGAGGACCCAGGGGATGACCTGGCCCTGGTACTGGCTCCGGAGCGCGGCCACGTGCGTCCAGGCGTTGTGCAGTACCTCCAGGGGCTCGCCGCACACCGGCAGGAACACGTCCACCGACGGGTACCACAGGGGCATCCAGCCGGCCACGATCCGCTTGTGCTCGTCGAGGTCGAAGGCGCGGCTCATCCCGTCCGCGACCAGCGAGAGCAGGAAGGTGAAGATGCCGAACAGCGCGAAGGGCGCGTAAATCGCGAACCACGCCGAGTTCACCACCATGCGCACCTGGCTGTACACCAGCGGCGGGAAACTGAGCGCCGAACAGAGGGTCAGCACCCATAGGTGCCGCCGCACATAGCCGTACTTCTCCTTGTCGTGCGGCGGCAGGGGCAGCACGGGCGCCGGAGCCGTGTCGGCCGGTCGCTGCCGCTGGTCCGGCTTTGGCTGGCTGCGAGCCCCGTCGGCCCGGTCCTGTACCGCGCCGGCGCGGCGACCGGGCGGGAATGGCGCATCGGCCGGGCGGAGGTCCGCGGCCGGGCGGGCGGAGGGGCGGTGCGTGGCGGGGCGGGCGGAGGGGCGGTGCGTGGCGGGGCGGTCCGTGGCGGGGCGCGGCGGGGCGTGCGACGTCCGAGATCTGGTTGCCTGGGACTGCTCCGGCTCGCCGGCTGGGATCAGCGGCGGCCCGATAAGCGTGGCGTCCGGCGCGGCGTCCCACGGGGAAGCGGCCCGCGCCCGGCCGGTGCCGTTGGTTTCGCGGGCCTTGGTTTCGGCCGCGGCCTTCCAGGAGGGAGCGCCCGGCGCCCGCGCGGCGTCGCCGTTGCGCCTGTCCGCGACCTCCCACGGCAGGACAGCCGACGGCGGGGCGGTGTCGGCCGTGGCCTTTGTCTCCGCTGTCTCCGCCGGGACGGGCTTGGGCGGGGTCACCTTGGGCGGGGTCGGCTTGGGCGAGGTCGGCTTCGGTGGCGCCAGCGGCGCGCGGCCGTCGGCGTTCCCGACCGGGAGGTCCCAGGGGCGCGGTGACGGCCAGATGTCGTCCGTGCCGGTCCCCGGCGCAGCGGCCGGCCTCTTAGCGTCGTCGCCGCCGGCCTTGGCCGGGGCTTCCCAGGGGAGTACCGACGGTGCCCCGTTGGCCCCAGCCTTGAGTTCGGGCGAGACGTCCCAGAGCGGAGCGGCTGTTGCGTGGCCGGTGACGGCCTTGGGCGTGGGCGAGACGTCCCATACGGAAGCGGCCGGCGGCCTGGTGGTGTTGCTCTTGGTCCTGTCCGGAGTGTCCCAAGGGAGAACCGACGGCGCCCGGCTGGCGTCCGCCCTGGGCTCGGCCGGGGCTGGCTTGCCCGGGGTCAGTGGCGGACGGCCGTAGGCGCTCCCAGCCGGGAGGTCCCAGGGCTGGGCCGACGGCAAGACGTCGTCGGCGCCGGATGTGGGCGGGTCGTACGCGGGCGCGGCCTGCCGTCGGCGGCCGTCGGCGGCCTCGCTCCGGGCGTCGCGGGGCCGCGACATGATCGCGGTGTCATCGTTGGTCGCCCAGGGCGGCCACGCCGGTGGCCGGGTGTCGCCCGCGTCGGTCGGAGGCGGCCATTGCTGCGGCTCCGGCCGGGGCGGGTTGTCCGCGTCGGCTCGGGGCGCCTGTTGCTGGGACGCGGGCCGGGCCGGGTCGTCCGGGCCGGCTTGCGGCAGCCACGGGGTCCCGGCGGGCGGGCGGGCGCCGGCTAGGAGTTCCCAAGGGGGCGTGGCCGACGGTCGAATGTCATCGGATGGAGCCTGGCTGCCCGGCGAGTGCGGCGGCGCGGTGTCGACGCCGGAGGCCGTGCCCGTGTCGGCTACGGGCTGCTCGAGAACCTGATCCGGCGGCGCGGCCTCATCTCCGTCACCCCCAGACCGTTTCCGCAGCCCAAGAGGGCCGCGCGATGTGGAGGGCTTACGGTGTTTTGGTGCCGTCGCTGGGCGCCCAGAACCTGGGCCCTTGGCGACAACAGCCATCCCAGACTCCTCTTTCCGCCCAGAAGTCAGCAAGCTCGGGCCAGCGTTGCGGATCTAGAGCGTACCGGCAGTTACTAGAAGAGAGCGTAGAGAGATGTCGGCGGCCCCGACGGTGAAACGACCGAATTGCGGCGCCTCGTGTTCAGGTGGCCCGGACGGCGCGATCCGCACCGCCTGAGGCGGTCCGCGCTGGGCGGAAGGCCGCCACGGCGAGGACTGGTACGCCAACGGACGACCCGCTAAATCCCTCTCTTATAGTGATAGACACGGCTAAATGGTAGAACTGCCCTGGCAGCCTAGCCTGCCCGCACACCCAGGAAAATCTGTTAATGCCTGCATAACACGATGTATATCTGGCAGCCTGTGGCAGTCGCAGGTCGGCCGACCTACCCGCAAGTCCCGACTTGTCTCAATACAGTCCTGAGCCGAGGAGGGATAGAGGGCCAGCAGTGGCGACTGTTTCTGAGATCATCACGGCCATGCGCGAGGCCGCGCCGGCCGGACAGCACGACCTTGACGTCCGTGTGCTGGGAGAACTGCGCAGCCTGACGCAGGCGTTGATCGCGGCCAAACCGGATGCCGATGAGGAGTACAACAGGTTCCTCGCGCTGGGCCAGCGCGGCATCGGCGTGCCCGACGCCGACCTGGCCGAATGGCTCGGCGGCACAACCGTGCTGGTCACCGGCGGGACTGGCTGCATCGGCTCGACGCTGCTGGCGCAGGTCGCCCAGTGGCAACCGCGACGGCTGGTCAGCGTCAGCCGCGGCCTGGCCAACGACTGGCCCCGGCTGGATAAGGCGGAGTACGTCCACGCCGACATCCGGGACCGGGCCCGCCTGGGCGCCGTCTTCGACGAGGTCCGTCCCGACCTGGTCTTCCATCTCGCCGCGCAGCGCGACCCCGGGCTGGCCGAGCAAGAGGTGCACCGCACGGTCACCACCAATGTGCTCGGCACCAAGAACGTGATCTGCGCCGCCGAGGACTACGGCGTCTCGCAGGTCGTGATCGCGTCCACCGGCAAGGCATTGCGCCCGTACTCGCGCGAGGTCTACACCGCGTCCAAGCGGGCCGCCGAGTGGCTCGCGGCCCAGGCCGCCGGCCGCGGCCGGACCCGGTACTCGGCCGCCCGGTTCACGCACGTGGTCGACAACTCGATCATCTGCCACCGGCTGCGGGGCTGGTGCGACAGCGGCGTGATCCGGCTGCACGGCGCGGACATCCTGTTCTACGCGCAATCGGCGCTCGAGTCGGCGCAACTGCTGCTGACCGCGGGCCTCGGCGCGCGCCGCGACGAACTGTGGGTGCAGGCCATCACCGACCTGGGCTGGCCGGTCGGCCTGCTCGACCTGGCCCTTGGCGTGCTGGCCAGGTCCGGGTCCGAGGCGCCGATCTACTTCAGCGGCTACGACCCTGGCTACGAGAGCAAGCCGTTCCCCGGGCTGTACGACCCGCTGACCGCTGGCGAGGTAAGCCCGCTGGTCAGCGCGTTCGAGGCGCCCTGCGTGGAGCACGTGCCCGGCCGGGCGACCGACGCGTTCCCGATGCGGTTCGGGTCCGGAGCGCCGGGGGCCGAGCCCGAGGTGCCGCTGCAGGCGCTGGCCATGGCCTGCGACACCGGGGAGCACGCGGCGATCAGGGCCGCCCTGGACGACCTGTCGTGGCCGCTGCTCGACGCGATGCTCAGCGAGGTGCCGCGGGAGACGCTGCTGCGCGTGGCCAACCTCACCGCGCGGTTCGAGGACGAACTGAGTCCGGTCTACCGTCGAATTCTCGGCGCCGTCCGGCGGCACACTGGTGCAAGCTGAGTTCGTGACGAGCTTCCACGACCTCCCCGACTATGTAGCAATACCCCGCGTGACCGCACTGCGGCTATCGCCCGACGGATCCTGGCTGGCGGCCGCGGTGCAGACACTCGGCCCCGAACCGACGAAGTATGTGACCAGCATCTGGCGGATCGCCACCGACCCCGGCGGCCGGCCGGCCCGGCTGACGCGCAGCGCGGAGGGGGAAGGCGGCCCCGAGTTCCTGCCGGACGGCTCGGTGCTGTTCGTGTCCAACCGGCCTGGTCCCGCCGTGTCGCCCGGGAATGTCGGTGCCCCCGGCGATACTGACAGCGGACAGGGCAAGCCGGCACAGGACAAGCCAGCACTGTGGCTGCTGCCGGCCGCGGGCGGTGAGGCGCGGCGGGTCGCCGCCCCGCCCGGCGGCGTCAGCAGCCTCGCGGTGGCGAGAGGCATCGAGGCGTCCGCCACGGCGGTGGCACAACCAACCACCGCAACAGCAGGGCAGGCCGCGGCAGCAGGGGAAGCCGCGGGGCCGGGGCTCGGGGCCGTGGTGTTCGCGTCGCCGGTGCTGCGCGGGTCCGGGGGCGCCGAGGCGGACCGTCAGCGCCGCAAGGCCCGCAAGGACGCGGGTGTCACGGCGATCCTGCACGAGTCGAACCCGGTCCGGTACTGGGACCACGACCTCGGCCCGGACAGCCTGCGCCTGCAAGTAGGCGCGTTCGCTCCGCTGGAGGAGCGGGCTGACGCGGGGCGTGCGGGTGACGGGGCTGGGTCCGGGAGCGGTGACGGCTGGGATGCGGACGAGGCGGAGATGGAGGTCAGGGAACTGACGCCGGATGCGGGGCGGGCGCTGGACGAGAACTCGTTCGAGCTGACCCCGGACGGGACCCGGGTGGTCACCGGGTGGGCGACCTGGGACGCGGCCGGGAACCGGATCGGTGAAGTGCACGTCGTCGACGTGGCGACCGGGGAGCGGCGGACTCTGCTCGCCGCGCCGGACTATGACTTCGAGGCCCCGCACGTCTCGCCCGACGGGCGGACGGTGGTCTGCAGGCGGGCCGGGCACGACACCTACGAGGCGCCGGGCGACATCACGCTGGTGCTCGCGGCCCTGGACGGCGAGGGGTCCGCGCCGCCGCGTGACCTGCTGCCCGGGCTGGACCGGCGCCCGGGCGAGGTGGCCTGGGCCCCGGACTCGGGCGCGGTCTACTTCACCGCCGACGACCACGGCCGGCGGCCGGTGTTCCGCGTCGAGGTGGCCAGCGGGCAGGTGGCCCGGCTGACCGCCGACCACGGCGCGTACGACAACCTGTGCCCGGCGCCGGACGGACGGCTGCTGTACGCGCTGCGCTCGGCCGTGGACGAGCCACCGACGCCCGTCCGGCTGGACGTGGCCGGACTGACCGACGCCGCGGATCGCGGGGTAGCGCGGCTGGCTGCTCCGGGGTTGCCCGTTCGGCTGCCGGGGCGGCTCGAGGAGATCGAGACCACGGCCGAAGACGGAGCCAGGATCCGGGCCTGGCTGGTGCTGCCGGAGCAGGCTTCCGGTGCCGCGCCCGCGCCGCTGCTGCTGTGGGTGCACGGCGGGCCGGTGATGAGCTGGAATGCCTGGTCCTGGCGTTGGAACCCGTGGCTGATGGCGGCCAGGGGCTACGCGGTGCTGCTGCCCGACCCGGCGCTGTCCACCGGTTACGGGCAGGACTTCATCGCCCGGGGGCACGGGCAGTGGGGCGGCGCGCCCTACGACGACCTGATGGCGATCACCGACGCGGCAGCGGCCCGGCCCGACATCGACCAGGAGCGGACCGCGATGATGGGCGGTTCCTACGGCGGGTACATGGCCAACTGGATGGCCGGGCACACCGACCGGTTCCGGGCCATCGTCAGCCACGCGGGGGTGTGGTTCCTGGACCAGATGTTCGGCACTACGGACATGCCGGCCTACTGGCGCCGGATGTTCGGCGACCCGGCCACGCAGCCCGAGCGCTACCTGGCCAGCTCGCCGCACGTGCACGTCGGCCAGATCCGCACCCCGATGCTGGTCATCCACGGCGACAAGGACTACCGGGTCCCGGTGAGCGAGGCGCTGCGGCTGTGGTGGGACCTGCAGGGCCGGCTCCCGGGCGCCAAGTTCCTCTACTTCCCCGACGAGAACCACTGGATCCTGGGGCCCGGGCACGTCCAGGTCTGGTACGAGACCGTGCTCGCGTTCCTGGCCGAGCACGTGCTCGGCCAGGAGTGGCGGCGCCCCGAGCTTTTGTGACGCGAAGACATCCGCCGCGTCGCCGTCGGTCCCGGACTCGGCCGACCAGACTTCTCCATCGGCGCTTACGGTGATTAAGGGTTACTTACTGGTTAATTCCTTGTCAACCTCATTCAAATCCCGAGCGTCTTCTCTATGTTGAGTGGAGGTCGATGGGGGTTTGGCCGGCCCGGACAGGTGTCGGCGAGGGAGCGGGGACGTTGGCGGAGCAAGCTGCGGTCACGGCCAACCAGCAGGCAGGCGCGCTCGCCGGGCGACTGGCGGAGCAGCATCCGGCTACGTGGACCAGCGCCTACCTGCGAAGAGCCAGGCTCGCCGACTTCGCGTGCGGGCTGGCCGCCGGGCTTATCGCGTTCAAGATCCGGTTCGCGGGCGGCTCGCACGGCGCTGCCCCCTACCTGGCCCTCAGCCTCGTCCTTCCGCTGCTCTGGCTGGGCAGCGTGGCGCTGGCCGGAGGCTACGACTCCCGGTTCATCGGCGTCGGCTCCGACGAATTCCACAAGATTGTTAATGCGGGGGTACGGCTCACCGCGACCGTCGCTGTCCTGGCCTATGCCGCGAAGACCGATGTCGCCCGCGGCTACGTGGTTGTCGCGCTGCCGTGCGCGACGCTGCTGGACCTGGTCGGCAGGTACACGCTCCGGAAGCAACTGCACCGCCGTCGCAGGCTCGGTGCCTGCCTGCGCAGGGTGGTAGTGGTCGGCCACGAGCCGGTGGTGGCCGATCTCGCCGCCGAGTTGCACCGCGAGAGCTATCACGGTCTCTCGGTCGTGGCCGCGTGCCTGGCCGGCTCGCCCGGAGCAGCGAGCGCGGCCGATATCGGCGGGTTCCCGGTTATCTCCGGCCTGGGCGAGGTGGCTGAGGTGGTGCGGGAGTTCCGGGCCGATACCGTGGCCGTGCTCGCTTGCCCGGAGATGAGCGGTCAGCGCCTGCGGACACTGGCCTGGGAACTGGAAAAGACCGACACCGAGCTGTGCGTGGCTCCCGCCCTCCTCGATGTCGCCGGACCGCGCACCACGATCAGGCCCGTTGCGGGGCTGCCCCTGCTGCACCTGGACCATCCCGAGTTCACCGGGGCCCGCCGCCTGTTGAAAGCGGCGTTCGACCGCGCTCTCGCCGGCACGGCGCTGCTGCTGCTGAGCCCGTTGTTCGTGGCTTTGTCGCTGATCATCCGCTGCGGCGACGGTAGTCCGGCGTTATTCCGGCAGAAGCGCGTCGGTCGCGACGGCCGGCCTTTCACCTTGTACAAGTTCCGGACGATGGTCGTCGACGCGGAGGAGCGCAAGGGCCCGCTCATCGCGCTCAATGAGCATCAGGGGGTGCTCTTCAAGATGCGCAACGACCCGCGGATCACCCCGGTGGGCCGGTGGCTGCGCCGCTGGTCCCTTGATGAGCTGCCGCAGCTACTCAACATTCTCCTCGGCGACATGTCCCTGGTCGGCCCGCGCCCGGCATTGCCGGCCGAAGCCGCTCTCTACGCGGACCACGTGCGGCGCAGGCTGGCCGTGAAACCCGGGCTCACCGGCCTATGGCAGATCAAGGGGCGCTCGGACCTGTCCTGGGATGAGGCCGTCCGGCTCGACCTGCGCTACGTCGAAAACTGGTCCTTCATGCTCGACCTGCAGATTCTGTGGAAGACAGGCGCGGCGGTCCTGCGCGGCGCCGGAGCATACTGAGCTGCCAGCGCCCGGCACCAGCCGGCCGTTACCGGGTGCCGATGGTCATCGATGCCCGCGCGGTCACACTGCTCTTGGCGCCGACCGCCACGACCAGGACCGAGTAGTGCCCGGGAGGCAGCAGCTTTCCGCGCTGGTCGTATCCGAAATACCAGACTGAGGACCAGCCGGCCGGCTGCTTTTGCCTGTCGAATTCGCGCACTACCTGGCCGCCGCTGTTCACCACGCAGACGGCGATGTTCGCGGCCTGGGTGAGCTTGAACACGATCCTGACGTGATTCGCTCCGGTGGGAACGAACGCATCAGGCCGTACCGCAGGCTCGGTGATCGCCAGGACCGCTGGCGTCTTCACGGCCGTGGCCGAGGGCTTAGGCCGGGGCGCGGCGGCCGCCGAAGGCGCGGCCGCCGGTTTCGGCGCCACCCTGATGGCGGGCACGGGCATGCCGGCCCCTGAGTGGGCCACCGCGCTGCGCCACGCCCGGATGGAGGCGGAATCGGTCAGTTCCATCCAGGGGAAGCCGGTGGAATTGAACAATGTGCCGAACAGCGCGCCGGTGCCTTGCAGGTAGCTGGCGACCTCCTGCAGCCACTGCGGCCGGTCGGCCGCCGTGCCCAGCGCGAACTCGGCGAAGCCGTAGGGCAGGCCGACGCTACGTGAGGCGGCCTCCTCCGGTGCCAGGAAGTCGCTCGGCGGCGTCGGCTGCGGATCCTGGTCGTGCACGGTGCCCGCCGGATAGGCGTCCCACGCGAGCACGCTGATGACATGCCCGGATGGCAGGAAGTCCCTGAAGTTGACGCCGGACCGGGGATCGAGGTCCCATGCCATCAAGATCATCGTGGACTTGAGGTAAGGATTACGGGCCGCGTCAGCTATCGCCACGATGTGCGTCCAGGCCGCCTTGTACTGGGCCAGAGTAAATTGCTTGCCGGTGATCAAAGGCTCTGGCTCGTGGTAGTAGGTGTAATAGATCGGGTGCCCCGTGGGGGCGGTGTCGAAGAAGTGGGCCAGGGCCGCGTCGTCCTTCCCGGAAAGGACCGTGGCGGGGGGAGACCGGAAGCTGACGACGACCGCTGACTTGTTGACGCCCGGCGCGCCCGTGGTCCACGCGCCGGGGTCAGGCATGCCCGTGTAATAAACGCGAATGATCGGCATATGGCCGAATTCAGCGGTGGCCCCGGCGAGCTGGCTCGGATAAGAGGCATTCACGCCCAGCGGAACGGATGACCTGCTCCCGTCAGCGCTAGCCGCCCGCGATGCCGCGGTCGGCGACAACGCCTCGGAGCCCGATGTATTAGCGGTGAGCTTGGGCTCGGTGGCGCAGGTCCTTTGCGACAGCGCCGTGGACGCGGCCCGGTTAACCGTGATGTGCGTGATCACCGTGACGACGACGGCGAAAGCCACCATAGCGGCGAATAATCTGGCCCACATCTTCGTGGCCGGCCGTGATGACCTGCGCGAAACGGGAGCCGGGCTCACCGAGTGCCTGCCGCAGGGCATTGAGTCCTCCTGTCTGGACCGCCTGCCGGGTTAACTGACGGGTTCGGGCCGGAGTCGCCCTGCGACGGGCCATGCGGTGTGTCCGCGCAGCCCGCTGGTGCATCAGGTGGCACAGTAGCAGCGGTATAACAAAGAGTGACATTAATGTAAACAGAGCCCGTCGGCATCAAGAACGAGGAAATTCGTGGTGGCCGCCGGACTCACCGGGGACCCCTTTGCCGCCCGGTCGACGCGGCCGTGCGGCGCCCATGCCCGTGCGGCGCCCATGCCCGCGAGAGGCCAGCCAAGCCCGGGCGAGACCGGCGGGCCGGCGCGGACCGGGTGGCGGGCGCCGGCCAGGGCATCCGGGATGCTGCGCGCACTGGCGTCACACCCACCTCAGCAGGCGCCGCTGCTACCGGGCGGCTTCGCGGCGGGCAAAAAGTCCCCAAGACGGCCCAGGTCAGCCATTTTTCATGTCAACTGACTGAATGGGCCGTGCGTCATCTCTATACCGGCTATTCTCCGGCACGTTACGAACGGTTCATCTGCCTGATTCGGCCTTCATCGGAGCGGGGGCATGGTCATGCTGCAGTCCCGTGTCGCGCCAGCTCCCGAGAGCCTCGCGTGGCTCTTTGACTTACTGTTCAGCGGGGCGCCCGCGGTTACCTGGGCGCCCGCCCGTGCCCTGCCCGCGGGTTTCACGCGCGCCGAGCAGTTCGCCGTGCTGCCGGGACGCAGCGACCGTACCTTCACGGTGTCGCTGGCGTCCCGGCCCGGAGCGGCCTCGGCTCTCACTTCCTACAACGCGCTTCGTTCCGGCCGGACCCGGATGGCGCGCCAGGTGCTCGGACTCGGGCTGCGGACCGGCCTGGCCCAGCTGATCTTGCGGAACAAGGTCGACATCGGCGTAGCCGCGGCGGCGGCCCCGGCTCAGCTATCGGACAGCCCGCTCGGCAGGCACCTGCAGCACGTATTTGACGCCGGGCCCGTCACGGTCGCCATAGGCGCGAGCGGCGGCCCGTACCGCAAGCCTGTGCTGCAGGTCTTCAGCGCCAGCGGCACGCCGCTCGGTTACGTCAAGGTCGGCTGGAACGACTGGACCCGGCAGGCGGTCCGCCGAGAGGCCACGGCCCTGCGCGCCTGCGCCGCCCGGGCCATGCGGCTGGGCGTCCCCGAGGTTATCGGCCTCACGACCTGGCGGGACCTCGACCTGCTGGTCACCGCACCGCTCCCGCCGGGGATCCGCGGCGTGGGTGACAGCCTCGAGCCCGACGCCGGGCTCCTGCTTGAGATCAGCGAGCTTTCCCCGGCCCATCACGGCGAACTCGCGGCCAGCCCGTGGTGGCTCGGCATCCAGTCGAGAATCCAGTCGGTCGCGACCGACCCCGGCTCCCGCACCACGCTGATCCGCGCGGCCGAGCGCCTCGAGCACGGCCACGGGCGGACCACGATGCGGTTCGGCACCTGGCACGGCGACCTGGTCCCGTGGAATCTCGCCCGGCTGGCCGGCCGCCTCTACGCATGGGACTGGGAGACCAGCACGCCCGACGCGCCGCTGGGGCTGGACGCCCTGCATTTCCATTTCCAGGTGGCGTTCGTCGCCCGCCTGCGGCCTCTGGAGCACGCCGTGACCATCGCGGCCAGAAAGGCGCGGCCGGTGCTGGCCGGACTCGGGCTGACCCAGGACGCGACCGACCTGCTCCCGGCCTTACACCTGATCGAGCTCGCGGTCCGGCACGAAGAAGCCCGGGCCAGTTCCGGGGCTATCGACGACCGATTCTTCCCGGCCGTCATGCGCCTGCTCGAGCAGATCCCCTCGCGGCCTGCCTCCCCGGCGAGCCCGGACTGCCCCCGGAGGCCCGGATGAAGGTACTGCTGGTCTGCTCCACGGGCGGCCACCTCACGCAGCTTTATCAGCTACGTCCCTGGTGGCGCACGCATGAGCGGCTCTGGGTGACGTTCGCGGACCCGCACTCCCGTTCGCTGCTGGCCGGGGAGCGGGTGGTGCCCGCGTTCGCCCCGACAACCCGCAATATCCCGAACGCGCTGCGGAACCTGCGCCTGGCCGCGGCGGTCCTGCGCGCGGAGCGGCCCGACGTGGTGGTGTCGGACGGCGCCGGGGTGGCGTTCCCGTTCTTCCTGCTGGCCAGGGCCATGCGAATCCCGAGCGTTTACCTGGAGGTCTACGACCGGATCTCGCGGCCTACGGTCACCGGGAAACTGTGCTACCCGCTGGCGCAGCTGTTTCTCCTGCAATGGCCGGAGCAAGCGGCCAGCTACCCGCGCGGCCGGGTGATCGGATGCCTGCTGTGAGCGCTCCGGGCGCCGCGGGCCGCCCGCGGATCGTCGTAACCGTCGGCACGGACCATCATCCGTTCACCCGGCTCGTCGGCTGGACCAACGACTGGCTCCAAGGGCATCCCGAGCACCTGGCCGCGACGTTCGTCCAGTCCGGCACCGCGCCGGTGAAGCCGGCGTGCGCGGGATCAGCCATGGTCGAGGCGGGCGCCCTCGAGGCCATGCTCGATGCGGCGGACACGATCGTCTGTCATGGCGGCCCGGCGTCCATCGCCGCGGCCTGGGGGCGAGGGCACCTGCCTATCGTGGTGCCGCGGCGCGCGGAACTCGGGGAGCACGTGGATGACCACCAGGTCGATTTCTGCCGCAAGCTCGCCGAGTCGGGCCGGATCCGGCTGGCGCAGACCCCCGCCGCCTTCACGGGGCTGCTCGACGAGGCGGCCGGTGATCCCGCCAGGTTCAGGACCGCGTTCGGTGACGCTGATGTCGATGCCGCCGTGGCCCGTTTCGGCGATCTTGTCGAGGAACTGGTCAGCCGGCCGAAACGGCGGCCGCTGAGCTTGCCCGGCCGACGGAGCCGCCGGCCGGGCCGCCAGGTCGGTGCCCGCGCTGATCCCTTTATGCCGACGGGGTTAGGCCCGGCACTGACCGTCCGCTCGCCCGCGCCACTCGCCGGGGAGCGCGCCAGTCTCACTGCAGAAGCAGACAAGGAGCAGGGATGAGGATAAGAGCCAGCCTGGCGGCCGTAGCGGCGCTCGCCGCTACGGCCGCCGTCACGCTGCCGGCGACGCAAGCGTCCGCCGCTGGCGCCGCGCCCGCGGCCCGCGCGGTGACCCGCACGCCCGCCAGCCTCCCGGTGGGCGCGGCCGACGGCAACGTCAGCTCGACGGCCTTGTCGTCCTGGGAGACCGACGGCACGGTATGGGCTCTGGCCTACGCCAACGGGGTGGTCTACGTGGGCGGCCAGTTCTCCAACGCGCTGCCGCCGGGGACCCCGGCGGGAACCACCACCGGCGAGGTCGGGCGCACCTACCTGGCGGCCTTCAACTCCGCGACCGGGGCCCTGATCACATCGTGGGATCCGGCGATCACGGGGTCGTCTACATCCACCGATGGCGTCTACGCGCTGGCGGTTTCGCCGAACGGGCAGACGCTATACGTCGGCGGCATTTTCAACCACGTCAACGGCTCGTACCGGGACAACCTGGCCGCGTTCGACATCTCGGGCACCACGCCGACCCTGACCGCCTGGGCGCCCTCCGCTTACGGGAAGGTGGACTCGATCGCCTTCTCGCCCAGCGGCTCGGGAATCTACCTCGGTGGCGCCTTCAACGAGCTCGGCACCTCCCCGAACCTGGCGTCGCGCACCTACGCCGGCGCGGTGGACACCTCGGGCAACGTCCTGCCGTGGGCCCCGGTCCTCAACGACACGGTGACGTCCGTCGCCGCCGACCCCGACGGCTCGCAGGTCCTGGTGGGCGGGTACTTCGGCACCATCAACGGGGTGACCGAACCCGGGGCCGGAGCAGTCGACCCGAGCACCGGGACGACCACCGAGCCGTGGGGCGCGAACATCGTTCCCGACACCTCCTCCTGCAACCCGCCCGCCGTCAAGGACATCATCATCAACAGCGGGATCGCCTACCTGTCGTCAGAGGGAACGGGCGGCGGCTGCTTCGACGGCGACTACGCGGTCAGCCTCAACCTGAGCCAGGGCGATCCGCTGCTGTGGCAGAACGACTGCCTTGGCGCAACCCAGGCGCTGGTGATCATCAACGGCTACCTGTTCAAGGGTTCGCACGCCCACGACTGCGCGTATGCGCCGGGCGGCTTCCCGCAGGTCAGCAACGCCTCAGGCAGCGGCGATGTGACCTGGCACCTGCTGGCCCAGTCGCTCACCGACGGGTCCCTAGGGCACTGGACCCCGGACACCAGCAGCCCAGGCAGTGGCCTCGGCCCCCGGGTCATGGCCACCGACGGCAAGCAGCTATTCCTCGGCGGAGACTTCACCACGGTCAACAACCAGCCACGGGAGGGATTCGCGATCTTCCCGGCCGCGCCTGACTCGGTCTACCCGTCCAATCCCACTACGGCGCCGGCCGTGACCAGCACGCAAGCCGGGGTCGACTCCATCAGCTTCCCCGCGGTCAGCAGCCGTGACGTCGGCACGCTCAACTACGAGATCTTCCGTGACGGCGGCACGACGCCGATCGCCACGCTGACCGCGACGTCGTGGCCGTGGGCGCTGCCGGTGCTGCATTACCAGGACACCGGGCTGACTGCCGGATCCAGCCACACCTATACGTACGCGGCCACGGACGGCACCCACCTGACGGCGAAGTCGCCCGCGTCGGCTTCGGTCACGGTGTCGTCAGCGGCCCCCCTGAGCTACCAGAAGACGGTCCTGGCCAACAGCCCGTCGTTCCTATGGCCGCTCAGCGAGACCTCGGGCACGACGGCCAGCGACGCCTCGCCCCACGGGTTCAACGGCACCTACGAGTCCGGCACGACCCAGGGCGCGGCCGGCCCGTTCGCCGGCACGACCGCGACCGCCTTCAACGGGAGCACCGGCCTGGTGACCGCGCAGAAACAGGCGGCGGGCCCGCAGGCCTTCTCCGTTGAAGGCTGGTTCAAGACCACCACCAACACCGGGGGCAAGCTGATCGGGTTCGGGAGCAGCCAGACCGGCTCGAGCGGCAACTACGACCGGCAGATCTACATGATGAATGACGGTCAGCTCGTGCTCGGCATCTACAACGGCGGGGCGGAGACCGTCGAGAGCCCCAGCGTCTACAACGACGGCCAGTGGCATTACCTCGTGGCGACGTACAACTCCGCCGTGACCAGCGGGCCCAACATGGCGTTTTACCTGGATGGGCAGCTCGTCGGCACCGCTACCAGCAGCTCGGCCCAGAGCTACAACGGTTACTGGCGGGTCGGCGGGGACAACCTCAGCGGCTGGAACCTCGACCCGTGGGGCAGCAACAGCCAGGGCACGACCGAGCCGAACAGCTACTACTTCAACGGCACCATCGCCGACGTCGCCGTCTACCCGACGGCCCTGTCGGCCGCCCAGATCGTCGCGCACTACGCGGCCGGCCTGGCCCAGGGCGGGTGATGCGCCCGCAGCAGGAGATCCCGCTCGCCGATGACGGCCTGGGTCCAGCCCGACCGCGGCGGGTTTTGCCGCGGGAAGCGCGCAAGCGTACTATCCGGGCAAAGCGTACGTGAACTGGGTCGGTGCAGATGGTTACAACTGGGCCTCCGAACTGGCTCATGTCCGGTGGGGATCCTGCACGCAGATTTTCTCGGCCTTCTACCGCTGGGGCCTGCCGACCGGCGAGCCGTTGCTGGTCGGCAAGTTCGGCACCGTCGAAGGGGCACCCGGGGCGAAGGCGGCCTGGTTCACCCGGGCTGGCCGGGCGCTTAGGACCCTGTTCCCGTCGATCCGTGCCGTCGTCTACTTCGAATCCGACCAGCTGCCCCGCCGGCTGCCTGACGGAGGATTTTCACCATGACCGAAAGACAGTCACCGGATAGAGACGGCTTCGCCCCCGAGCCGCGCTCGATCGACTTGCGTGACTACTGGCTTATCGTCCGTCGTCGGCGGGTGCTCGTCTTAGTGCTCACGGTGATCGGGGCCATCGGCGGGGCCGGTTACAGCTTCGCGGCAGGTCCCACTTACTCGGCGACCTCGCAGGTGGTGGTCCTGCCGATGACACAGGGCCCGCTCAACCCCCCGACGCAGCCCAACTCGCAGGTCAACATGAGCACCGAGCAGGCGTTCGCGCAGTCCCCGCTGGTGGCCGCGCAGGCGGCCCGGCTGCTGCACGTCCAGCCCGCCGTGCTGCAGCAGGAGGCGGCCAAGCGGCTGACCGTCTCGGTGCCGGCAAACACCATCACGACATCGGACGACCTGCAGATCACTTGGAAGGCCGCTACCGCCGCGACCGCTCAGACGGGAGCGAACGCGTTCGCCCGGGCCTACCTGTCCAGCCGCCACCAGGAGCTGGCCAGCCAGATCGCCAGTCTCCGGGCCGCCCTCACCGCGCAGACGGCTGCGCTGCAGAAGCAGATAGCGCGGGTCACCACGCAGTTGAACAGCACCTCGTCGGGGTCGTCCATCCACCAGAACCAGTCCATTCGGCTCGACGAGCTCACCGCAGAGGCGACCACCGCGCAGAGCCAGCTCGGCTCGCTGCCCACCTACAACGACAGCGGCGGCACGTTCATCGGTGCTGCTCTCCCGCTCTCGCCGTCCGGCCTCACAAGCAAGATCATTATCATTGTCGGGGCTCTGCTCGGCCTGCTGATCGGCCTGGCCTTGGTCTTCGTGCGGGACGCGTTCGACGACCGGGTCCGGGACGCCGCACAACTGGAGCGCGGCCTCGGGGCGCCGACGCTCGCCGTGCTGACCGGGACCGGCAGCCTGGACCGCGAGACCCGGGAGGGTCGCCGCGGCACCCGGCGGTCGATCGCCACCGCGGCGAGCCCGCAAAGCCGGGACGCGGAAACCGTCCGCGCCCTGCGGGCGACACTGGTCGCGCTGGCGGCCCGCCACAGCCTGGGCACTCTGCTCGTGGCGTGCCCTGATGCCACTAGCCCGGTCGGCACCGTGACCGCGGATCTGGGCATCGCGCTGGCCGAGTCGGGCCGGAACGTGCTTCTCGTCGGGTCTGACCTGCATGACTCGTCCCTGGCAGAGATCTTCGACCTGCCCAACAACTCCGGTCTCAGCGACGTGCTCGCCGAGGACGGCGACGTGAAGGTGCTTACCCGGGCCGCCCGGCGGGCGGGCGGTAGCCCGTTGCCGGGGGCGATCGCCCGGCGGCTGTCGGTGCTGCCGAGCGGCCCGCTGATGCCGCACGCTCTCACCGTCCTGGATTCCGGCAGCATGCTCGGACTGCTGCAAAGCCAGCGCGAGGACTACGACTTCGTGATCCTCGACTCCCCTCCCGCCAGCGTTGCCTCCGACGTCTTCTCGCTCGCCGCGCACGTCGACGGGGTGCTCGTGCTGGCGCGTGAGGGGCGGACGAGGGGACGGGCCGTGGCCGACCTGCGGCGCGGGCTAGATCACGTCGGGGCTCAGGTCTTCGGCGGGGTCCTGCTCGCCAAGGGTGGCGGTAGCCACCGCCGCGCACCGCGGCGCGCGGCGCCGGCTTCGCCCGTCAGCCCGGGCGAGGGACGGCGGCCCGGATCCCGGTCCGTGACCCACACCCGACCGGTGCCTCCCGCCGCTAGCGACGACGCGTCCGGGTCGGCAGGCTCCCTGGCGAAGCGTCCGCTGTGAGCAGGAGGTCGTTGGCCGCCGGCGGCCCGGGCTACGGCCCTCCCCTGGCGTCCAGCGTCCCCCTGGCGTCCAGCGTCCGGCTGCCGGTCACCTGGCCGCTCGTGGTGCTCTTCGTGGCCTTCCCAGTGTGGTGGGTTCTCGGCGTCGGCGCCTTCATCTGGCCCGTGGTCGCGGTCGCCATGCTGGTGGCTCTGGTCTGGAGGCAGCGGACCCGGGCCCCGGTCGCCATCGTCTTGTGGTTCGCCTGCACCAGCTGGATCCTGCTGTCCGGCTTTCAGCTGGACAGCGCGAGCAAGACGATGACCTTCTGCTACCGGCTCGCGCTCTACGTCGGGGCCGGGATCCTGTTCCTCTACGTGTACAACCTGCCGCGCTCCGGGCGGCTTGACCTCAAGGTGCTGCGCATCCTCGTCGCGTTCTGGATGATCGTGGTCGCCGGGGGCTACGCGGGCATCCTCGTCGGCGCGCACACGTTCACGCCGCCGCTGGAGCTCCTGGTGCCGCACGGGCTGCGCAGCCAGCCTTTCGTACAGGAACTTCTCCAGCCGGTCTTCGCCCAGGTGCAGGGCTTCCTGGGGTATCCGCTGCCGCGGCCCACCGCCCCGTTCAGCTACACCAATGAATGGGGCGGCAATATCGCCGTCCTGACCCCGGTGGCGTTCGCGGCGATCGTGGCCGAAGGACCCGGGCGCCGCCGCCAGGTCATCATTGCCGTCCTGGCCGCCTCGCTGGTGCCGATGGTGGTCTCGGTCAACCGCGGGATGTTCCTGAGTCTCGGGCTCGGCATCCTCTACGTGGCGATCCGGATGGCCGCGCGCGGCCGCATCGGCGCCCTGGCCGGGCTGATCGGCCTGACGACGCTGATCGTGGCCGTGGTCATACTCACGCCGCTGGGCAACCTCGTCGTGGCCAACCTGTCCAGCACGCACGGGCACAGCAACAGCACCCGGGTCAGCGTGTCACGGCAGGCATTCCAGGGCGCGAACGAGTCACCGCTGTTCGGTCACGGTGAGCCGCAGGCCGTCAGCGGCCCGAATGCGACGCCGGCGATCGGGACCCAGGGGCAGCTGTGGATGCTGCTGTACTCGAACGGCTACCCGGCGACCTTGTTCTTCATCGGGTTCTTCCTCGCAGCGGCCTGGCAGACGCGCCGGGTGCGCGGCATCGGCGGCCTCTGGCTGCACGCCGTCCCGCTGATCGCTCTGAGCCAGATCGTGGTCTACGGCTGGCTGCCGGTGGAGTTGCAGGTCGTGATGGTGGTCGCGGCGGTGGCCTACCGGCGTTGCGGGCGGCCAGAGGCGCCGGAACCAGCCGCGCCCGCCGCGGCGTCTGCGCAGGCGCGCGAGCCCACCGGGCCCGGGCGAGTCCGCGCGCTGGGCGCTCTGCCGACATGACGGGGGAGGGGGGGAGACCCGCACTTTCGACCGAGTCGGCCCGGGTCGCGCGGGGTTCGGCCATCAACCTGGCCGCCATGGTCACCGGGGCGGCCCTGAGCTTCGGGCTGACCGTGCTCGTCAGCCGCTGGCTGCAGCCGAGCGGCGCGGGTGCCCTGTTCGAGCTGATCGCCCTGTTCACGATCATGTCCAATACCTTCGAGCTCGGCGCCGATACCGGGCTTACCCGCTGGATTTCCCGGGCCCGCGCCGTCGGCGGCGTATCGGATACGCGCCGGGTCGTCTTGGTCGCGATCGGGCCCGTCCTGGTCATCGGGGCCGCGGGCGCGGTAGCCACCTGGATCGCCGCCCCGGAGCTAGCCCGGGTCTTCCTGCACGGCATCGCCGCCCGCAGTGGCGCGGAAGACATCAGGCTCGTCGCTCCGCTGATTCCGCTGGGCTCGCTGTCCTCCTGCATCACCGATGCCGCCCGGGGATTCGGCCGAATGTGGCCTTACCTGGCGATCGAGGGTCTCGGCAAGCCCGCGGCCCGGATGGCCCTGGTCCTGGCGGCCCTGGTCATCGGCCTGGGCATGAACGGCGCCCTCATCGGCTGGGGCCTGCCGGTCGTCGTCGGCTTGGTGGCCGCCTGGCTCATCTTGGCCGGCATCCTCAGGAAAGAAGCGCCGGCCAGGAGCGGAGCGCGGGCGGGGCGCCCCACGCGCCACGCGCCGCCGGTCCCTCCGCCGGTCCCTCCGCCGGTCCCTCCGCCGGCCCCTCCGCCGGCCCCTCCGCCGGCCCCTCCGCCGGCCCCTCCGCCGGTCCTGCCGCCCGGGCCGGCCGCCAGGCCGGGGCGCGCGGTCGAGGCGGAGCCCACGCCCACCATGGAACTGCACCCGGCCTACTTCGCCGCGTTCGGGCCGCCACGGCAGGCGCGGGCCGAGATCCAGGGTGACGGTCACCGCGGACGGCACCGCGGTTCCTCACGTCCGGCCCGGGCCCGCCTGCTGCAGCTCGGCGCGGAGTTCTGGGGCTTCACTGGCCCGCGCGGCCTGCAGGCCACCTTCCAGGTCGTCGTCCTGTGGCTGGACATCCTGCTCGTCGGGGCCATGGTCTCGCGCTACGCAGCCGGGGTCTACGCCGCAGTCAGCAAGCTGGCGATTCTCGGCACCTTCGCGCTCGAAGGGAACCGGCTCGCGATCGGCCCCGCGCTGAGCGCGGCCCTGGCCCGGGGCCAGTACCACCGGGCGGCCGAACTGTTCCAGAGCGCGACCCGCTGGCTGATGCTGGCCTCTTGGCCGCTGTACATCGTGTTCAGCGTCTTCCCGCGCGTGGTGCTCGGCATTTTCGGGCCGCGGTACGCCGCGGGCGCGGCCGCGCTGGCGGTGCTGTCGCTGGCGATGCTCGTCAACCTGGGTACCGGCAACGTGACCGTGGTCCTGCTCATGGGCGGGAAAAGCTCGTGGAGCGCCATCAACGCCGGGGCCGCGTTAACCGTCAACATCGGCCTGAACCTGCTGCTGCTGCCCCGCCTGGGCATCCTGGGCGCGGCCATCGCCTGGGGGGCGAGCATCGTGGTGGACAACGTGACCGCCATGGTCGAGGTCCGGTGGGTCCTGGGGCTCGCGCCCTTCGGCCCGGGCTACGGGCTGGTGGTGGCCACGACCACGATCTGCTTCGGGCTGACCGGCATCGGCGCCCGGGCCCTGCTGGGCCAGACGCTGCCCGGATTGTCCGCGGGGCTGGCCGCGGCCCTCGCGGCATTCGCGGCCGCCTTGTACTTCGCCCGCGGCCCGCTGGGGCTGACCGGGATCTCAGCGGTACTGCGACCCGGGGCCCGGCCCGCGGCCGCGGGCGCGGCCAGTAAGAAAGCGGCCTAGCGGGCCAAGGCCGCGACCAGACGACCGAGCATGGGAGAAAGCTTGATGACTCAGCAGACCAGGGGACCGGTCAACCGGGCGGCGCGCCAGGCGGCCAAACGCGCGCTGCGCCGTTATGGTGTGGCCACGTCCCGGTTGCGCGGCGGCCCGGATTTCGTCGTCGTCGGCGCGAAGCGCGGCGGGTCGACCTCGGCCTACCGGTACCTGATGGAGCATCCGCGCATCCAGCCGCTCTTTCCCGGGCTCATCCACCTCAAGGGCGTCCACTACTACGATTCGAACTACGCCCGCGGCATGAGCTGGTACCGCTCACATTTCCCGATCCGGGCCGGCGGCGGTCATCTGGTCCGGCCGGGAGTCAGGCCCGTGATCGCGGGCGAGGCGAGCCCCTATTACCTGTTCCACCCGCTCGCGGCCGAGCGACTGGCCCGCGACTTCCCGGATGTGCGGATCATCGTATTCCTGCGGGACCCGGCGGAGCGGGCGTACTCGCACTTCAAGGAGCGGACCCATCACGGTGGCGAGACGCTGAGCTTCGAGGAGGCGCTTGACGCCGAGCCAGACCGGCTCCGCGGCGAGGCGGAGCGGATCGTGGCCGAGCCCGGCTACCTGAGCGCGGAGCACGAAAACCATTCCTACCTGGCGCAGGGACGTTACCTCGACATGCTCCCGCGCTGGTTCTCGCTGTTCGGGCGCGACCAGTTTCACATCGCGGCCAGCGAGGATTTCTACGCCGACCCCGAGCGGCACATCAACGAGATCTGGAAGTTCCTCGGCCTGCCGCCGGCCAGTCTCCGGAGCCGGGTGCGGCACAACTACCTGGCGGCCCCTGACATCGCACCGCAGACACGCGAGCGGCTGCGGGAGGCGCTCGCGGACCACAACCGCGGCCTGGAGGAGCTGTTGGGGCGAGCGCTGCCCTGGTCGTCGAGCCAGCGGCCGGTCCATTGACCGGGCCGGAGCACGGTGCCTGGCCGTCGGTCAGCGCGATCGTCCCGACCCGGGACCGACTGCCGCTACTGGAGCGCGCGGTCGCCAGCATCCTGGGGCAGTCGTATCCAGGCGAGCTGGAGTGCGTGGTCGTTTTTGACCAGAGCACCGTGGCTGACATCCCGATCAGCGTTCCGCCGGGACGGCGGCTGCGGACGATGGCCAACATTGGCACCCCCGGGCTGGCCGGGGCCAGGAACACTGGGATCGCCGCGAGCCAGGGGGCCCTGATCGCGTTCTGCGACGACGACGACGCCTGGGACCCGCGCAAGCTGCGCCTTCAGGCCGAGCTGATGGCGGCCTCGGCCGCGGAGTTCATCGCTAGCGGGGTGCGCATCCATCACGGCGACCAGACGGTCGTCCGGGTCCCCCCGGCCGAGGTGGACCTGGCGCAGCTCGTGCGCGACCGCGTCACGGCGCTGCACCCGTCGACGTTCCTGGTCGCCCGCGAGGCGCTCGCGGACATAGGCCCGGTCGACGAGCAGATCCCCGGGAGTTACGGCGAGGACTACGACTGGCTGCTGCGCGCCGCCCGCCGCAGGCCGATCGCCGCGGTGGCGCAGCCCCTGGTGGACGTGTACTGGCACCCGCAGTCCTTCTTCGCCGAGCGCTGGAATTCCATTGCCGACGCACTGGAATACCTGCTGGACAAGCATCCTGAGCTGAAGGCGGACCGGCACGGAATGGCCAGGATCGAAGGCCAGATCGCCTTTGCGCGGGCCGCCCTGGCCCATCGCTCCGCTGCCTGCCGGGGCAGCTGGCGGGCGCTGCGCGGCAACCCCTTGGAGCGCCGGGCCTACCTGGCGCTGGCTGTGGCTTCCGGCGCGGTCAGGCCCGCATCGATCGTGCGGCTGGCGAACCGCCGCGGCCGCGGGATCTGAGGCTGCGCACCGGCGTCTGCGGCCCACCCGCTCAGGCCGCCGGGCCCGTCCCGGCTCCCGTGGTCACGATGTCGCTGACCTGGATAAGCGTGCGCAGGATGAGCCAGCCGAAAAGCCAGCCGCCGATAACATCCTCGGGCCAGTGGCGGCCCAGGTAGAACCGGGAACCACCCTGAGCCGCCACGAGCACCGCGACGACGGACCAGATCACCCGCTGTTCGGCCGGGCTGTCCCAGCGCTGGGTCAGCAGGTGCGCGAGCAGCCCGAAGGTGATCACGGTCCGGGCGGCGCCGCCTGACGGGAAGTCTCCGGGCGGCCCAAGTGACGACTCCTCGGGCGGCAGGGTGCCCTTGACCAGGTGCTTTAAGGCCTTCTGCAGGTAGACTTCGGACAGCAGGCCCCCCGTAAGGAGGGGCAGCGGGGCCCACTGCCGGCGCTCCCAGGCGACCATCGCGCCCACCAGGACCGTAAACGGCCCGATGACCGAGTAATCACCGATCGTCGTGACGACTTGATTCATCCGCCGCGAAACGGCCGCCGAACGCCGGGCGCGGCAGTAGTCATACAGCCGTCGCGACGGCTGCGCCACCGCGTCGTTCTGCACCAGCTTGCCCAGGCCCCAGGACGCCAGTACCGTGGCCGCTCCCCCCGCTGCTGCGGTGCGCAGGATCCGGCCCGAAATCGAGGCACCCGCTTTCAGCACGCGCCCACCATATCGGAGCCCGCGCCATGTGTAAGGCTGGCCTCATGCCCCGCGCCCAGATGGACAAACGGCCCGCGGACGTCGCCGCGATGTTCGACAGCCTCGCGGACCGCTATGACCTGCTCAACGACGTGCTCTCGATGGGCCAGGACCGGCTCTGGCGCCGGGCCGTGGCCCGGGCGGTCAACGCGGGTCCCGGTGACCTGGTCCTGGACCTGGCCGCGGGCACGGGTACCTCGTCGCGCGCGTTCACCGCGGCCGGCGCGCGGTGCGTGGCGTGTGACTTCTCGATCGGCATGCTGCGGAATGGGGCCCGCAGGCCGGCGGCCGGGGTCGGCTTCGCGGCCGGGGACGCGCTGCGGCTCCCGTTCCGCAGCGCGGCCTTCGACGCGGTGACGATCTCCTTCGGCCTGCGCAACCTGACCGACCCCGACGCGGGGCTGGCCGAGATGCTGCGGGTGACCAGGCCCGGCGGCCGGCTGGTGGTGTGCGAGTTCAGCCACCTGCTGCAGCGCCACCTGGACACGGTGTACTCCCGGTACCTGACCGCGGCGCTGCCGATGGTCGCGCGGCGCGTGGCGGGCAACGGCGACGCGTACAGTTACCTGGCCGAGTCGATCGCCGACTGGCCGGCTCAGCCGGAACTGGCGGGTCGGATCGCCGCGGCCGGGTGGCAGGCCGTGCGCTGGCGAAACCTGACGCTGGGCGTGGTCGCCGTGCACGTGGCGCGGCGGCCCGGTCGTCCCGGAGGCAACGCCGTACCCGGCGAGGTCTAGACTGCCCAAAGAGAACTTGTGAAGCCGTTCACAAGACACGTCAGGATTCATCTCGTGACTCAGCAAGCTCCCCCACTCGCTGCGAACCAGGCCAGCCAGACCGCGGACGTGATCGTGGTCGGTGCGGGCCCGGCCGGGTCGACGCTGGCGTTCTATCTGGCCACCGCCGGCCTTGACGTGCTGCTCCTGGAGAAGAGCCACTTCCCGCGGGAAAAGGTCTGCGGCGACGGACTGACCCCGCGCGCGGTGAAGGTCCTGACCGGGATGGGCGTGCCGCTCGACGAGAGCGACGGCTGGCTGCGGAACAAGGGCCTGCGGATCATCGGCGGCGGCGGCCGGATCGAGCTGAACTGGCCGGAGCTCTCCAGCTTCCCCGGCTACGGCCTGGTCCGCACCAGGCTCGACTTCGACGAGATCCTGGCCCGGCACGCCCAGAAGGCCGGCGCCCGGCTGCTGGAGGGACACAACGTCACCGGCCCGGTGCGCGACGACCGCACCGGGCGGGTCACCGGCGTCATCGCGCAGGAAGCCGTCAACGGAGACCGCGTCGAGCACACCTACCGCGCGCGGGTGGTGGTCGCGGCCGACGGGAACTCCTCCCGGCTGTCGGTGGCCATGGGCCTGCGCAGGCGCGACGACCGGCCGCTCGGCGTCGCGGTGCGCTCCTACTACACGAGCCCGCGCCACGACGACGACTACCTGGAGGCCTGGCTGGACCTCTGGGACGGCGACAAGCTGCTGCCGGGCTACGGCTGGATCTTCGGCATGGGCGACGGCACCAGCAACGTGGGGCTCGGGCTGCTGAACACCTCCGAGGCGTTCGGGAACATCGACTACCGGGTGCTGCTGCGCAAGTGGCTGGCCTCGATGCCGCCCGAGTGGGGGTTCTCCGAGGAGAACAGGACGCAGCCCATACGCGGCGCCGCACTACCGATGGGATTCAACCGCACCCCGCACTACACCAACGGACTGCTGCTCGCCGGGGACTCCGGCGGCATGGTCAACCCGTTCAACGGCGAGGGAATCGCCTACGCGATGGAGTCGGGCGAGATCGCGGCCCGGGTCATCGTCCAGGCGCTGGCCCGGCCGACCGCCGCGGGCGCCGAGACGGTGCTGCGCACCTATCCGCGCGAGCTGAAGGACGCCTACGGCGGCTATTACACGCTTGGGCGAACCTTCGTCCAGGCGATTGGCCATCCGGCCATTATGCGGTTCGCGACCAGGCACGGCGTGAAGCGGCCGTGGGTGATGCGCTTCACGATGAAGCTGCTCGGCAACCTCACCGAAACCAAGGGAGGCGACGCGGTCGATCGCCTTCTCAATGCCCTGTCTAAGATGACCCCGGCGGCATAACGGTGACCGGCTTTAGCAAGGGGGTGACGAGGCGATGAGCCTGTACGTCCCGATCCTGGTCCTGGCGGGCCTGTCGGCGGTGTTTGGCATCTTCTCGCTGGTGATGGGCTCGATAGCCGGTCCCAAGCGGTGGAACCGGGCCAAGCTCGAGGCCTACGAGTGCGGCATCGAGCCGACGCCTCAGCGCAGCACCAGGTTCCCGGTGAAGTACTACATCACCGCGATGCTGTTCATCGTCTTCGACATCGAGATCATCTTCCTGTACCCGTGGGCGGTCGCGTTCGACCGGCTCGGGCTGTTCGGGCTCGTCGAGATGGTCACGTTCGTCGCCACGGTTCTTGTCG
>DATAVV010000298.1:0-8073 GCA_036267555.1 Streptosporangiaceae bacterium | reverse complement strand
GGCCCAGGCCTTGGGCGCGCCGGTGACGGTCACCGCCCACATGTGGGTCAGGAACGCGTCCAGCGCGTCGAACCCGGGCCGCAGCCGCCCCTCCACGTGGTCCACGGTGTGGATCAGCCGGCTGTAGATCTCGATCTGGCGGCGCCCGATCACCCGCACGCTGCCGGGCTCGCAGACCCGCGACTTGTCGTTGCGGTCGACGTCGGTGCACATGGTCAGCTCGGACTCCTCCTTGACCGAGGTGAGCAGGGCCCGGATGTTCTCGGCGTCGCCCAGCGGGTCAGCGCCGCGCGCGATCGTCCCCGCGATCGGGCAGGTCTCGACCCGGTCCCCGGTCACGCGCACGTACATCTCCGGCGACGCGCCGACCAGGTACTCCTCCTCGCCGAGGTTGAGGAAGAACTCGTAAGGGGCCGGGTTGCGCTGCCGCAGCCGCTCGTAGAACGCGGCCGGCGACGCGCAGGTCCCGTGGAACACGTGGCTCGGCACGACCTCGAACAGGTCGCCGCGGGCAAAACGCTCCCTGGCCTGCTCTACCACCCGGGCGAACGTCCCCGGCCGCGGATCCTCCCCGAAACCAGCAGCCTTAACGCGGCGATCGGGGTCACCTGGCACCCCCGGCTGCGGTCCGGCCTCCCGGGGCAAGCTCCGCGTCGACTGTCCCGCCACCTCGAAGTCGTAGCTGCAGCAGACCGCGGTCTCCCGCTTGCGGTCCAGCACGTACAGCCGGTCGGGCAGGTGCAGGACCAGGTCCCGCTGGCTGGCGGGCCTGGCGCTGCGCAGCCGCACCGGCTCAAACTGGAACGCCAGGTCGTACCCGAACGCCCCGTAAAGCCCCAGGTGCGGGTCCGGCCCGGCGAACGACGTGATGATCTCGCGCAGCGCCGAGAACACGGTCGGCCGCCGGCTCCGCTCCTCCTCGGTGAACGTGCCCTCGGGCTCGGGGATGATCACCTCGGCCGAGCCAGCATCCGTGGCGTCGGTCACCGGGTCCCCGGCCCGCCGCAGCGCGGCCTCGACCACCGGCAGCAGGACCCGGCCGCGCTCGTTCAGCGCGGTCGCCGTGACCCGCCTGCCCCGGGCGACCAGTTCGAGGCACGGGTCCACGTAGGCCATGTGCCACCGGCTGTACCGCCCCGGGTACTCCATCCCGGAACTGAGCACGCCGCCGCGCCGCGCCTCGACCTGCCGCGTAAGGTCGGCCAGCAGGTCAGGGTCGAACGGCGCGGCAGTCCGGCTGACCCGGACCCCGCCCGCGGTATCGAACTGCGTCTCGTCCATATCGGCACTCGCCTCGGTGTCAGGCCCGGAGCCAGGCGGCGCGGACAAGAAAAGCGACCGCCGGCTGCCGGGCGGTCGCTCTCAGGATCTGCGTGCGCGAGCCAGGAACCGCCTCAGGGGCGGCGCCACCAGCCTGCGGTCAGGGTCGCGCGCATGCCAGGAGCCTAGCAGCATCCGCGCCGCCTTTGGCTCGCCTCCCGCCGCCCGCCCAGGCCGCCCGCCCAGGCCGCCCGCCCAGCATGGGCCCTCCCGCCGCACGCCCAGGCCGCCCGCCCAGCATGGGCCCTCCCGCCTCGAACCCGCCTCGAACCCGCACTGGCGCGCCGACGGCAAGACCCTCTGGTCACACCCGCCCCAGCCCTCGCACCAGCAACGCGAGGTTCCTTGCTGTGGAGACCTAGCGGGCAAATAGCACCCCTGGCACTCCACAGCAAACGGATCATGAAACCGGGCCCGGCTGGCCGGGCCGCGCGGGCTCCCGGCGGTCGAGGCCGCGCTGCCTGCGGGCAACTTTGGTCACACGCCACCCAGCGTCCCCGCCAGCAACGAAGATCCATTTATCGTGGAAACCCTCCCTCGCGACCCACCCCTCGCTCCGAGGCCTGGCCGGGGCGGGCGGCGGGACGTAAAAGGGTTTCTGAATTTTTGGCCGCGGCACCGACTCCTGGTGCCGCGGGTGGTCGCGGGGCGGGCTGAGGTGTCGGGGCGGGGTGAGTTCTGCGGGTGGGCCGTGAATCCGGGCAGGTCAGAGCCGTACATCGGGCGCGGCGTGCCCGACGCGTGGGTCGTCCCGGGCCAGAGCATCTCGGTCGGCCACCTGACCTCGTCTTACGACGAGAGCAACGGCCGGCGGGACACCAACGGCGTGCGCGTCAGCGTCGGGCACGGGCTGGGCGCCCCGCTCGTCACCGTGAGTCTGGCCGATGGCCGGCTCGCAGTACATGGAGCTGGACTGGAGTCAGCCCGTCACGACCAACGGCAGCTCGGTCTACTTCGCCGACGACGGGGGCGGGCTGCAGTTGCCCGCGTCCTGGACCGTCCAGTACTGGAACGGCAGCGCGTTCGTGAACGTCAGCGACCCGAGTTCCTATCCGGAGGCGGACAACACCTTCAACCGGGTGACGTTCGACCCGGTGACGACGACCAAGCTGCGCGTGGTGATGCAGGCCGCGCCGACCGCGGGCGGCGTCGGGGCCGTCCAGTGGGTGGTGCCCAGCATTCCCGGCTAGTTCCGGCCGATGTCAGCCGGCCACCGCTCGGGGTGGCAGCGGGGGCCGGCGGCGCGACCGCCGGCCCGAAGTGGCCGGGGCCTGCGCCGCGGGCCTGGTCGCGAGCGCCTCCAGCGCCATCGCGACCCCGGTCTCCAGCTGAGGGTCCCGGGCGGCCGCCTGGTCGTCGGGCGTGACGAGCACCTCGACGTCCGGGTCGACGCCCTGGTTCTCCACGTCCCAGCCGAATCCGTTCAGCCAGGCCGGGTAGCGCGGGGCGGTGATCGCGGTGCCGTCCACGAGCTGGTGGAACGGCACGTCGATGCCGACCACGCCGCCCCAGGTGCGGGTGCCGACGACCGGGCCGAGACCGAGGATCTTGATCGCGGCCGTCACGATGTCCCCGTCCGAGCCCGCGAACTCGTCGGACAGCGCCACGACCGGGCCGCGCGGGGCGTCCTGCGGGTAGGTCTCGGCGTGCAAGCCGCGGGGCACGGACCAGCCGATCACCCGGCGGGCGAGCTTCTCCACCACGAGCTGTGAGGTGTGCCCGCCGCGGTTGCCCCTGACGTCCACGATGAGCGCCTCGCGGACCATCTCCGCGTGCAGGTCACGGTGGAAGTCGGCCCAGCCCTCGCCGACCATGTCGGGGACGTGCAGGTAGCCGACCCGCCCGTCGCTGAGCTCGCGCACCCGCTGCCGCCGCCGGGCCACCCAGTCCTGGTAGCGCAGCCGTCGCTCCGCGCTGAGCGTCACGACCACGGCGCGGCGGGGCTCGCCGCCCCGCGCCGGGCCGATCGTCAGCTCCACCGGCTTGCCGGCCGCGCCGACCAGCAGCGGGCCCGGCCCGGTGCCGTCGAGCAACTGGCCGTCCACGGCCAGCAGCGTGTCTCCGGCGCTGACCTGGGCGCCGGGCGCGGCCAGCGGCGAGCGGGCCCGCGGGTCGGAAGACTCGCCCGGCAGCACCCGGCTGACCGTCCACCGCCCGTCGCCGTCTCGCGCCAGATCCGCGCCCAGCAGGCCGACCTCGGCCCCGTAGCCGTCATCGTCGTCGTCGCTGTCGACGTAGGCGTGCGAGGTGCCCAGCTCGCCGAGCACCTCCCAGAGCAGGTCGGCGAAGTCGCTGGGGACCGCGATCCGGTCCAGCAGCGGCCGGTAGGACTCCAGCACCCCGTCCCAGTCCACGTCGGCCATGTCGCTGACCCAGAAGTCGCGACGGATGAACCGGCCGGCCTCGGCGTAGGCATTGCGCCACATGGCGGCGGGATCGGCCAGGAACCGGGCCCGGGACCTGTCCACGGTCACCTTGTCCGCCGGGTTGTCCGAGTCCGGCTTGCGGTCCGCGGGCACCACGGTCAGCTTGCCGCGATCCGACACGACCAGCGTGCTGCCGTCGCCGCTGACGTCGAACCAGTCCAGCTCCTCGGCCAGTTCGACGCACCGCTGCGTGTCCAGGTCGAAGTGCTCGAGGCTCGGGCGCGGCGCCGCGTCGCCGGGGCTGGCGCCGCCCTGCCCCAGGCTGCCCGTCACCGGTTCCCTGAGCCAGGCCAGGCCGCCGGAGACCGCGAGCAGCGACTGGTAGCGCGATTCGGCCACCGGAATCTGCACGACGCGGCCGGCCAGGCCCTCGGCGTCGACCCGCACCGGCGCGGGCCTGTCCTTGGTATCGCCGTCCTTGGTATCGCCGTCCTTGGCGGAGCTGTCCGTGGTGTCGCTGTATTTGGCGGAGCTGTCCTTGCCGTCGGCGTGGCCGCCGACCGGCCGGCCCGCGGGCAGCGGGCCGAACGGCGACGGGGTCGCCGCGGCCAGCGGCACCAGGTAGGGACGGCACCCGTAGGGGAACGACAGGTCGAAGAACTGCGCGTCGTAGACCGGGTCGAAGCTGCGCCGGGACAGGAACGCCAGGTACTTGCCGTCGGCGGTGAAGGCCGGGTCAGTGTCGGCGAACCGCCCGTCGGTGACGTCCACGACGGTCGCGCCCGGATCGCCCGGCCGGGTCATGCGAAGTTGCCGCAGCGGGTCCGGGCCCGGGTGGGACCAGGCCAGCCAGGCCGAGTCCGGCGACCAGGCCAGCCCGGTGACCTCGCCGTTGCCGGACGAGGCCAGTTCGGTCACCGCCCCCGAGGCGATGTCGGCCACCAGCAGCCGCCCGTCGCTCGCGGCGATCGCCACCGCGCTGCCGTCCGGGGCCGCGGTCATGTCGTCCACCCAGCCGATGGCGCCGGCCGCGATCCGCCGCGGCCGCCCGGCCGCCGACCCGTCGGACCGCGCGATCTCGATCGCGTCCTGTCCCTCGGCGTCGGTCACCCAGGCGACCAGGCCGGTCTGGCCCAGCACCCGGGGCAGCCGCGCGCGGACGCCGGGCACGACCGACAGCGCGCGAGCCGGGCCGTCCCGGTGCGTCAGCCAGTGCACGGTGCCGCGCACCTCGATCGCGCTGGCCTGGCCGGAGCGGTCACAGGACAGGTCGCCCAGGTGGTCGTCGGCCGAGACCAGCCTGCGGGCCCGCCCGGCGGGCGAGGTGAGCGTGAACTCGAGCCGCCGGGGCTGCGGCGCGTCCAGGTCGTCCAGCAGCCAGATGTCGCCCGCGCAGTGGTAGACGACGCGCAGGCCGTCGGTGCTGGCGTTGCGGGCGTAGTGCCCGTCGTGATCGGTGTGACGTCTCAGGTCGCTGCCGTCCAGCGCGCAGGAGTACAGGTTGCCCGTGCCCTCGTGGTCGGAGAGGAACGCCAGCCGGCCGCCGACCAGCATGGGGCAGGCCCGCTGGCCGGCCACGTCGCCGAGCACCTGGCTGAACCCGCCGGCCGACGCCGCCCCGTCGGCGGCCGCGGCCAGCCACAGCCGCCCGGCCCGGCCGCCCCGGTAGCGCTTCCAGTACGCCGGGTCGCCCCGGCTCCCGGTCAGCAGGGCCACGCGGTCCCGCTCGACGGCCAGGTCGCTCACCACGCCGAACGGCAGCGGCCCGCGCTGCTGCGCCGCGGTCAGCAGGTAGGCCCGGGTGTGGTGGTCGAAGGGCTGGCCGGACGCGGTGACCGCGAGGATCTCGCCGTCCGGCGTCCAGCCGCACACCCGTGTCCTGAGGTCCGCCCAGTAGGTGAGCCTGCGGCCGTTACCTTCGTCGATCCCGGCCAGGTAGACCTCGGGCGGCCCGTCCCGCCCGCTGGTCCAGGCGATCGTCATTCCGTCCGGGGCAATACGCGGATGGCTGGCCACCGCGTGGTCGGCCGAGACCCGCCACGCCCGGCCCCCGCCGGCCGGGGCCAGCCATACGTCGTCGTCCGCGACGAACGTGATGACGTCGCCGCGGACATGCGGGAAACGAAGGTATCCGGCTAACGTCACCGGCTCATCCTAGGCGCCGGTCAGAACTCCACCCAGAGCCCGGTCCCCAGGTCGGAAGCCTTCTGGTAGGCCAGCGCGGCCGCCGCGAGGTCCTCGACGGCCAGGCCGAGCGATTTGAACACCGTGATCTGGGTGTCGTCGGAGCGGCCCGCCGCGTCGCCGGTCAGCAATTCGCCCAGCTCCCCCCGGATGTGGTCCGGCCCGATCGCGCCCTCGGCCTGGGCGAGCAGGAAGTCACCGGCTTCGCTGGTGACCGACTCGCGGCTGTCGGCGAACAGGGCCGCGTCCGCCACCGCCGCGGTGTCGAGCTCGCGAGCCTGCGGGGAGTAGGCCCCGACCGCGTTGATGTGCACGCCCGGCGCCAGCCAGTCCCGGCGCAGCACCGGCTCGGTCGCGCTGGTCGCGGTGACCACGATCCCGGCCCCGGCGACCGCGTCCTCGACGCTGGCGCAGGCCCGCACCGGGACCGTGACGAGCTCGCTCAGTTCCGCGGCGACCCGCCGGGCCTTCGCGTGGTCGCGGCCGGCGATCCTGGCCTCGGTCAGCGGCCGCGCCGCGGCCAGGGCCAGCAGGTGGGCACGGCCCTGGACACCGGTACCGACGATCGCCAGTTCGGTGGCGCCGGGCCGGGCCAGCAACCCGGTGGCGACGACAGAAACGGCCGCGGTGCGGATCTCGGTGATGGCCGACGCGTTGAGCACGGCGAGCGGCTCGCCGGTCTGCGCGCTGGACAGCAGCACGATGCCCTGGTGCGCGTCCAGCCCGGCGGCCGGGTTGTCCGGCGTCACGTAGATGATCTTGAGCCCGTGCGCACCGGCCGGGCCCGCCACGCCGCCGGCGGATGCGGCCGCGTACGTCGGCATCAGCCCGACCATCCCGGCCGCGCCCGGCGGCCGGATGATCGTCCGCAGCGGCTGGTAGACCTCGCCGCGCGCGAACGCGACCAGCGCCGTGCGCATCGCGCCGGCGCACTCACCGTAGGTCAGCAGCTCGTGAACGTCAGCGGCGCCGAGGATCAGGAGCTTCATTACCCGCCCGAGTCACCTGACTTCGCGGCGGATGTCGCGGCGGATGCGGCAGATGCCGCGGTGGCCGCCGCGGCATGGGGCGCGATGGCCAGCTCTTCGGGCCGGTGCTGCGGTACCGGCTTGCCGACGATCCGGTAGACCGCCGAGCCGTCGACCGTCTCATGCTCCAGCAGGAGAGCGACGAGCTGCTCCAGCTCATGCCGGTGCGACCTGAGCAGGTCGACGGCGGTCGCCTCCGCCTCGCGCAGCAGCCTGGACACCTCGCTGTCGACCTTGGCCTGGGTCGCCTCGGCGAAGGGCCGGCTGGACAGGCCCGCGCCGCCTCCGCCGCCGAGGAACACCGAGCCGCCCTCCGGGTACCCGACGGGGCCGAGCGCCGGCGACAGGCCGAACTCGCGGACCATCTTGATCGCCAGGTCGGTGGCGCTGGCCAGGTCGTTCGCCGCGCCGGTCGAGCCCTGGCCGAATTCCACCAGCTCGGCGGCGCGGCCGCCGAGCCGCACCGCCAGGGAGTCGCGCAGGTAGTCCTCCCCGTAGAGATGACGCTCATCCAGCGGCAACTGCTCGGTGACGCCCAGCGTCTGCCCGGCCGGCAGGATCGTGATCTTCGCCACCGGGTCGGCGTGCTCGGAGAGCGCTGCGACCAGCGCGTGACCGGACTCGTGGATCGCGACCGCGTTCTTCTCCTCGGGCAGGAGCACGTTGGAGCCCTCGCGGCGGCCGAGCAGGATCCGGTCCCTGGCGGAGTCGAAGTCGGCGCCGGACAGCACCTCGCGATGGTCGCGGACCGCGACGATCGCCGCCTCGTTGGCCAGATTGGCCAGGTCAGCGCCGGAGAAGCCGGGCGTGCCCCTGGCCACGACGTGCAGGTCGACGTCGGGCCCGAGCTTCTTGTCGCGGCAGTGCACGGCGAGGATCGCGGCCCGCTCGGGCAGCGTCGGCAGCGGGATCGTCACCTGCCGGTCGAACCGGCCCGGCCGCAGCAGCGCCGGGTCGAGCACCTCGGGACGGTTGGTCGCGCCCAGCACGACGATCCCCTGGGTCACGTCGAAGCCGTCCATCTCGGACAGCAGCTGGTTCAGGGTCTGCTCGCGCTCGTCGTTGGCGACCACGGCGCCGCTGCCCGCCCGCCGCTGGCCGATCGCGTCGATCTCGTCGATGAAGATGATCGCCGGGGCCCGCTTGCGCGCCTCGCTGAACAGGTCCCGCACCCG
>DATAVV010000297.1:0-4102 GCA_036267555.1 Streptosporangiaceae bacterium | reverse complement strand
TCGGCACCGTGTGGGCCTACCGCAGCCTGCGCGAACTCGGCACCCCGGCCAAGCGGGCCAGCATCGACTGGGCCGGCAACCTGACCTTCGCCTTCGGCGCCGGCGCGCTGCTGGCCGCGATCACCTACGGCATCCAGCCCTACGGCGGGCACGCCACCGGCTGGACCAGCCCCTGGGTGATCGCCGGCCTGGCCGGCGGCGCGGGGCTGCTCGTCGCCTTCGGCATCATCGAGACGAAGATCGCCGAGCCGATGTTCCGGATGAGCCTGTTCAAGATCCGCGCGTTCGCGGCCGGGAACGCGGCCAGCCTGATGGGCTCGATCGCGCGCGGCGGCCTGCAGTTCATGCTGGTCATCTGGCTGGCCGGGATCTGGCTGCCGCTGCACGGCTACAACTATGTCGACACGCCGCTGTGGGCCGGGATCTACATGCTCCCGCTCACCGCCGGGTTCCTGATCGCGGGCCCGATCTCGGGCACGCTGTCCGACCGGTACGGCCCGCGGCCGTTCGCCACCGCCGGGCTCCTGGTCGCCGCGGCCGCGTTCACCGGGCTGATGCTGCTGCCGGTGAACTTCTCCTACTGGCTGTTCGCGCTCATCATCTTCGCCAACGGGGTCGGCTCGGGACTGTTCGCCTCCCCGAACACCTCGGCCATCATGAGCAGCGTCCCGGCCCGGGACCGCGGTGCCGCGTCCGGCATGCGGTCCACGTTCCAGAACTCCGGCATGTCGCTGTCGATCGGCATCTTCTTCTCGCTGATGATCGCCGGGCTGGCGGCCACGCTCCCCCGCACCCTGTCCAGCGGCCTGCGGGCCCAGGGCGTCTCGCCGTCGGTCGCCGCGCACGTCGCCCACCTGCCCCCGGTCAGCACGCTGTTCTCCGCGCTGCTCGGCTACAACCCGATGCGCAACCTGCTGGCCCCGTCCGGGGAACTGAGCAAGCTGCCCAGCCACAACGTTTCCGTCCTCACCGGAAAGCAGTTCTTCCCGAACCTGATCGCGGGCCCGTTCCACCACGGCCTGATCATCGTGTTCAGCGCGGCGATCGCGATGTCGGTCGGCGGCGCGCTGATCTCGCTGCTGCGCGGCAAGCAGTTCTACTACGACGACGCGGCCGCCACCGGCAAGGTCGCCAAGGTCGCCGTCCCCGGCCTGGTGCCGCAGCCCGGCGCGGCAGCCAAGCCCGTGCCCCCGCCCGACGGCGCGGCACCGCCCGACTACGCGGCACCGCCCGCGGCACCGCCCGAGAACGGCAGCCGCCGCGCCAACGGCGCATCCCCCGTCCCGCGCCGCGAAGACGTCCCGGACTCCCGCTCGTCCTGACCGCTCGCCTGCGGCTCCGCGCCGCCACGTTCTCTCTCGTCGGAGATGGGTTTTAAGGACACTGGCCCAGCTCAGGTCAGGGCGTTTTATAACGATTTATACCGGCCACATTCTAGGCCTTGGGCAGAAACCGCTGCTCCCACAGCGGTTTCTGCCCAAGGGCGCGCCTGCGCCTGCCCCTTACCCCGCTCGCCCGCCCGGCCGCGCCGCACAACATGTCAATGCGCATGTGCATGTCACGGCGCATGTACATGTCACGGCGCATGTACATGCAAAGTTACATGGGTGTGGGTCAGGACTTGACCAGGCGGGAGATGGCGGCAGCGGCCTCGCGCACCTTTTCTTCGGCCTCCGGGCCGCCCTGCTCGATGGCCTGGGCGACACAGTGCCCGAGGTGGTCCTCGAGCAGGCCGAGCGCGACCGCCTGCAGCGCCCGGGTCACCGCCGAGACCTGGGTGAGGACATCGATGCAGTAGACGTCCTCGTCCACCATCCGCTGCAGGCCGCGCACCTGGCCCTCGATCCGGCGCAGCCGCTTGAGGTACGCGTCCTTGTCCTGGGTGTAGCCCCGCACGTGCCGAGAGTACCCCGAGGTCGCGGTGTGCTGTCTACCTCGGGCTGGCGTATCCGTGCATCGCGGCCGGCAGCCGCTACACTCATGGTTGTGCCGCGATATGAGTATCGTTGCCGCGCCTGCGGCGACACCTTTGAGCGGACCCGCCCGATGAGCGAGTCCTCCGCGCCGTGCCCGTGCCCGCAAGGTCACGACGACACGGTCAAGCTGCTGTCGACGGTCGCCGTGGGCGGCCGGGCCGGTTCCCAGGCTCCCGGGCCCCAGGGTGGCGGCGGTGGCTGCTGCGGCGGGGCCTGCGGCTGCGGCTGACGCCGCGCGAGGCGCCCCGGCCGGCTCCCGTCAGGTGGAGAAGCGCTCGACCTGGCGCATCTTGTTGGTCGCGTCGAGCGCCGCGACCTTGTAGGACTCGGCCGGCGTCGGGTAGTTGGTGCAGCCCTGGCCAATGCGGCGATGCCGGGCCAATCGGCCGGGCAGCAGGCAGGCCCGGCAGCCGAGTAACCTGGCGCCGTCCGCATCAGCCGAGCCGCCGGAGGGCCGCGATGCCGCCGATCAGCGCCGAGCGCTTCTATGACGAGATCGAGGCCAGCACCCAGACGCTGGCCGGCCTGGTAGATGGCGCCGACATGACCAGGCCGGTGCCGACCTGCCCGGAGTGGACGCTGCGGAACCTGGCGACCCACGTCGGCCGGGCGCACCGCTGGGCCGCGGAGATCGCGAAGACCCGGTCGGCCGATTTCATCCCGTTCCGCCAGGTGCCCGACGGCAAGTTCCCCGACGACCCGGCGCAGCAGGCACCGTGGCTCCGGGCCGGGGCGGCCCGGGTCATCGAGGCCGTGCGGGAGGCGGGCAGCGACCGGGTGTGGGCGTTCGCCGCCACGATGCAGCCGGCCAGCTTCTGGGGCCGCCGGATGGCGCACGAGACCGGGGTGCACCGCGCCGACGCCGAGATCGTCTTCGGCCGCGAGCCCGGGTTCGAGCCGGACATCGCGGCGGACGCGATCGAGGAGTACCTCGGCTTCCTGTCCGGCCCGGCGCACGGAGACCCCGACCCGCGCCTGGCCGCCCTGCCCGTCGGCGCCGTGATGCACGTCCACGCGACCGACGAGGGCCTGAACGGCGCCGGCGAGTGGCTCGTGCGCCGCACGGGATCCCAGGTGAAGGTGGACCACGGCCACGTCAAGGGCGACGTGGCGCTGCGCGGCCCGGCCGCGCGACTGCTGCTCGTGCTGACCCGGCGGGTACCCGCGGACGACCCGGCCGTCCAGGTGCTGGGCGACGAGTCGGTGCTGACCGGGTGGCTCGAGGCCACGCCGTTCTGACCTAGAGCCAGCCGACCCGGGCGCTGGCGGCCGGGTCGCCGCCGGGCGCCCCGGCGAGTTCGCCGCGCTGCACCCGCTCCAGCAGGCGGCCGGTCACGTCCAGGATCTCGGGCACGCTGCCGCGCAGGTTCTTGGCGTCGGCCGCGATCGCCTCGCCGGCGGTGAGCCCGGCCCGCTCGAACAGGCCCTCCAGGTCGGCTAGCTGCTCGCCCACGAACGACAGCGGGCTCGCGGTCAACTCAGCGTCGAACACCCGCCGCCCGGGCTCCCAGCCGCGGAAGGCCGGGTGGTGGTGCGCCCGGTTCAGGCTGCCCGGCGGCCCGTCCACGGCCTCCAGCAGGTCCGCCCGCCACACCGGCGGGCCGACCTCGATCGGGCGCGCCGAGTAGATCGACCCCTTAAGGTCGCCGCGTTCGAGCAGCCGGACCTCGAGGCGTACGCCGCGCTCGGCGCCTTCGTGGCCGGGCCGGGGGTCCGGGAGCACGATGTACATGTCGCTGACCAGCACGCCGACCCGGTCGAACCCGAACGCGTAGAGCATGGCGCCTCCCTGTAATCGCCGGCCCGCTGCACCCTCACCGGGCGGCCGTCCCAGGCCATCGTCTCCCGCCGGGCCGCGCTCCGCCAGCACCGGCCGCGAGAGCCGGCCGCCAGGGCCGGCCAGCAGGGACCGCTCGGCCGCGCGGTTCGCGGAGCGGACGGCGGCGAACGCGGCCAAGGCGAGCACCAGCGTGCCGCCCCCGGTGGCCAGGGACGAAACCGTGTTCCAGTTGGTCACGCCCGAGCCTATGCGTAATGGCCCCTTATGCATGTACCGGTGCGGTGCGCAGCACGTACGATGGTGGGTCCGCTCAGCATCCGCGGTTACCGCAACACCGCTACAGTGT
>DATAVV010000296.1:0-6076 GCA_036267555.1 Streptosporangiaceae bacterium | reverse complement strand
GCCCATGTCGAGCCCGGCTTGCACGGCGTAGTAGAGGAACGCCGAGTGCATCGCCTCGCGCACGACCCCGTTGCCGCGGAACGAGAACGACAGGTTGGAGATCCCGCCGCTGGTCCGGACGCCCGGGCAGCGCTGCTTGATCAGCGGCAGCGCGTCCAGGAACGCCTTGGCGTAGCCGTTGTGCTCGGGGATGCCGGTCGCGACCGCGAGCACGTTGGGGTCGAAGACGATGTCCCCGGGGGCGAACCCGGCCTGCTGGGTCAGCAGGTCGTAGGCGCGGCCGCAGATCTCGACCTTGCGCTCGGCGGTGTCGGCCTGGCCCTGCTCGTCGAAGGCCATCACGACCGCGCCCGCCCCGTACGCCTTGATCTTCCTGGCGTGCTCGAGGAACTGCTCCTCGCCCTCCTTGAGGCTGATCGAGTTCACCACGCCCTTGCCCTGCACGCACTTGAGCCCGGCCTCCAGCACGCTCCACCGCGAGCTGTCGATCATGATGGGGATGCGGGCGACGTCCGGCTCGGTCGCGACCAGGTTGAGGAACGTGGTCATGGCCTGCTCGCTGTCGAGCAGGTCGGCGTCCATGTTGACGTCCAGCAGGTTGGCGCCGCCGCGGACCTGGTCCAGCGCCACCGCCAGGGCGGCCTGGTGATCGCCGCCCTCGATCAGCCGGCGGAACCGCGCCGACCCGGTGACGTTGGTGCGCTCGCCGATCATGACGAACCCGGTGTCCGGGCCGATCTCGAAGGGCTCAAGGCCGCTGAACCTGGTGCCGGCCGCCGCGGCCGGGACCTCGCGCGGCGGCAGGCCGGCCACGGCCTGCGCGATCCGGGCGATGTGCTCGGGCGTCGTGCCGCAGCACCCGCCGACGATGTTGGCCAGCCCCGAGGCGGCGAACTCCCCGACCAGGCGGCCGGTCTCCTCCGGCTCCTGGTCGTAGCCGCCGAACGCGTTGGGCAGCCCGGCGTTGGGATGGGCCGCGGTGTAGGTGCCGGCCAGCCGGGACAGGTCGGCCAGGTGGGGGCGGATCTCCTGGGCCCCCAGCGAGCAGTTCACCCCGACCACGAGCGGGTTCGCGTGCCGGACCGAGTTCCAGAACGCCTCGATGGTCTGCCCGGACAGCGTCCGGCCGCTCAGGTCGACGATCGTCACCGAGATCCACAACGGCAGGTCCGGGGCGACCTGCTGCGCCGCGGCGATCGCGGCCTTGGCGTTGAGCGTGTCGAAGATGGTCTCGATCAGCAGCAGGTCGACGCCGCCCTCGGCCAGGGCCTCGATCTGCTCGGCGTATGCCGCCTTGACCCCGTCGAACGACACGGCCCTGAAGGCCGGGTCCTCCACCCGCGGGGACAGCGACAGTGTGACGTTCAGCGGCCCGACCGAGCCGGCCACGAACCGGCCGCCGGCCTCGTCGGCCGCCTGCCGGGCGATCTGGGCGCCGCGCAGGTTCATCTCCCGCACGTGAGCCTGCAGGCCGTAGTCGCCCTGCCCGATGCTGGTGGCGGTGAACGTGTTGGTCGTGGTGACGTCCGCGCCCGCGGCCAGGAACCGGCGGTGGGTGTCAAGGACCGCGTCCGGCCGGGTCAGGTTGAGCAGGTCGGGGTCGCCGGTCACGTCGTGCGGGTGGTCGGTGAACCGGTCGGCCCGGTAGTCGGCGGGGGTCAGCCCGGCGGACTGGAACATCGTGCCCCAGGCCCCGTCGAGGACCACGACCCGCTGATCGAGCAACTCCCGCAGCGCCTGCGCCCCGCGCCCGGCCTGCTTGTCCACCTGGCCACCTCCCGAGATCCGGGAGGCGCCCTTGTGGTCAGCGTAGCGAGGCCGAGCGTGGCGGGCTTGCGCCCGTTGCAGCGCCTCTCGGCCTCAGCGCCCCACGATACCCCAGGCGCCCCGGCGGCATCGACGATCCCGCCGGGGCGCGGACCGCCGTCACGCCGCTCCCGGCCACCGGGCATGCTTGGGGGCCATGACCGTTCGCAGTGTCGGTGTCGAGGAAGAGTTGCTGCTCGTCGATCCGGAGACGGGACGGGCCCTGGCCGTGGCCGAGAGCGTGATGCAGGCCGCGGCGCGCGCGTCGGCCCAGCCCGGCGCGGGTCCGGCCGGCGAGGCCGGGGAACTCCTGGAATTCGAGCTACAGCGGCAGCAACTGGAGACCAACACCGAGCCCTGCGCCGCGCTGGACGACCTCGGCCGCGAGGTGCGGCGGTGCCGGGCGGCCGCGGTCGGCGCGGCGGCCAGGGCCGGGTCCGCGGTGGCCGCCCTGGCGACCTCCCCGGCCGCGGTCGAGCCCAAGGTGGTCGGGCAGAGCCGTTACCAGCGGATCACGGACACCTTCGGCCTGACCGCCCAGGAACAGCTCACCTGCGGCTGCCACGTGCACGTCGAGATCGGCTCGCCCGACGAGGGCGTGGCCGTGCTGGACCGCGTCGGCCCCTCGCTGGCGACCCTGCTCGCGCTGAGCGCCAACTCGCCGTTCTGGCAGGACACCGACAGCAGCTACGCGAGCTTCCGCTACCAGGTCTGGGGCCGCTGGCCCAGTTCCGGGCCTACGGGTGCGTTCGGATCCGCCCGGGCCTACCGGGAAACGGTCGGCACCATGCTGTCCACCAGCACGCTGCTGGACAGCGGGATGGTCTATTTCGACGCGCGCCTGTCCGAGCGTTACCCGACGATCGAGATCCGCATCTGTGACGTGTGCCTTTACGCGGAGGACGCGGTACTCATCGCCGCGCTGTGCCGGGCCCTGGTCGAGACCGCGGCCCGCGAGTGGCGGGCGGGCACCCCGGCCCCGAACGCGCGCGCGGAGGTGCTGCGGCTGGCCGCGTGGCGGGCCAGCCGGTCCGGCCTGCAGGACGTGCTGATCGACCCGGTCACCTGGCGCCCGGAACCGGCCGCGGCCGTGGCGGACGCCCTGCTGCGCCGCGTCGGGGACGCGCTGGCCGACGCCGGGGACACCGATACCGTGGCGGACCTGCTGGCCGCGGTCCTGCGCCGGGGCAACGGGGCCGAGTTCCAGCGCGACGCCTACCGGCGCTCGGGCGACCTGGCCGAAGTGGTCAGCGGCGCCGTGACGGCCACGGCGGGTTAGGCCGCCCGGCCGGCCCGCCCCGAGCCACTCGTGAAACCATCGATATCGGATTAGTGTTCGGCGCGGGCCGCCCGTGGCGGGCCCGCCACCTCGCGAATCCCAGTGGAGGCTTTCGTGGAAACAGCCCTGACTCCCCTCGACTTCGCCCGCCGGACCCGCCGCCTGCACGGCGCCAGGGAGGCGGTGGTCGACGGCGGCCTGCGGCTGACCTACGAGGAGTTCTTCGCCCGCTGCGACCGGTGGTCGTCGGCGCTGCAGGGCCTGGGCGTGGCGCCGGGCGACCGGGTGGCCACGATCGCGCCGAACACCCACGCGCAACTCGAGGCGTTCTACGCGGTCCCGCAGGCCGGGGCCGTGCTGGTGCCGATCAACTACCGGCTGACCCCGGACGACTTCGTCTACATCGTGAACCACTCCGGGGCCAGCGTGGTCTGCGCGGACCGCGACTACCTGGATGCGGTGGACAGCGTCCGCGACCAGATGCCCGACGTCCGGCACTTCGTGGCGCTGGCCGGGGCGCGCGAGGGCTGGCTGGACTACGAGGCCGCGATCGCGCAGGCCAGCCCGGAGTTCGCCGCCCCGCCGATCGGCGAGGGCGACCTGCTCACGATCAACTACACCAGCGGGACCACCGCGCGGCCCAAGGGCGTGATGATCACCCACCGGAACGCCGCGATGAACACGATCGGCACCCTGCTGCACATGCCGATCGCCGTGGGCGAGCGTTACCTGTGGACGCTGCCGATGTTCCACGCGAACGGCTGGACCTACACCTGGACGGTGACCGCCGCCGCCGGCGTCCACGTCTGCCTGCCCAAGGTCGACCCGGCGGAGGTGTTCCGGCTGATCAGGGACGAGGGCGTGCGGTGGCTGAGCGCGGCCCCCACGGTGCTGATCTCGCTGGCGAGCGCCCCGGCGCAGGTGCGCGGCGAGGTCCCGGCCGGCGTGCACGTGGTGACGGCGGGCGCGCCCCCGGCCGCGGCCACGATCGAGCGCCTCGAAGGCGAGTTCGGCTGGGAGGTCACGCACGTGTACGGGCTGACCGAGACCGCGCCGTTCATCACGGTCTGTGCCCCGCTGCCCGAGCACGAGGACCTGGCTCCCGGGGACCGGGCCGTGGTCAAGGCCCGCCAGGGCGTCGAACTGCTCACCTCGGGCGAACTGCGCGTGGTCGACCCGGAGGGCGCCGAGGTCGCGCACGACGGCCAGTCGCTCGGCGAGATCGTGGTGCGCGGCAACGTGGTGATGGAGGGCTACTACCACGACCCGGAAGCGACGGAGCGGGCGATGGGCGACGGCTGGTTCCACACCGGCGACGCGGCCGTCGTGCACCCCGACGGCTACACGGAGATCCGCGACCGGATCAAGGACGTGATCATCAGCGGCGGCGAGAACATCTCGTCGGTCGAGGTGGAGGGCACGCTGTTGCGCCACCCCGCCGTCCAGGAGGCCGCGATCGTCGGACTGCCCCACGAGAAGTGGGGCGAGGCGCCGCACGCGTTCATCGTGCTGCGCGAGGGCGGCGACGCGACCGGAGAGGAACTGGTCGCGTTCGTCCGGGACCGGCTCGCCCACTTCAAGGCCCCGCACGGCGTCACGTTCGTCACCGAACTGCCCAAGACCGCGACCGGCAAGATCCAGAAGTTCGTCCTCCGCAGCAACGCCCCCAACCTGACCCCCCAGTAACCCCCGCCCCGCCCCGGGCTACAGCTAGCCCGGCCAACCCCCGCCCCGGCCCGGATTGCGGCCACGATGGCCGAGCCGGCCCTGACCACCATGCGCCACCCGGTCGAGCAGACCGCGCCATGCACCCAGACCATGAGAAAGCGCCCCTCAGATCGGGGAGCGGAGGTCGTGCAGCTTGCTTTTGGCCAGCGGGGGGTGGCGCCAGAAGGCGGTCGCGCCGCGTTCGGGCAAAGAGCAGGTGATGTCCATCCGGTGCGGGGTCTCGAGGAAGATGATCTCGGCGCGGAGCGTGTGGTCGTCGAGCCAGCCGCCGGAGGCGGCGACCGGGATGGTGTCGCCGCTGCTGTCCGCCGGGGCCGACACGGCCCAGGTCCCGCTGCCCACCGGCAGGGTCAGCTCGTTGGACCGCTCGACGAGGCTGATCTGCCAGCCGTCGGCGGCCGGCGCCGCCCGCACGGCGGTGAGCGTGGGCTGGACGTCGCCGCCGAACACGATCGCGGCGCCGTCGGCCGCGTCCCGCGCACCGCCGGCCACGGTGAACGGCTTGCCCGCCCACGCCGGCCAGTCCGCGGGCGCCCCCGCCGCCTCGCAGGCGGGCAGGGCCAGCCCGCCGAGCCGGGCGCTCAGCTTCTCCTGCGCCGGCCCGTTCCCGGGGGCCGCCGCGCCCAGGCCGGGCAGCAGGTGCTCCCACATGGCGTCGAGCACCGCCTGCATCTGCCACGTGTACGCGGTGGCCGCGACCACCGTGTCGTGCTCGGGCAGGACGACGCAGAACTGCCCGAAGGCCCCGTCGCCGCGGTAGCCGTGCCGCGCCATCCAGAACTGGAAACCGTAGCCCTGCCGCCAGTCCACGTTGTCCTCGGCGGGGTTGTCGACCTGCTTCGACGTCGCCGCCGCGACCCACGCTTCCGGGATCAACTGGACGCCGTCCCACTTCCCGCGCTGCAGGTAAAGCTGGCCGAGCTTGGCGATGTCCTCGGTCCGCGCGTGCAGCCCGGTGAAGCCGAGCTCACGCCCGGCCGGGCGGGCCTGCCAGCCGACCTGGCCGATGCCGAGCGGGTCGAACAGCCGGGGCCGCAGGTACTCGGTCATGGGCATCCCCGCGTGCCGCTGGACGATGCTGGCCAGCGTGTACGTGCAGGGCTGGTTGTAGGCGAAGACGGTGCCCGGCTCGCGGTCGGGCGGGGTGAGCAGGAACCCGCGGACCAGATCCCCCGGATCGCGGGCGAGTGCCTCGCCGAGCGTTTCCCGGGTGTGCCCGCTCGCCATCGACGCGATGTGGCGGATCTTCATCGCCCGGCTGCG
>DATAVV010000295.1:0-15560 GCA_036267555.1 Streptosporangiaceae bacterium | reverse complement strand
GAGGTGGACAGCGGGCCGGTCATGCAGAACGTGCTGGCCAAGGACGACATCAATTTCCTGCGCTTCCCCAGCCCGGTGTGGCACGAGCACGACGGCGGCCCCTACATCGGCACCGGCTGCGCCGTGGTCACCGTGGACCCGCAGACGAAGGTGCCGAACGTGGGCGCTTACCGGATTCAGGTCCAGGACGACGGGGCGGCCGTCTCCATCAACATGGAGCACGGCAAGCACGGCGCTCAGCACGTCCGTGACTGGTTCGCCCGGGAGGGCCGGGCGCCCGTCGCGGTCTCCCTCGGCCACCACCCGGTGCTCCTGATCGTGGCGGGTACCGAGGTGCCGCTCGGGATCAGCGAACTGGACTACGCGGGCGCGATCCTGGGCGAGCCGGTGCCGTTCGTGCGCGGGCCCGACACCGGCCTGCCGATCCCGGCCGAGAGCGAACTGGCCTTCGAGGGCTGGCTCTACCCGGACCGGACCCGGCCCGAGGGACCGTTCGGCGAGTGGACCGGCTACTACTCGGGCGGGGTGCGGCCGGTGCTCACCGCCGAGGTGACGGGCCTGTTCCACCGGGACGACCCGGTCAACCTGGGCGCGCCCCCGGGCAAGCCGCCGCACGACTATTCCTACATGCGGTCGGTGATGAAGTCGGCCATGGCCACCGACGCGCTGATCTCGGCCGGCCTGTCCGGCATGGCCGGCGTATGGTGCCACGAGGCGGGCGGCGGCCGGGCGATCATCGTCGTGTCGCTGGACCAGCACTACGCCGGGCACAGCCGGCAGGCCGGCTACCTGGCCGCGCAGCACCCCGTGACCGCTTACATGAACAAGCTGGTGATCACCGTCGACGCCGACATCAACCCCCGCGACCTGGAGCAGGTCATGTGGGCGGTCTCCACGCGCTGCGACCCGCAGCGCGACATCGACATCATGCGCTTCACCTACGGCAGCCGGATCGACCCGCTGGGGACGCCGGGCCAGCCCAGCTACAACAGCCGCGCGCTGATCGACGCCTGCCGCCCGTACGAGCGGCTGGCCGACTTCCCGGCCGTAGCCGAGGCCAGCGACGAGGTGCTGAGCCGCGTCGCGCGGCGCTGGCCGGGGCTGGCGCCATGACCGCCCCCGACAGCGCGGCCGTCGCGGTCGACGTGCACGCTCACCTGGTCCCGCCCGGCCTGCTCGACGCGGTGCGGGCGGGCTACTTCTCCGGCGTCGCCGTGGACACCACGGCCGGCCGCCCGGTCCTGGCCGCCGGCGACGACCTGCTCGGCCCGATCGGCGCCGGCATCGCCGACGTCGCCGGCCGCCTGCGCTGGATGGACGAGCGGCTGATCGCCGAGCAGTGGCTGTCACCCTGGATCGACCTGTTCACCTGGCACCGGTTCGGGCCCGCTGACGGCAGGCGCTGGGCCACCGTGGTGAACGAGACGCTGGCCGACGCGGCCGGCTCGGCCCCGGGGCGGCTGCGGTTCGTCCCGTTCGTGGACCTGTCCTCGGGAGTCGGCGCGGCGGCCGACGACGTGAGCGCGCTGGCCGAGCGGTTCTCCTCGCCCGCGGTGATGATGAGCACCCATCCGGCCGGCATGACGTCGGTGGCCGACGAGTCGCTCGAGCCGCTGTGGGCCCGGCTCGCCGACCTCGGCCTGCCGGTGCTGCTGCACCCGCCGGTGAACGGACCGTCCTCGGGCTTCATCCCGCCGGCCCTGCAGAACGTGGCCGGGCGCATCATCGACACCAGCAGCGCGGTGCTGCAACTCATGGCGGGCGCCCTGTTCGAGCGCCTGCCCGGCCTACGCGTGATCGTCGTGCACGGCGGCGGGTTCCTGCCCTACCACGCGTTCCGCCTGGACGGGCTGGCCCGGGCGGGGCTGCTGGCCGGAACCGCGATGACCGTGCCGCCCACGGAGGCGCTGCGCCGCCTGTACTTCGACACGGTCTCGCTCGACCCGCTGAGCCTGGAACTGCTGGTCCGCCGGGTCGGCCCGGGCCAGGTGCTGCTCGGCAGCGACGCGCCGTTCCCCATCGCCGACCCCGACCCGGTCGGCACGGTGCGGGCGGCCGACCTGAGCGACGACGTCCGGCGCCGGATCTGCTGCGACAATGCGCAGGCGCTGGCCGGAAATGGCTAACCGGATCCGGTAAACCGTAATGCGGTTTATTGCCACAGGATATATTGACATCTAATATATTAGATGTCACACTGCGCTCGTGTTCGACGCGGCGCCTCCTCAACTCGTGTCGGCCAAGGACTGGGCCTTGGCCCGGATACGGGCGAGGATCCACTCGGGTGAGTTCTGTCCGGGCGTCAAGCTCTCCATTGACAGCCTGGCCGCCGAACTTGGGGTCAGCCGCACTCCTGTCCGTGACGCATTAGGGCAACTGGAACGCGAGGGGCTGGTCACCATTACCTCGCGGGTTGGCGTATTCGTCCGCCGTCTCACCCGCTCGGAGGCGGAAGACATATACCGGATCAAGGAGGCGGTCGAACCGCTGATGGCCCGCTGGGCCGCCGAGCGGCCCTCGGCGGCCCAGCGGGCTGCTTACCGCGACGCCGTCGGCGAACTGCAGGCCGCCGCGGCGGAAGGCGACGCCGAACGGTACGTCCGGCACCTGGAACGCTGCCGGCGCGAACTGCTCCGCCTGGCCGGCAGTTCCCCGCTGTGCGACATCCTGGACGTCATCGACGGGCGCGTCCGGCTGCTGCGCCACCGCCACCTGCGGCAGCCTGAACTGCTCCGGGTCTCGGCCGACGAGCACGCGCGGATCGCGGACGCGGTGGCCCGCGGCGACGGAGACGCCGCGTTCGCGGCCATGCTGGAGCACTCGCGCGAGACCGGGCGCCGGGTCATCCCGGCCCTGGACGAGCTCACCGAGGGCCTGCCGCACCCCGGCACCGCTCCCAGCAGCAGCCCCGCATGAGGCCAGCGGCCGAGGCGACGGCGGCGGTCGTCGGGGTGGGCGCGGTCGGCTCGGTGTTCGCCGCCGCGCTGCAGGACACCGGGCGGGTCGACGCGGTGCTGTGCGTGCGCTCGCCGCGGGAGGCGGCGGTCCGCGGCGTGGATGGCCAGGTCACCACGCTGACCTCGCCGGTGGTGACGAGCGCCCGCGACGCGTGCGGGCCCGTGGACTGGGTGCTGCTCGCGGTCAAGGCGCACCAGACGGCCGCCGCGGCCGGGTGGCTCGGGCCGCTGGCCGGGCCGCGGACCACGGTGCTGGTGCTGCAGAACGGCGTCGACCATCGCGAGCGGGTGGCGCCGTTCGCCGGGCCGGCCACGGTGCTGCCCGCGATCATCTGGTGCCCGGCCGAGCCGGCCGGTCCCGGCCTGGTCCGCCAGCGCGGGCCCGCCCGGATGGTGGTGGCCGACGACGCCGGCGGGCAGCGGGCGGCGGCGCTGCTGGCCGGCAGCCGGGTACAGGTCGAACTGACCGGTGACTTCGTGACCGCCGCGTGGCACAAGCTGACGCTGAACGTGATCGGGGCGCTCATGGCCCTGCCGGTGCGGACGACCGAGGTCTTCCGCGACCAGGCGATGGCCGCGCTGGCCGAGCGCCTGGCCGCCGAGTGCGTGGCCGTCGGCCGGGCCGAGGGCGCGGACCTGGACGACGGGCTCGCGGCGGCGGTCGCGGCGCGGCTGGCCGGGAGGCCGCCCGGGTCGGCGTCGTCGATCCTGACCGACCGGCGGGCCGGGCGCGCGCTGGAGTGGGAGGCGCGCAACGGGGTCGTGCAGCGGCTCGGGGCACGTCACGGCATCCCCACGCCGGTCAGCGACGTGATCGTGCCCCTGCTCGCCGCTTGCGACCCCGGACGCGAGCGGGGCTAGACCACGACCCAGACCACCTTGCCGTCGGCCTTGGGATAGGCACCCCAGTCCTTGCTGAGCGCCGCCACCAGCAGAAGGCCCCGGCCGCTTTCCGAATCGATGTCCTTGTCCCGCCGCACCGGCATCTGCTCACTGCCGTCCCACACGCGGATAAAAAATCCGTTCCGCTCGGAAACTAACCAGATCCTGACAACGGGTGACAACAAACCGCTTGAGGCGCGGATGGCGTTAGTGACCAGTTCCGAGACCAGCAACTCCGCCGTATCGGCGAGCGCGCGCAGGCCCCATTCCACGATTACTTCCTTGGCGTGCAGCCGGGCGCAGGGCACCGCAGTGGGCAAGGCCCTGAGTTCTAAGTAACTTGCCCGGGGAAATGGCGGAGATATGCTCCGCTTTGTACGCCATGGGGCAGTGACCGTTGTCATAGATTCCAGACTGACAGCGAGGACTACAATTTGTCAGACGCATGGGGCTGCACAGGTCATGCTGTGCGAGATACCCGCTGGGCTGTGTGAGGGTAAGGGAGCCTGTGTCATGATCGACCCGGCCGCGTCCCCGTTGGCGTTCTTCGCGAGCGAGATGGCCCGCCTGCGCACCGCGGCCGGGCTGTCACAGCCCGCGCTGGCCCGGCGGCTGAACTACTCGGCCAGCCAGGTCACCAAGATCGAGACGTGCCAGCGCATCCCCAAGCCGGACCTGGCCCAGAAACTGGATGAGATCCTGGGCGCCGACGGCCTGTTCTCCCGGCTCCAGCCGCTCGTAGAACGCAGCAGCGTGCTGCCCTGGTTCCGGGACCTGTTCGATGTCGAGGGCACGGCCACCCAGGTCCAGACGTACGAAAGCTACCTGGTGCCCGGTCTCCTGCAGACGGAGGCCTACGCGATGGCGGCGGCCGAGGCGGTGCGGCCGGTCCTGTCGGCCGAGGAAGCCGAGCAGGCGGTCGCGATCAAGATGACCCGGCAGGAGATCCTGGACCGGGACGACGGCCCCCGGCTGTGGGCCGTGCTCGACGAGTCAGCGCTGCAACGCGAGGTCGGGAGCCCCGGCGTATTACGAGAACAGTGTAAGCATTTATTGAAGATGCACCAGCATCCGCGCGTTGTCATCCAGGTTGTCCCCAACACCGCCGGCCTGTGCTGTGCCTTTGGAAAGGCGTTCATGCTGCTGTCGTTCAAGGACCGAGACGATCTGGCCTACGTCGAGGAGATTGGTGCCGCCAGATATATCCGTGACCGAGACGAGGTCGGCTGGTACTCGCTAGTCTTCGATCACCTTCGAGCCAGTGCGCTGGCTGACGACAAGTCAGCCGCGCTGATTGGAGCAATAGCCAAATGAACGTCAGGACGTGGCGAAAGTCGTCCTACTCGTCTGGCCAGGGCAACTGCGTGGAAGTCTCCACCAGCGACCCCGGCAACGTCGCCGTACGCGACTCCAAGGACCAGGCTGGCCCCGAGTTGGTGGTTGACGACCAGGCGTGGTCAGCGTTCGTGGGGGGCATGAAGAAGGGAGTGTTTGACCTCCGGCACACGATCTGACGCTCACGTAGCCAGGGCCCAAGCCGCGTCCGTTACGGATGATCGTCTAGGGCGAAGCTGAAATACCGTTCCGCGGAACGCCGCACGGCCGCCGCGCCGTCAGCGGTCACCACCCGACCCCACCAGGCGCCGTAGACCCGGCTGAACTCATGCGGTTCGATCAGGTCTACGGCACGGCGGATCGTGCGCGGTCGCTCCGGTATCAGGTTCGGGTAGCTGTACATGAAACCGACCCAGCGGCGGTCCGGCACGACGGTGAAGATGTCACCAGACATCAGCGCGCCCTCGCCGTCGGGGCCGGCGGCCCAGTGCAGTACCTGGCCGCCGGCGAAGTGCACGCCCGCGTTGATCAGCGTCAGGCCGTCGCCGATCTCGCGGGTCTCGCCGTCCCAGAAGACGACGGCGTCGTCCGGGCGAGCCACCCACTCGCGGTCGTTGGCGTGGATGTAGACCGGAGCGCCGAACGCGTGCGCCCACTCGATCATCGACCCGTAGAAGTGCGGGTGGCTGATCGCGATCGCGCTGACCCCGCCCAGCCTGGTCACCGCGTCGACGAGGTCGTCGTCGAGGTAGGTGATCATGTCCCACAGGACGTTGCCCGACGGGGACTGGACCAGCAGCGCACGCTGGCCGATCGAGGTCGGCGGCTGCGCGCCCACGCCGATCACGCCCGGCCCCTCCGGCCTGGTCACGCCCTTGTGCCCGGCGTCACGCAACTCGGCCAGCGTGGTCCACTGCTGCCCGTCCCAGCCGACGTACTGGCGCTCGTCCTCGCAGATCGGGCAGTCCTCGCGCTGGGCACCGTACTGCACCCCGCAGGTGCGGCAGATCGGCAGGTCAGTTGGCATGTACCTAGGTATACCCCGCGCCGGGTAACGCGTGGCAGGCCGGTTTCGCTCTCCGGTTGTCACCTCGCGCCCCGGCCGCAATCCGGGGCCTGACCCCAGAAGGAGAGCCATGCGCGCATCGTTTGTGACGCGGGCCGGATCCCTTGTCGCCGCCGCCGTGATCGCCACGGCCGGGGCCGCGGCCGTGGCGGGCGCCGCGGGCGCCGCCACGGTTCATGCCAAGCGCCATTCCACGCACCTGTCCATCGCCACGCACGGCGCGGTGGAGCACCACAAGCACGTGACCGTGATCGCCGGACGGCTGACCTCGGGCAAGACTGCGCTCCGCGGCCGGCTCATCTTCCTGGACCGGGTGGGGCCGAAGCACAAACTGGTCATCATCGGCCGCGAGCACACGAACAAGTTCGGCGCGGTCGCGTTCGTGGTCAAGCCCAAGGCGACCACGCACTACGCGCTGGTGTTCCCGGGCACGCCCCGGTTCCACTCCAGCCACAGCCGCGTAGTGACCGTAAAGGGCTGAACCGCCGACGGGTGCCACGCGGGCGGGCCGGTGTCGTCACATGCTGAGAGTTAGCTGGGGTCGGCACGCCGGGCCCGCCGGTATGGCACCTTTGATGGCGCGATGGCGAGACAGGCCGGTGACTTGGGCAGGATGCTGGCGCGTGCCCGGTCGGGCGACGAGGCCGCGTTCCTCGGGCTGTGGCGGAGCCTCCAGCCACGCCTGCTGCGCTACCTGCACGTGCTCGGCTGCGACGATCCCGACGACGTCGCCAGCGAGACCTGGCTGCAGGTGGTGCGCGACCTGCACCGGTTCACTGGCGACGACGAGGACTTCCGGCGCTGGCTGTTCACCGTCGGCCGGCACCGGGCCATCGACGCGGCCCGGGCCAGGATCCGGCGCCGGGTCAGCCCGGTGGCCGACGGCCTCGACGGCCTGGCCGACGGGCAGACGGTCGAGGACCAGGTGCTGGACGGCATGTCGGTCAGGAAGGCGGTCGCGATGCTCGCCGGCCTCTCCCCGGACCAGGCCGAGGCCGTCGCGCTGCGCGTCATCGCGGGCCTGGACACGCCCGCGGTGGCCAGCATCCTCGGCAAGTCCCCGGGCGCGGTGCGTGTGGCCCTGCACCGCGGGCTCCGCGCCCTGGCCGCCGATCCGCGGGTCCAGGCCCTGGCCGCCGAGGCGGGCGGCACCGGGCCGACCCGGCTGCTGGCCCTGGGTGAGGTGGACTGAGTGAGCGCTGACGATCCGCGCGATCCGCGCCGCCGGCCCGGCACATCTCCCGGGCTCCCCGGGCTGCCCGGTGACGACTTCGGCACCGGTGAGCCCGGGCTCGACGTGCTGCTCGGGCTGCTCGCCTCGGATCCGACCCCGGACGAACTGGGCGGCGAGCGCGCCGCGCTCGCGATGTTCCGCGGCAGCGGGCCGCCGGCGGCCGCCGGGCGCGGGCCCGCGCCCACGCCGGCCCGGTCGCGCGCGCCGCGGCGGCGCCCGGTGAGCCGGCTGGCGGCGGCCGTCACGCTCGCCGCGGCCGCCGGGTTCGCCGCGGCCGCGTACACCACGAACCTGCCCATGCCGCTGCAGCAGGCGGCCAACCGGGCGCTGGGGTTCGCCGGCGTCCCCCGCCCGCACCATCCGGTCCGGGGCGGTGCCCGTCCCGGCGGCCCGGCGGTGTCCTCGCCCGCGCCGGGCGGATCAGCCTCGCCCGCGACGTCCGCCCCGCCCGCGCCGGGCTCGGCCGGCCCGCCGCCGGCCGGGACCGTGCGGCTGAGCCTGTCGGCCACCCAGAGCCGGATCCCGGCCGACGGCAACGACGCGTTCACCGCGCGGCTGACCGGCACGAACGAGCCCGTCGGCGGCGCGACGCTGACGTTGCTGGAACTCGCGGCCGGCCAGCCGGGCTGGCACCCCGTCGGCAGCGCGACGACCGGTGGCAACGGCAGCGCCACCGTGACGGTTTCCGGGCTCGCCACGAACGCCGCGTTCCGCCTGTCCGGCCCGGACGGGTCGACGAGCCAGCCCGTGCTCGTCGTGGTGCTGCCCCCGGTCTCGGCCCGCGTCACCGTCGGCCCGCACGGACAGATGGGCATGGTCACCGCGGCCAGCCCGCTCGCATCCCCCGGCGACACGGTCATGCTGCAGGTCATGACCGGCAATCACTGGATGGACGTGCAGCAGCGCACCCTGGATCACGGCCGGCAGGCCGGCTTCGCGGTCCGCCCCAGTGGTCCCGGCGGCGGTCCCGGCCGCGGCTACCGGGTCGTGCTGATGCCCACCGCCGCCCACGGCCTGTCCGTCAGCAACACCGTGGCCCTGCCCTCGGCCTGACCGCCCGCCGGACTGGGCTGAGCCCGGCAAGCTTCTCCGTGATCGTGGTCGACTGAGTACTGTTACTAATCGGCCGCAATCACCAGAAAAGTGAGGCTGCCATGCGCCGCTGGGTTGCCGGGAGCGCGATCGCCTGGCGCCGCATTAGGCCACGGCCGGCCCGCACCGTGCTCCGCCTGCCCGGCCGCATCGTGGCCCCGTGACCGCCCCGCCCGATCCCGGCACGCCGGTGCCGGACAGCCCGGCGGGCCTGGCTTTCCTGGCCGAGTCCGAACGCCTGTCGTCGGCGGTGTCGGCGGAGACCGGCGCGGCCTTCGCCCGCCCCAGCCCGTGCCCGCCGTGGACCGCAGGGGAACTGCTCCACCACGTCACGGGCGCGGTCGGCCGGCTGTCGCACATGCTGACCGGCCCCGAGCCGGATCGCGCCGGACAACTCGTGCCCGCGCTCGGCTACTACCGGCCCGATCACCGGTTCTCCCCCGACACCAACGCCGACCGGATCGCCACCGCCCAGCGCGGCGCCTCGCGCGTGGCCGCCGGTGATCTGGCCGCGGACTTCACCCGGGCCCGGCGCGAGGCCTGGGCACTGGTCCGCGCCGCGCCGCCGGGCCGCGTCGTGCGGACCCGGCACGGCGACCTGATGCTGCTGACCGAGTTCCTGCGCACCCGCGTGGTGGAACTGGCCGCGCACGGCCTGGACCTGGCCGCGGCCCTGAACCGGGACCCATGGCTGACCGCGGAGGCGGCCGCCGTCATCGAGGACCTGGTCCTCCCGCCCGGTGCCGCGCCGGTCATCCGCGAGCGCCTGGGCTGGGACCGCGCCGCCCTGATCGCCGCGCTCACCCGCCGCCGCGCGCTGACCGCGGCCGAGTCCGGACTCCTGGCGGCCCACGGCGTACGCTGGCTCGCCCTGGGCTGACGAGCGGCCAGAAGCGCGCTGGTCAGCGCGGCGTCACCAGCAGCGTCTGCACCGCGCCGCCACACCGCCCCTGCTGGTCGGAGAGCGCCGTCCGCGCCAGGCCCGTGCCCTGGTCCCCGATGGTCGTGGCCGCGTCGAGCAGCAGCCACTCGCCGGCCGGATCCCGGTGCAGGACGACGGTCAGGTCCACGTTGATGAACAGGAACTTCGTCGCGTCGAGCACGGCGCTCACCCCGCTGCCCGAGTCCGCGACCAGCAGCGCGCGGCACATCGGGCTGGTTTCCTCGCCCGCGACCAGCGGGATCTTCGGGCGCCCCCAGACCACGGCCGGGCCCGGCGTGTCGAAGCCGGTGCCCTCGACCCAGCGCCAGTCGACCGCCGTGAGGTAACCGTCCAGGTTCGCGCCCGCGAACGTGGGCCCCGCCTGCTCGGCCGGGATCGGCGGCGGCGCGTGGGGCGCGGTCACGGGCACCGGCCCGCCGGGGAACGCGATCCGCCACCCCCGCGCGTGCAAGACCTCCTGGCCGTCGGCCTCGACAACGGTTTCCAGCATGGCCACCCGCCGCCCGGGCCGGACGGTACGCGTCCTCAGCGTCACCTTCCCCACCGGCACCGGACGCAGGATGTCCACGGCCACCCGGGCCAGGCGCTGGCCCGCGTCCGGTTCGTGGCGTTCCAGCGCCCGCGCGGCGAGGGCGGACGGCGGGCCGCCGTGCTGAGCCCGCTTATCCCACGGCCCCGCGGCCGCGGGCGTGGCCACGAAGCTACCCGTTCCGGCCGGCTCGAAGAAGGCGCGCACGCCAGGACGCTACCCGAGGCCCGCCGGTCATCACTCGCGGCGGTACTCCCGCTGCCCGGCCGGGTCGGACCAGACTCGCGTCCGCTGGCCCGTCGCGGGGTCGACGAACACCTCGCTCGTCGGCTGGAATGAACCGTCGGTCTTCTTCCGGCTGCCCCGGTACCTGTCCCAGCCGAAGAGCGCGATCACTATCCCCGCGACGACGACCGCGATGACGACCCAGTCCACGATGCCCATGGCCGTCTCCGCTCAGCCCTGAGCGCTCGTGGCGGGCGTTGCGGCCCGCTCGATCACGCGGGCGGTGCCATAGGCCACGATCTCGCTCATGCTCCGGCCCATCTCAGTGGAGTCGAAGCGCATCATGGTCACGGCGTTGGCCCCCATGGCCGCGGCGTTCTCCACCATGCGGTCGAGCGCCTGCCGCCGGGAGTCCTCGTTGAGCTTGACGTACGACCTGATCTCTCCCCCGGCGAGGCTCTTGAGCAAGGCGGCGATGTTGCCGCCCAGGCTCCGGGACCGGACGGTGAGGCCAAACACCTGGCCGATCGTTTTCACCACCGTGGCACCCGGGATGTTCTCTGTCGTCGTGACGATTATCGGACCAGAAGAAACAACATCTGGCTGCATCGGATTGCCTCCTGTGACCGCAACACGGGCCACGCTGGGCGGCCCTTTCAAAAAAAGTGATATCACTTTTCGTTAACGCGGTCAACCGCCACCCGTCCCGCCCCTGGGCCCGCCGGGGGCGGTGGATACAAGCACGGCACGCGGATGTCGCCGACCGGTATCTCTCCCCCGGGCAGCGGCTTGCCGTGAGAGGTCCAGGCCGCGCCCTCGGCGCCGCGGGACGCACCCAACAGCACGACCGGGCGGCCTTGGGCCACGGCTGGGCGCGGAGCCAGCGCACGGCTCGGGCGAAGTACTCCAGGGGAATGTCGCACAGGCACGTCGGCAGGCCCGGTTCCTGGAAGTACCCAGCGCCAAGGCCGGGTACCCGAGCAGCGCCAGCGCTCCGGCGGTAAAGGTCTCCTCGCCGCCATCCGAGCCGCCGATAACGACCACGGCGGGAGAGCGCCGGGCCGGACCCTGCCCGGTGTGAAAAGGGTGCTAGCAAAGCCGTCACGGGCCACCGCCTGAACGGTGGGGCCGGTCGCGAAAGACCACTGGCGGTGATGTGGACCGGGGTGTCGAACGGCGCGTCGGCTGGACCCGCGTTCAGGCGTACCTGCGGTGCACCAGCCGATCCGCCGCTGCATCCCTCGCACAGCAACAGCAGGGCGGCGGCGGAGGCGCTGATACACCGCCGTAAGCCATGCATGCTCGCACATTACCCGCGCCATTCCGCCCAGACGACCTTGACCAGCGTGGCCATTGTCGTGGGGTGCCAGCCCCATCGGGTGCTTAACGCTTCGACGAGCGCTAACCCACGACCGCCCTCGGCGTCCGGAGCCAGGTTCAACCGCACCGGGGACCGCGGGCTCGCGTCCGCGACGGCGAGCAGCACGCAGTGCGTATCTGACCCGAGCCATATTCGCACGGGGGCGATGGCCGGGCCGAGTCCGGCGGACGCGCGGACGGCGTTGGTGACAAGCTCCGAGGCCACCAGGCCAGCGTCTTCGCCCAGCCCGGCGTGGTTCCATTCCCGCAGAAGTTGCCGCACGTGGGCGCGGGCTGAGGGTACGGCACCCTCCAGCGCTCCGAGCGTGATCGTGGTGTGCCGGGTCCAGCGCAGCAGGTTGTGGCCATGGTGACGGGGTGGAACCGGCGCCCAGGCGTCTGGGGACGCCGAACGCTCCATCTCGCTGGTGCTGAGGTCGTCCACGTGAGGGTTACCGTTTCGTCTGTCGGAAGACTTGACATGGCATAGCATGCTCGGGCAAGCCTCCCGCATACGAATGCGTTTGGCAACGGCGCCAAGGGCAAAAGTGCCAAGTTCCTCAGATAACCGGGTTGACCAGAAGGCGAGCCCATGCCTGACGTGCCGCCAGTCCGCCGAAGGCTCCTCGGAGCTTCCTTGCGCCGTCTCCGCGAGGAAGCCGGTTACGCCCTCGATGACGCGGCCCGCATCCTGGAATGCGACCGTTCCAAGATCAGCCGCATAGAAACCGGCCAGCGCGGTATCCGTCCCAAGGAGCTACGGGAACTGCTCAGCGAGTACGGCGTGGAACAGCGCCGCGCCGATGCGCTGCTGACCATTGCCCGGCAGGCCAGCCAGGCCGGCTGGTGGCAGTCGTACAGCCACGTCCTAGACGATGCCTACCAGGACTTCATCAGTCTGGAAGCCAGCGCCCAGGCCATCTGGACCTACGAGGCGCAACTGGTCCCGGGCCTGCTGCAGACCGAGGACTACGCACGGGCCATCGCCGCGGCGAGCCTCGTGGCTGAGACCCAGGACCAGCGAGAGCAATACGTCCAAGCCCGTCTCACCAGGCAGCAGATCCTCAGCCGCGACGCGCCGCTTCAGTTCTGGGCCATCCTCAGCGAAGGCACCCTGCGCCAACTGGTCGGCGGCCCGCAGGTCATGAAGGCTCAGCTTGGCTACCTCAGGGAGATTGGCTCCGGCCAGCCCAACGTCAACCTCCAGGTGCTGCCGTTCGCCGCCGGCGCGCACGCCGCGGCCAGCGGCCCGTTTGTCATCATGAAGTTTCCCGAAGCACCCGACCTCGGTGTGGTCTACCTGGAAGGGCAAACCGGCGGGATATATCTGGAGAGCGCCGGCGAGGTTGCGCGTTATACCCTGTCGTTTGAGCACCTGCGCGCATCGGCGCTCTCCACGGCCGCAACGGTGCGCCTGATCGAAGAGGTAGCCAGGGATACGTGATGCCCACCGCGAACCAGCCCGCCTCCGGGTTACTTGCCGGCGCTATCTGGCGCACGAGCAGCCACAGCGGCACGCAAGGCAACTGCGTTGAAGTCGCCACCAATCTGCCCGGCATCGTCGCCGTCCGGGACTCCAAGAGCCCAGCGGGCGGGACGCTGCTCTTCGGCGCGCGGGAGTGGCGGGCCTTTGTGGCGGAGGTCCGGACCACGGTCTCTGACTCGTGAGCCGCGCGAGCAACCGCCAAGCAAGAACTCCCGTCGCCTGCCGCTAGTTCGCAGCGGTAGGACCGAGCCCCAGGGTTCCGGATATGCCTGATCAGCTCAATGGACTTAACGAGGCCGTCAGTGCCCTCTATGACGCGTTCGCGAGCCGCTCCCGCCGGGCTGAGATCGAGTTCGATGCCTGCGATCACTGCGTGTCGCCAGAGGAGGCCAGAGCACTGGCCCGGACCCCTCTGCATGACCTTGACGGCGAACTGCTTTCCACATTCATACTCAATGCATCCGCCTGGACCTGGGGCACCCCGGATGACCTGTGGTACTACCTGCCCCGAATCCTCGAGCTTGTCGCGGCCGGCGAATTCAACATCCTCTGGAATCTGTTCATGGTCATGGGCCAGCGGTGGCGAGACTGGCCGCAAGAACAGCAGGAGGCAATGGCCAGGTACATGAGCGCGCTGTGGCAGGCGGTCATTGCCGGGTACTGGCATCCGGTCAAGCTCACTGTCCTCGACGTGCTCGAAGCAGCCGGACATCTCGGCATCCCGGCCGATTCATACCTGCGCGCGTGGGAGACCGACGCCACTGAGGCTGCAGCGCTGCACCTGGCCTGGCTGATCCGCAAGCGCCACAAGCCAGACACGGAATGGTCGCGTCAAGTCGACCGATGGCTGTCCGGGCCGGGACCACGCACACTGCTTGGCCAGGCACTGTACGCCGCCAGTACGCCCGAGGTCGCGGCTACCTTGTCCGCCGCGCTCGCCAATCTGGACTAGGAAGGTCATTCCTCGGGCTTACCTGGCGAGGTCGGCCGGCTCATCCAGCCGCGTCAGCTTTCGCGGGTTCCGGACCAGGTACACCCGGGTGACCCGGCCGTCCTCCACCACCAGGCTCACCGCGGCCGGCTCGCCGGCGACCTCGATCCGGCCCGCAGGAGCGCCGTTGAGCCACACGGCCGCCGACGCGAACGCGGACCGGCTCGCGCGCGCGAGCACCCTCGCGACCCGTTCGGCCCCGTGCACCGGGACCAGCGCGGCGCCCGCGAGCCCGCCTCCGTCGGCGATCAGGACCACGTCCGGCGCCATGACCTCCATCAGGTCCTGCAACCGCCCGGTTCGCAGCGCGGCCAGGAACCGCTCCACCACGGCCTGCTGCTCCGACCGGCTCACCCGCACCCGCGGCCGCCGGGCCGCCACGTGCTCGCGTGCCCGCCGCGCGATCTGCCGCACTGTGCCCGCGGGCTTCCCGACGGCCTCGGCGATCTCGCCGTAGGGCATCTCGAAGACCTCGCGCAGCACGAACACCGCCCGCTCCTCCGGCCCGAGCGTTTCCAGCACGGTCAGCATCGCGATCGAGACGCTTTCCGCAAGTTCGACGTCCTCGGCGATATCGGGGCTGGTCAGCAGCGGTTCCGGCAGCCACTCGCCCACGTATTCCTCGCGGCTGCGCGACAACGTCCGCAGCCGGTTGAGCGCCTGGCGGGTGACGACCCTGATGAGGTACGCCCGCGGGTCACGCACCTGCGAGCGGTCGACGCCGGCCCACCGCAGCCAGGACTCCTGCACCACGTCCTCCGCGTCGGCCGCCGACCCGAGCATCTCGTAGGCGACCGTGAACAGCAGGCTGCGATGAGCGACGAACGGGTCGCCGGTCATGCCGTGGACACGACGCCGGGCTTCTCGGGACGCGCGGCCAGCGGGATCTCGCACGCGTCGGAGTAGCCCTACGACGTGATGCCGTGCGCGGTGTTGACCCGGCCCGCCAGGTTGGCAAAGCCGATGAACACGGTGAGCTCGACCAGCGCCGCCGGGCCGAGCCGCTCCAGCAGGGCCGCCGACAGCTCGTCGGTCACGGTCGTCGGGGTGTTCGTCATGGTCTCGGCGTACTCGAGCACGTCCCGCTCCAGCGGCGTGAACACCTCCGACTCCCGCCAGCGCGGCACCTGGCTCGCCTTGACCAGGTCCAGGTCGTGGTTCAGCGCCAGGAAGTAGTTGACGTCGAGGCACCAGCTGCAGCCCACCTGCGCCGCGACGGCCATGTGCGCGAACGTCTTGAGGCTCGCCTCCACCGCGTCCCACGCGGCCACCCCGGCCGAGAGCTCCTGGCTGGACCTGGCCACCTTGGGATTGTTGTACGACACCTCGACCGGTTCGGGCACGGCACCAAGCTGCCTGATCATGTTTTCCCTGAGCTCGGCGGGAAGCTCGGCCTTGGGGACGCGTAGCGCCATGGTGTCCTCCTTGGAAGTTTGCCTGTTCGGCATGAAGACACCGCCG
>DATAVV010000294.1:0-19521 GCA_036267555.1 Streptosporangiaceae bacterium | reverse complement strand
GACGTGCAGGATCCAGCGGGTCATGGCCCGCCCGGCTCGGTCGCGCCGGCCGCGTACCGGTCGATCCCGGCCAGCAGCTCGTCCCTGACCGGCTCGGGCAGCCAGGCGATCTCGATCGCGTTGCGCTGCAGCGCCAGCATGTCGGCGGAACCCAGCCCGGCCGCCCGCTGTGTCTCAATCAGGTTGTCGGTCACGTATCCCCCGAAATAGGCCGGGTCGTCGGAATTCACCGTGACCCGGACGCCGAGCTTGAGCAGTTCCGCGATCTGCGCCGCCTTCAGGTCCCCGGTGCACCACCGGTTGGAGATCGGGCACACGGTCAGGCCCAGGCCGCGCCGCCGCAGGTCGGCGGTGAGCGACTCGCTCTCCAGGATGTTCACGCCGTGGTCGATCCGGTCAACCCCGATGGCCTCCAGGCACTGGCGGATGTGCTCGACGGAATTCTCCTGGTCGGTGTCGCAGTGCATCGTGATCTGATACCCCTCGGCCCGGGCCCGCCGGAACACCGCGGCGAACTTTTCCGGCGGGTTGCCCCTCTCGTCGGAGTCCAGGCCGACGCCGACGATCCACTCGCGGTAGGGCAGCGACTGCACCAGCGTCGCCATCCCGTACTCGGCCGAGTGGTCGCGCAGCAGGCACATGATGAGCTGCGCCCGCAGGCCGAACCGCCGCCGCGCCTCCTCGATCGCGCGGCGCAGGCCGCCGATCGCGGCCGCGAACGCGACGCCGCGCCCGGTATGCGCCTGCGGGTCGAAGAACATCTCCACGTAGCGCACGTTCTCGTGGTGGGCCCGTTCCAGGTAGGCCCAGGCCAGGTCGTAGAAGTCGTCGGCGGTCAGCAGCACGTGCATGCCGGCGTAGTAGGCGGCCAGGAACGAGGTCAGGTCGTCGAAGTCGTATGACGCGCGCAGCGCGGCCGTGCTCGCCGCGGGCAGCGCCACGTGGTTGCGCTCGGCCAGCGTGAACGCCAGGTCGGGCTCGAGAGTTCCCTCGATGTGCAGGTGCAGTTCGGCCTTGGGCATCCCGCGGATGAAGTCGCTGATCTCAGGCATGTCTTCATGGGTACCCCGCCGGCGGGCCGCGGCGCCAGGCGCGAACCCCACCCGGCGGCCCGGGGCCCGGGCGCGGCCGGCGAGTTATCGTGATCTGGTGGACAGCAGCCTGGTAGGCAGCGGCTATGCGGACCATCTCACCGACGCGGATCTGGCGCTGCTGGTCGCGGTCACCCAGGGCCTGACCGGGCCGACCCGGGCGGCGGCGGGCGCGGCCCGGCTGCGGGGCCGCCCGGAGGACGTCCCCTTGCTGATCGGCGATCCGCGCGTATTCCAGGCCGTGTTCGGCCCGGCCGCGGGAACGGCCGTCCGTGGAAACGCTGCCCCGGCCCTCGGGCCGGCCGCCCCGGCCTCGCTCGCCTCCCCGTTCCTGATCTTCGCCGTGGCCGTGCACCGGGCCGCCGCGGAGTTGCCGTCCATGAGCCACGTGACCGAGCGTTCGGGCGACCGCCAGCGGGTGCCCCTGTTCGACACCCCGCAACTGCGCGACTTCCTCGCCTCGGCCGCCCGGCGGCTGTTCCTGGCCGAACTGCTCGGCTCGTTCACCAGGTCCTCCGTCGCGCCGCAGCAGACGGCCGGCGGTCCGCCCGGGACCCGGCCGGGCCGCGGCCCGCGGCGGCCGCGGCGGGTCAGCGAACTCGACCTGCCCCGGATGGCGGGGTTGCTCGGCGAGGTGCCAGAGGCGCAGCGGCCCGGCGCCTACCGCCGCCTGGGTGACGTGGCGCTGTTCCTGGCCGGGGTGTTTCCCGACTACGCCGCGGCGCACGCGTTCGGGCCGGTCAACGTGGCCCGTTTGCTGCGCGCGGGCCAGGTGCCCGCGCGGGAGCACGACACGCTGGCTGAGGCGCCGGCGATCGAGTTGCTGGAGTACCTTGGCGCCCAGTGGTACCGCGCCGCCTGGAACCTGGCGCCGGCCCGCACCGCCCGGCTCGCCATCGTGGCCGACGTGGCGGACAGGTTCCGGCAAGCCAGGCGGGTGCTCAACCACATCGCGGACCGCTACCTGTTCCCGCTGGGGGATCCCTGGTTCGCCCCGCCCGCTCCGTGACGTAACCCGCGAATGGAGTCAGCAGATGGCCAACGGTGCCCGGCTCAGCTCGGCGGTCATGTTCGTGCAGAACCTGGACAGATCGGTGAACTTCTACCGGGAGGTGCTCGACCTGGAGGTGCTCGACCGCAGCGCGACCGCCGCGCTGCTGGCCAGCCGGGAAGGATCGCAGCTGATCCTGCGGTCCATGGGCAGCGGGGCGGTGCACTCGCTCGGCGGCGTCGGGCCCCAGTACGTCATCTGGACCGCGGCCGACGAAGCGGACCTGGACCGGTGCGAGCGCGTACTGAAGGAGCTATCGGCGCACCGCGACACCCGGGCCACCGACTCGGCCAAGGCCGTGGAGGGCCGCGACCCCGACGACATCGTCGTGATGGTGACGCATCCCGGGCCGAGCGAGGTGCCGATGCATGAACTTCCGGTGCGGATCTACGGGTGGTGAAGCCGGGACCGTACGCTGGACGCGTGCTGGGACTTCCTGATGGCATCCGCGGGTGCCTGTTCGACCTGGACGGCGTGCTGACCGAGACCGCGAAGGTGCACGACGCGGCCTGGAAACAGATGTTCGACGACTTCCTGCGCGAACGAGCCGGGCAGACCGGCGTACCCTTTGTCCCGTTTGACCCGGTGGCGGACTACGACGAGTACGTCGACGGCAAGCCCCGCGCCGACGGGACCCGATCGTTCCTGCAGTCCCGCGGCATCGACCTGCCCGAGGGCCACGAGGATGACCCGCCCGACGCGGACACCGTGTACGGCCTGGGCAACCGCAAGAACGAGATCGTGCTGAAGATGATCCACGACGACGGCGTGGAGGCGTACCCGGGCTCGGTCAGGTACGTCAGGGCCGTCCGGGACGCGGGACTGCGGCGCGCGGTGGTTTCGTCCAGCGCCAACTGCCACGATGTGCTGGTCGCGGCGGGCATCGACGACCTGTTCGAGGCGCGGATCGACGGCATCGTCGCCGAGCGGGACCACCTGCGGGGCAAGCCCGCACCCGACACGTTCCTGGCCGGGGCCAAGGCCCTCGGGCTCAAGCCGACCGGCGCGGTCGTGTTCGAGGACGCGCTGGCCGGGGTGGCCGCGGGCCGGGCCGGCGGGTTCGGGTTCGTGGTCGGCGTCGACCGGGTCGGGCAGGCCGCGGAGCTGAAACAGCACGGCGCCGACACCGTGGTGAGTGACCTCGCCGAACTGCTGGACCGCAAGTGATCCTCCAGGAAGCGTTCACGGTCGAGCCGTGGCACCTGCGGGAGACCGAGCTCGACCTGGACCTGCTCGCGCAGACCGAGTCGGTGTTCGCGCTGGCCAACGGCCACGTGGGCTGGCGGGCCACCCTGGACGAGGGCGAACCGCACGGCCTGCCCGGCTGCTACCTCAACGGGGTCTACGAGGCGAAGCCGCTGCCCTACGCCGAGTCCGGCTACGGCTTCCCGGAGTCCGGCCAAGAGATCATCAACGTCTCTAACGGCAAGCTGATCCGCCTGTTCGTGGACGACGAGGCGTTCGATGTCCGTTACGGCAAGCTTCGCTCGCACGAGCGGCTGCTCGACTTCCGCGCCGGGGTGCTGAACCGCCACGCCGAGTGGGATTCGCCCGCCGGCAAGCGGGTCCGGGTCTCGTCGATCCGGATGGTGTCGTTCACTCAGCGGGCCATCGGGGCGATCTGCTACGAGGTCGAGCCGGTCGGTGCGCCGGCCCGCATCGCCGTGCAGTCCGAGCTGCTGGTGAACGAGCAGCTGCCGGCGGCCAACGGCGACCCGCGGGCGGCCGCCGTGCTGGCCCACCCGCTGGAGGACGAGTTCCACAACTCCGAGGGCCAGCTGGTCCTGCTGGTGCACAGCACGAAGGTCAGCAAGCTGCGGGTGGGCGCGGGCATGGACCACATGATCGAGTGCCCGGTCAAGGCCGAGCTCGACTGCCGGGCCTTCACCGACGGCGGCCTGGTCACCGCGTCCGCGATGCTGCAGCCCGGGCAGAAGCTCCGCGTGATCAAGTTCGTGGCCTACGGCTGGTCCGGCTATCGGTCCCTGCCGGGCGTCCGGGACCAGGTGTACGCGGCGCTGTCCGCGGCCAAGCAGGGCGGCTGGGACGGCCTGCTGGCCGAGCAGCGCCAGTACCTGGACGAGTTCTGGGACCGGGCCGACGTCGAGGTCGACGGCGACACCGAGGTGCAGCAGGCCGTTCGCTTCGCGCTGTGGCACGTGCTGCAGGCCGGCGCGCGGGCGGAGAACCGGGCCATCCCGGCCAAGGGCCTGACCGGGCCGGGGTACGACGGGCACGCGTTCTGGGATACCGAGTCGTTCGTGCTTCCGGTGCTCACGATGACGGCTCCGGACGCGGCCGCCAACGCGCTGCGCTGGCGGCACAGCACGATCCCGACGGCCGTCGAGCGGGCCGCCCAGCTCGGCCTGGCGGGCGCCGCGTTCCCGTGGCGGACGATCGCCGGCCAGGAGTGCTCGAGTTACTGGCCCGCCGGCACCGCGGCGTTCCACGTCAACGCCGACATCGCCGACGCGGTGATCCGCTACACGGACGCCTCGGGCGACGAGGAGTTCCGCCGCGGCGAGGGCATGGACCTGCTGGTCCAGACCGCGCGGCTGTGGCGGTCCCTGGGCCATCACGACAACCAGGGGCGGTTCCACATCGACGGGGTCACCGGCCCGGACGAGTACAGCGCGATCGCCGACGACAACGTCTACACCAACCTGATGGCCCGGCAGAACCTGGTCGCCGCGGCCGACGTGGTGAAGCAGTACCCGGACCGGGCCAGGGAACTCGGCGTCGACGTCGAGGAGTCGTCCGGCTGGCGCGACGCGGCCAAGCAGATGCACATACCGTTCGATCAGACGCTCGGAGTGCACTCGCAGGCCGAGGGGTTCACCCGGCACCGGGTCTGGGACTTCGCCGCCACCTCGCCCGACCAGTACCCGCTGCTGCTGCACTTCCCCTACTTCGACCTGTACCGCAAGCAGGTCGTGAAGCAGGCCGACCTGGTGCTGGCCATGCAGCTGCGCTCCATGGAGTTCACCCCAGAGCAGAAGCTGGCGAACTTCGACTACTACGAGCCGCTCACCGTGCGGGACTCCTCGCTGTCCGCCTGCACGCAGGCCGTGATCGCCGCCGAGGTCGGGCACCTGGACCTGGCCTTCGACTACCTCGGCGAGGCCGCGCTCATGGACCTGCGGGACCTGGAGCACAACACCCGCGACGGCGTCCACATCGCCTCGCTGGCCGGCACCTGGCTCGCGCTGGTCGGCGGGTTCGGGGGCCTGCGGCACCAGAGCGGCGAGATCCACCTCGCGCCGCGGCTGCCCGAGGGCCTGGCCCGGCTCGCGTTCACGCTGCTGCTGCGGGGGCGCCGGCTGCGGATCGAGGTCACCCCCGCGTCGGCCACCTACACGCTCGTGCACGGCGACCCGCTCGAGATCTCACACCACGGCGAAAAACTGACCGTCTCGGCGGATAAACCCCAGGTTGGCCACATCAAGCCCGCGCCGGCCCGGCCCCGGCCCGGCCAGCCACCCGGGCGGGAGCCGATCCACCGCCGGCCCGGCGAGGAACCGGCCTAGACGCCCCGAGAACCGGCCCTGCCCGTGTTTCATGAGTGCCTGGGTAGCCATTCGAAAACGCGCCGGCCGATCGAGCCCCGGATCAGCATCCAGTTCCGACCGGCCGGTGTGCGTTGATCAGGCCGCGAGGCCGCCGAGCCAGTTCTGCCACGCCTCGGTCTCGGTCGACGGGTCGCGGTCGTCGAAGTAGTGCGCGGTCGCGAAGACCATGTCGTTGTAGCCGTGGATCAGCATGTACATCGCGTCGTCGGTACGCATGCCCACGAAGCTCGGCGATCCCACGAACTCCACGGTGCCGTCGACCGGCTCGATCCCGGGCACGCTGAGCCGCGCCGGCTGACCGTCCGCCGCGTCCGCGCTGACGCCGATCGCCGCCGTCATGGCCGCCCACGAGTCCTTGGTGATCGGCCCCGGCATGAACAGCGAGCCCTTCGCGGTGCGCGGTGCGAAGTGCTTCAGGTAGACGGCGAGCTTCGTCATGTAGGCGTGGTCGCCGACGGACAGGCCGTTGTATTCGGCCTCCCAGTTCTCGCCGAGGAGACCACTGTGCACAACGCGCACCACCGCGCCGCCGCCGTCGCGCGACTCGATGAGCCACTCGAAGGCCATGAACGTGCCGTCCGGGTTCTTGTCCTCCTGCGTCGCGTAGCGGTGACCGGGTTCCCAGACCGTGATGCTGGAGCTGGACACCTCGCCGAACATGTTGAACGTGCTGGTCTTGCTGGCGCTATCGATTTCGGTGCGCCCCATGAGCCAGGAGTCGACTCCCGGCCCCGACGCGATCGCCTCCCACACCTCGTCCGGCGTGGCGTCGACGGTGAACTCGTCGCGTACCTCGAATGGATGCGTCATGACTGCTGCTCCTCTGCTGGCGGGTCGGCGTCTTCGGTGATGCTCGGGTGCACCGCGACGATAAGGCGGTGCGGCCGACCAGTTTTGGTCTGGTATTTACTGATAATTCCGGTGAGCGCGTCTGTGAGCTCACCCACGAACGCGGCGCGATCAGCCGGCTTCGCGAACCGCACTTCGGCGTCGAGCCCGAATGTGGCGAGCGGCTTGTTGGCCCGCGCCGCCCCGTTGATGAGCGCGCCCGTCTCCCGAACGAGCCGCGCGGCGAGCGCGAGCAACCAGCGCGCGGACAGGCGATCGGGCGACCGGGCCGGATCGGGCGCGACCGCGGCGAGCGCGGCCGGCGAGATCACATAGGCCGCGGCGGAAGCCCGCACGACCCGCTCGGTCATGTTGCCCTTGCGACGCTCCTCGACCAACTCCACCAGACCGTGCTGCTCAAGGGTCTTGACGTGGTAGTTGACCTTCTGCCGAGCAAGCCCAAGCCGCGCCGCGAGTGTGGTCGCGGTGTGTGGCTCGGCCAGTTCCGCGAGCATCCGAGCCCGGATCGGATCGAGCGAGACCTCCGCGGCCGCGGCATCCTCGATCACTGCGACATCTTGCATGCCATAACCGTGTCACCGACAAATGTAATTGTCAAGACTATAAGAACTGTCCGGAAGAATTTTCTTTCCTAGCTCGTCGTGGTCACGCGCCGCAGCTCCCGCGAGCACCGGTCGGCGCCGGGGCGCCTCCCGGCGAGGAACCGGCCTGGACCGGGCCCGGCCTGCGTGCCGCCGGACACGGCGGGCGCGTCGCGACACCGGCGGCACGTCGCGGGCATACGGGGCATGGCGGGCGGTCCGGCGCGGCTCGCGGGTTATCACCACCCGGGCGGTTAGAGCGGTCGCCCCGGGGTAGCCGCGACTCAGCTCATCGGGGCCCGGGGGAATCCAGGCCCGGACGGCCCGGCGAGCCGTTAATCCTGCAAACCGGTGAACCCAGCGACCGGGGCGAGCCGTCGTGGAAAGAAAGCAGGTTAGACGGGGTGGGCCGTGACTGAGAGCTTCGGGAAGATCGCCGCGGGCGACATCCATAGGGGTCATTTTGTCCGGGCCGCACCCGCGTGCGCCGCCGCCGGGATACGCTTCCGGAGCGGCACCGCCCTCGCACTCGCGGTGATCGTCGGCGGGCCGGGCAACCGTGCGCGCCAGGCGTGGCCCGGCCGGGCCAGCCCCGGCCGCAACCGGGCAAACCCGGCCCTGGCCGTAGCCAATGGGCCAGGCAGAGGCAACAGACCGCAGCTAACGCGCCATACTAGTAGCGGAGAACCATGGTAATTGCGATCACGCTGGTAGCGGCGATGCTGCTCGGAGCAGGCTTCGTCCTACAGCAGCGTGCCGCCCAGCAGGAACCGCAGGCTTACTTCCTCCGGCTCCGGCTAATCCTGGACTTGCTGCACCGGCCCCGCTGGGTGCTCGGCGTGAGCGTGATGATCTGCGGGCAGTTGCTGTCCGCGTGGTGCGTCGGCCACCTGGACCTGACGCTGTACGAGCCGCTGCTGGCCACCAGCCTGATCTTCGCCCTGGCCCTGGCCGTGCCCCTGGCCCACCAGCGGCTGCGCTTCACCGAGCTAGCCGGCGCGGTGATCCTGGCCTGCGGCGTGGCCGCGCTGTCGCTCCCGCGCACGAAGGGCACCCCCGCGGTCTCGTTCGGCTCGTTCGCGGACTGGCCCGCCGCCGCCGGGGTGGCCGTGGTCGCCTACTGCTTCATCCACGCGGGCCACCGCCGCTGCGGGCCGATCCGGGCCACGCTGACCGGCACCGGCGCCGGCCTGGTTTTCGGCATCTCCGACGCACTGACCCGCCGCACCGTGCAGATCATGGACGCCCACTCGCTGGCCGGGCTGGTGACCAACTGGCCCCCGTACTGCCTGCTGGCCGCGGCCCTGATCGCCAACTGGCTGATGCAGAACTCGTTCAGCGCCGGGCCGCTGCCCTCTTCGCTCCCCGCGATCACCGCGGCCGAGCCCATAGCCGGGATCCTGCTCGGCGTCGTGGTCTTCGGCGACGTGATCGAGATCTCACCGGGCAAGCTGGCCCTCCAAGCGGCGGGCCTGGTGGCGCTGGTGGTCGGCGTGATCATGGTGGCCCGCGCCCCGGTGCTCAGTCATCTGCGGTCCGGGACGGCCCTCCCGGTTCCGAGCCGAACACCCGGCGGCACTCTGCCCGAGGGCGGCGGACCGCCGCCGGACCAGAAGCCAACCACGTCGATCGTGGAGAGCGTCGCCGCGCGCCAGCCCACGCCCAGCGGCCCGCACTCGATCCGGGCCCGCTGAGACCGGTTCGCCACGAGGCGTATCCTTGAAAATACTTTGGGTTTATGCCCTGAGGGCTGTCCACGGCGTTTAAGCCAGGTGCCACGGGTTAGGCACGAGCCCATGGCCAGATCGCTACCTCTTCTTTGACCTGAGGCGGCGGCAGCATCGTTGCTGCGGCGCTTGCGCTGGTCGATGACACCCAGGAGGTGGTCCGATGAGCGAACAGCCGCCGGTCGGTCAGGCCGACGAGCGAACGGTCCCGGCAACGCCCGAGGTCGCGCAGCCGCCAGTTCCCAACGGCCAGCCGCCGGCCGCGGCTCCCGCGGCCGGGACAGCGCCCCGTCAGCATGTCCTGCGACGGACCCGCGCCGGGGGGCTCTGGGTCACGTTCGGCGTGTCCGCGGTCATCCTGCTCCTGCTCCTGATCTTCATCCTGATGAACTTGCGGCGCACGAGCATCTCGTTCTTCGGCGCGCACGCCAGCGTGCCGATCGGCGTCGGGCTGCTGCTAGCCGCCGTGGCCGGGGCGCTGATCGTGGTCATTCCGGGGACCGGGCGCATCATCCAGTTGCGCATCACCGCCCGGCGCCACCGCCGGGTCGACGCCAAGCGGGCCAAATCGGGAGCGGCCCCGCCGACCGCGAGCAAGGGGGCCTAGCCGCGGCGCCGCCCGGCCAGGAGGCCGCGGGCCAGCGCGCCCACCTCGGGCACCGCGCGTGGCTTGCCGCGGGCCGGCGTTCGGCCGCGGAGTTCCGGCGGGACTGCCTGCCGGACCGGGCGGCCACGCTCACCTACTACGGCATCCTGGCGATCTTCCCCGGGCTGCTCGTGCTGGTGTCCCTGCTCGGCCTGCTCGGCAAGCCGGCGACCCAGCCGCTGATCAACAACCTCACGGCCGCGGCCCCGGCTTCGGTCCGGCACACGATCCTCACCGCCGTGACCCACTTGCAGAGCAACCACTCCGACGCGGGCGTGCTCGCGGTCGTCGGGATCGCGACCGGCCTGTGGTCGGCGTCCAGCTACGTCGCCGCGTTCATGCGGGCATCCAACGTCATCTACGACGTGCCCGAGGGCCGGCCCGCCTGGAAGACCATGCCGATCCGGCTGGGCATCACGCTCACGCTCATCGTGCTGACCGTCGCGTCCGCGGTGATCGTCGTCGTCACCGGCGGCGTGGCCCGGCACGTGGGCCAGGTGCTCGGCATCGGCTCGGCCGCGGTCACCGCCTGGGACATCGCCAAGTGGCCGGTGCTGCTGGTCATCTTCAGCGTGATGCTCGCGATCTTGTACTGGGCCAGCCCGAACGCGCGGCACCGCTTCCGCTTCGTCACGCCGGGCGGCACGCTGGCCATCGCCGCCTGGCTGATCGCGTCGGGGCTGTTCGCCCTGTACTCCGCCAACTTCGCGAACTACAACAAGGTCTACGGCAGCATCGCCGGCGTGATCGTCTTCCTGGTCTGGCTGTGGCTCTCGAACCTGGCCATCCTGCTCGGCGCCGAGTTCAACGCCGAACTCGAGCGCGGCCGCGCGATCGCGGGCGGCGCCCCGGCGGACACCGAACCGTTCGTGGAACTGCGGGATAGAAGACGTTTGCCCTAGGGGGGGTTGCCTGTCCTAGGGGGGACGACCCCCCTATAACCCCCCGAGGCGGAGCTTCGCTCCGCAGACCATCAGCCATCCGCTCGGGCCAGCCTCCGGCCGACCGTCGCGGATGGCACCGGCCTGGTCGGCCGGATTGCCCGCCTGCTCGTTAGCCCGTTGGCCGTGGTACCCGCCCGCTGCCCCGCTGCCCGTTAACCCCGCCGCTGCCCGTTAAACCCCGTAGTTGCCTTGTGCCCGTTAAACCCTCTAGTGCGCCGCTAACCCATTAAACCCCGTTTTGTCCCGCTGACCCGTTGAACCGTTGCCCGTCCTTCGTGAACGCTAGGCGGAACGAGCTTTCGCAAATCCACACCATTCACTCCAGTATCACTGGACTCGTTAGTAACAGATCATTCGGCGCTGTGGAGACTTAACGGGTAAATAGCGCATATAAGTCTCCACAGTTCATGTAAGTCTCCACGGTGAAGGGGGGCGGTCATGGAACATCCGTGGCGCCCGGGAGGCCGGGGGCCACGGATGCGTGGGGCGGGGTTACTTCTTGAAGGCGTCCTTGACCTTCTCGCCTGCCTGCTTGAGGTTGCCCGCGGTCTCATCGGCGCGGCCCTCGGCCTCCAGCGTCGGGTTTCCGACGGCCTCGCCGGTCTCCTTCTTGACCTTGCCCTTTATTTCCTGGGCCTTGTCGGCCGCCTTGTTCTCGGTGCTCATGGCTGATTCCTCTCTCTCGCTTCATCAGCCACTGTCCCCAGCCGAGCCGGCTAAACCGTGGCGGCCAGTTTCTCCAGGCGCGCAGCGGCCCGGGCCAGGCCGCTGCGGTGCCGGGCCATCCCGGCCCAGGGGTCGGATTTGCCGAGTTTTTCCAGGCGCTCCCGCACGGTGCGCAGCGTGAACTGGTGCGGCGTCAGGGCGGAGTCCTCCAGTTCCTCCCAGCGCAGCGGGGTGGCCACGGGCGCGCCCGGCCGGGCCCGCACCGAGTAGGGCGCGACCGCGGTCTGGGCGTAGGCGTTGCGCATGACGTCGGAGTAGACCCGGCCGTCGCGGCTGTCCTTGCGCTGCTGCGTGGTCAGGCCCGGCTCCCGGGCGGCCAGGACGTCGCTGGCCTGGCGGGCGAACCGGCGCACGGTGTCGAAGTCGTCCCGTGCGTTCAGCGGCACGTGCACGTGCACGCCCTTACCCCCGGTGGTCTTGACGAACGTGGTCAGCCCCAGTTCGTCTTCCAGCAGGCCCCGGAGCCTCAGGGCCAGGTGCCGAACCTCGCCGAAGCGCCGGTCGTCGGGCGGGTCGAGGTCGAACACGAGCTGGTCGGCGCGATCCAGCGCGCTGGTCTTGCTCAGCAGCGCGTGGATCTCGACGCAGGCCTGGTTGGCCAGGTAGACCAGAGTGGCGGGCTTGTCGCAGACGACCTGGAGCAGCGCTCCGCCCTGCTTGCGCACCCGCGTCCTGGTCACCCATTCGGGGAAGTATCGGGGCACGTTCTTCTGGACGATGCGCTCGCCGGTGATCCCGTCCGGGTAGCGTTCCATGCTCAGCGGCCGGTCGCGCAGGTACGGCAGCATGCGGGCGGCTATGTCCCGGTAGTAGCCGACCAGGTCGCCCTTGGTGACCTGGTCGTCGGGAAACAGCACCTTGCCGGTGTTCGACAGGCTGACGCTGTAGCCCGAGACCTTGACCGTCTCACCCCGCCCGGCCGTCACGAGTCCGGCCCGACGTTCGCGGGGACCTCGCGCACCACGTCGGCGGGGTCCTTGTCCCGGCGCAGGCCCTGGAACCGCGGATGGCGGAGCTGGCCGTCCCTGGTCCACTCCGAGAACCCGACCTGGCCCACCAGCCTGGGCTCGACCCAGTGCACGTGCGAGCGCGGCAGCGCGCCCCGGTCGAACGCGGGGGTGCCGCGCTCCAGCGCGACCATGGAGTCGTGCAGGCTGCGCAGGAGCTTGCTGTCGAAACCGGTCCCGACCTTGCCCGCGTACACCAGCCGCCCGCCGCCGTCGTAGTAGCCGAGCAGCAGCGCGCCGAACCCGGTCCGTGACCCCTGCGGGTCGGTGAAGCCGCCGATGACGAACTCCTGGCCGTTCTCGCACTTGAACTTCAGCCAGTCCCGGCTGCGGCCGCCCCGGTACGGCGCGTCTGCCCGCTTGGCCACCAGGCCTTCCCAGCCGTCGCGGCAGGCCTCACGGTAGTAGGCCTCGCCCTCGGTATCCCGGTGCTCGGTGTAGCGCAGCGGGTCGTCGAACGCGAGCAGCCCGCGCAGGATGTCCTTGCGCTCGCTGAGCGGCCGCGGCCGTACGTCGCGGCCGCCGGCGTACAGCACGTCGAACAGGTAGAAGTAGACCGGCACCTCGGCGAGCAGATCCGGTCCCGGCCGGACCACGCCGAGCCGCTGCTGCAGCCGCTCGAACCGGGTCTGGCTGCCGTCGAACGCGACGACCTCCCCGTCGATCACGCACTCCTCGCGCCCCTGCGCGGCCAATGCGTCCGCGATCTCCGGGAACGTGCTGGTGACCTCGTGCTGGCTGCGGGACATCAGCCGCACGTTCCCGTCACCCGCGAGGTAGGCCAGGCACCGCTCGCCGTCGTACTTGCGCTCGAAGATCCAGGCCGGGTCGGAGAACCTGTCCCTGGTCAGCGTGGCCAGCTCGGGATCCAGCCAGTCGGGCAGGGCGCCCCCGCCCGGCCGGCCCGCCTTGGTGCCGCGCGCCTGCTTCGGCTCTCCCGTGGACAAGCCCTACCTCCTTCGCCAGGCCCGGTCCGGCCGCCGGTCAGCGGCGCTTGCGGCGCCAGTGCCGGATCAGCCAGCCAGATACCACTATGCCCGTTACGGCCGCCGCGGCCCGCGTGTGGCCGGCCGACCGGCCCGCCAGCCGGTCGCGCAGGCCCGCGATCTCCTGCCGGACATGCTGCTCCGCGTCGGCCGTGACCGCCGGGTTCTCCAGCGCGTCGCCCGGCGTCTCTCGTGCCGCGTCCATGCGCCCCCACTACCCCGCCGACCGGCCGTGGTAACAGCGTGCTTGCCGCCGAACCCGGCGGGTCGGGGCGGTCAACCCCTCATCGGGCGCGCGACCGCGCTCAGCGCGGCCCGGCCGGCGCACAGGGCGGCCGTCCACACCAGCGTGGCGCCGACCCCGTAGTGGTCGGCCAGCACCCCGGCCAGGTAAGGCCCGGCCGTCTGGCCGGCCGCGAATACCGCGGTGAAGACGGCGAGCGCCGCGGTCCGCCGGGCTCGCGGGGTGGCCCGTCTGGGTGGCCTTGGTGACGGCCGCGGGCACGGCCAGGAAACTGGCCCCGTAGCCGACGGCCGAGATCGCGATCACGGCGGGCGCGACGCTGATCAGGGCCGCGGCCGCCGCCGCGGCCAGCGCGGCCAGCGACGGCCAGCACGCCGCCCGCGATGAACACCAGGGCCCCGGACATCCCGGCGGCGGCCCTGGTCACCAGCAGCCGGGGCAAGCTGCTGGGCGTGGCGGTCAACGCGAGCGCGGCGGAGGTGAGGACCAGGCCCAGCCGGAACGTGACGGTCTCGGTCAGCCAGCGCGCCACCGGGGCCGCGGCCACCGGGGCCGCGGCCACCGCGCCCGCGAGGTAGCCCAGGCCGTTGGCCGTGGTCAGCGCGCCCGCCTGAGCCAGGTTCCAGCCGAGGTCGGCGCGCATGGCCGGGACCAGCAGGCCGTAGGCGAAGCGGGCCAGCCCCAGCGCGGAGGCGGTGCCCAGGGCCAGCCGGGCCGGCTGCCCCCAGCGGGACCGGGTGCGGGGCGCGGCCGGCGGGTTCAGCGGGTGCCGCGGCGAGAGCCGCCCTCCGCGGCGCCCGGAAGCGTCTCCCCGCCGGGCCCCGGGACTGAGCCGGGCCCGGCCGCCGGGTCGAGCAGGGAGTCCAGCGGGACGCGCGGGGTGTCGTCGGCGTCGGACACGGGGTCGAAGGTCTCCATCACGCGGTCCTGGTTGTGCCGCAGCCAGTCGCCAACCTGCTGCGGGATGCGCAGCCCGGCCAGCCCGGTCGCCATGATGATCAGGCCGGCGATCTTCAGGCTCAGCCACGGCACCGGGATGTGCACGGCCAGCAGCAAGATCGCGCCGACCGCGGTGACCGTCAGCCCGGTCGATGTCCGCATTGCCCCATCATGCCGCGAACGGCGGGAACGTGTCACGGACCGCCCCGCCCGTCCCGCCATCGGCCCGCCTCGCGGGTCAGCCGGGCCAGCGGTAGCGGGTCACCCGGCCGCCGCCGACGGTCACCGTGCCGGCCGGGGTGACGGCGTCACGCCAGATGGTGTAGTCGTCAGCGCGCAGCCCGGGGTAGACGGCCGCGTAGGTCACGCCCGCGCCGGTCCGGCGCTCCCGCACCATCGAGTGCGTGCGATGGGCTCCCCGGCCCTCGCCGGCCGGGCTGATCTCGATCTCCCGGCCGGCCCGTGCCGCGGGCGTGTCCAGGACCAGGGCGCCGACGCCGTCGCCCAGGTCGAGGACGACGGACCCGGCGTGAGACGGCCCCAGGACCCTTCGGCGCCGTGCGCCTGCGGGACGGCGTGCGTCACGCGGAAGCCCGTTTTGCCCACCGTCCGCCGGGCCCAGCCTTTACTGTCTGTAATTGTGTTTCACTTTCTGTAACTACGGGAGCAGCGTAGCGGACCGCCGGGCCACGTGCAGTGAATTGCAACGCCGCCCCGGCCGATGTTTGGCGAGCGCCATCCGGGTAGAGATAAGCGGTTTTATAGCCCCAAGGCGAGAGGAAATTCAAATGGCTGTGATCCTGGTGGCGCTGCTGATCGTCCTTCTCATCGGCGGACTCGGGTTTGCCCTGCACGTGCTGTGGTGGATCGCCCTGGTGGCCTTGGTCCTATGGCTGATCGGCTTTTTCGTGCGCGTCGGTGAAGGCGCCGCGGGCCGTCGTCGCTGGTATCGCTGGTAGGCGGGAAGCCTGCCCGAGTAAAAGAACTGTCCGCGCAAAAGACCAATACCGGTTTGAGTTTTGCGCTTGCGGGCAGTTGGGAGCGAACTCAACCCAACCCGGGAGGAAGGCATGTCAACCGGGATTACCGTCATCATCATCGTTGTCGTCGTCATCGTGGTGGCTGCCGCCGCCGGGGTCATTTACGACATGCGCAGGCGCCGTCTGCGGCAGCGCTTCGGGCCCGAATACGACCGCCTGGTCGAGGAAAAGGGCAGCCGGACGAAGGCCGAAGCCGAACTCGTCGGGCGCGAGAAGCGAGTCAAGGGCCTGGACATCCGGCCGCTGAAGCCGGAGGCGCAGGCTCGCTACACCCAGGACTGGGCCGCTATCCAGGAGCGTTTCGTGGACGCCCCGCAGGAGGCGGTGGCCAACGCCCAGCGCCTGGTCATGACCGTGATGAACGAGCGCGGCTACCCCACCGAGGGCAGCGACCAGGTGCTGGCCGACCTTTCCGTGGAGCACGCGAGCGTCCTTGACCACTACCGGGCCGCCTACGACATCAGCCAGACCGCCGCCGACGGCCGCGCCTCCACCGAGGACCTCCGGCAGGCCATGATCCATTACCGGTCGCTGTTCCGCGACCTGCTCGGCGGCGACGCCGACGCCACGAGCGGGACCGTGACCGAGCCCGCCGCGGCGGAGGTCACCCCCGGCCTCCCGGCTAACGACCCTGCCGTCCGGGATGACACTGTCGCGGCCGACACGGCCGTTGCGGATGACGCAGCGGACAGCACGGTGGCCCCGGCCGACACGGCCGTTCCGGCTGACACGGCCGTTGCGGATGACACTCCCGTCTCGGATGAGGCCGCTGTCCCGGAGGACACGGCCGTCCCGGCGGAGCCCGCAGCCCGGTTCGAGGCGCCGGATGAGGTCGACGCCGCGAACGGCGCGAACGGCGCCTACCCGGGCGACCGCGCCGACCCGGTGGCCGCGGACGAACTGGACGCCGAGCCTGCGGACGAAACGGACGCCGAGCGCGAAGCCGAGCCCGTCACGACCGCATCCGACCTGCCCAGGCGGCCACGGTCCTGAACCAGCACCACCGGCACCACCGGCGGCCGCCGCTCCTCACGAGCGGCGGCCGCCGTCATCAGGCGTAGCGACAGGGGGAGGCCAGCCAGGTGAGCGAGGCACAGACGGGGACAGTCAGCACCAAGGTTCCGGCCCGGCTCGACCGCCTGCCCTGGTCGCGCTGGCACTGGATGGTCGTCATCGGGCTCGGGACCGTCTGGATCCTGGACGGCCTCGAGGTCACGATCGTCGGCAACATCTCCGCTCAGCTTGCCAAGCCGGGCAGCGGCATCCACATCACGCAGTCGCAGGTGACGGGATTCGGCGCGGCCATGTACGTGGCCGGGGCGTGCGTGGGCGCGCTGTTCTTCGGCTGGCTGACCGACCGGTTCGGGCGCAGGAAGCTGTTCATGCTCACGCTCGGCGTGTACTTGGTGGCGACCGCGCTGACCGCGCTGTCGTTCGCGCCGTGGTGGTTCTTCCTGTTCCGGTTCATCACCGGGCTCGGCATCGGCGGGGAGTACGCCGCGATCAACTCGGCGATCGACGAACTGATCCCCAGCCGCCACCGCGGCCTGATCGACATCACGATCAACGGCACGTTCTGGGCCGGCGCCGCGCTGGGCGCGCTGATCACGGTGCCGGCCACCAGTGACTTGCCGGTCTGGCTCGGCTGGCGGCTGTGCTTCGGCCTCGGCGTGGTCCTGGGCCTGGCCATCCTCCTGGTCCGGCGCAACGTGCCGGAGAGCCCGCGCTGGCTGTTCATCCACGGCCGGGGCCGGGAGGCCGAGGACCTTGTTCACGGCATCGAACAGCGGGTAGAACGCGAAACCGGGGCCAGCCTGCCCGAGCCGGGCCAGGCGATCACGATCCGGCAGCGCAAGACGATCGGCTTCGTGACGATCGCCCGGACCATGTTCACGCGCTACCCGAGGCGGACGATCCTCGGCTTCTCGCTGTTCATCGGGCAGGCTTTCCTCTACAACGCGATCACGTTCGGGTACGCCCAGATCCTCACCACGTTCTTCCACGTCAAGACCGATCCCGGCTACTACTTCGCGGTCATCGCCGTGGGTAACCTCATCGGCCCGCTGCTGCTCGGGCGGCTGTTCGACACGGTCGGCCGGAAGCCCATGATCGCCGGAACGTACATCCTGTCCGGTCTCATCCTGCTCGGCACGGCCTACCTGTTCGACGCCGGATCGCTGAACGCGACCACGATGACCGCGTGCTGGTGCGCCGCCCTGTTCTTCGCCTCGGCCGGGGCTAGTTCGGCCTACCTGACCGTGAGCGAGGTCTTCCCGATGGAGACCAGGGCGCTCGCCATCGCGTTCTTCTACGCGATCGGCACGGGCGTCGGCGGAATCACCGGACCGCTGCTGTTCTCGTCCCTGGTCGGCACGGGCAAGGTGCCGGACACCGCGCTCGCGTTCTCGATCGGGGCGACGCTGATGATCCTGGCCGGCCTGGTGGAGGTCTTCCTGGGCGTGAAGGCCGAACGGCGGAGTCTGGAGGACATCGCCCGGCCGCTGACCGCGCAGGACGAGGGCCCGGCCGCGGCCGCTCCGGCCCGGGCCTGAGACGGCCGCTGACCGGGCCCCGGAACGTGCGCCGGCTCATTTTCCCGTTTCGAACACGCTGCCGGGGTAGTTGCTCTAGTGAACCGCTACGGCCGTGGCAGCCGTATCAGCGGGCAGGAGGATAGACCGGAGAGCCGCGATGAGTCTGCCAGCTTCCGAGGAACGGGTCCTGACCAGGATTGAACAGATGCTGCTGTCGCGTGACCCGCGCCTGAAGTCACTCTTCTCGATCTTCACCCGGCTCACCGGTCAGGAAGCGATGCCGGCCATCGAGCAACTCCAGCGGCGCCGCTGGCGGCTCCATTCGGCTCCCGTGATCGCGATCGTGCTGGCGCTGGTCGTCGGCGTCATCGTGGTGACCTCGCTCACCACCGCGCCCGTACACGCCTGCACACCCCAGCCCGGGTTCGGCGTCGTCGCCCAGCCCGCGTCGAACACCTCGGCCCAGGCGAACCACAACTGCCTGCCCGCGCCGGCGTCGAAGAACCCCTGATGCCCGGGGTTATCCGGGTTCGGGTTTAACCGGGTTCGGTGTGCCGCAGGACGATCAAGGAACGGCCGCCGACCGTGAGCGGCCAGGAGCCGTCCAGGGCCTCGCCGGCCGCGGCGGCGGCCGGGCGGTCGAGGCCGGCGGTGTCGGTGACCAGTTCCCACCACTGGCCCCACTGCTTGGGCAGCGTCCAGTCGATGGCGTCGCCGTGGCCGTTGAACAGCAGCAGGAACGAGTCGTCGGTCACGCGCTGGCCGCGGCGGTCCCGGTCGGTGATCGCGTCGCCGTTGAGGAACACGCCGACCGACAGGGTGCCGCCGTCCCAGTCGTCGTCGCCCATCTCCGTGCCGTCGGGCTTGAGCCAGCTCAGGTCCACCGTGCCGCGGATGGAACGGCCCTGGAACCAGCGCCGCCGGCGCAGCACCGGGTGCTCGCGCCGCAGCGTGATCAGGCGCCGGGTGAACTCGAGCAGATCCTCGTCGCCATCTTCCCAGTCGAACCAGGAGATCGGGTTGTCCTGGCAGTACGCGTTGTTGTTACCGTCCTGGGTACGCCCGGACTCGTCCCCGCCGAGCAGCATCGTGACACCCTGGGAGAGCAGCAGCGTGGCGAGGAAGTTGCGCTGCTGGCGGCGCCGCAGCGCGAGCACGGCCGGGTCGTCGGTCTCACCTTCCACGCCGCAGTTCCAGGACCGGTTGTAGCTCTCGCCGTCGGCCCCGCCCTCCCCGTTGGCCTCGTTGTGCTTCTCGTTGTACGAGACCAGGTCGCGCAGCGTGAAGCCGTCGTGGGCGGTGACGAAGTTGACGCTGGCCCCCGGGTGGCGGGCGTCGGCCTGGTACAGGTCGGAACTGCCGGTGAGCCGGGACGCGAACTCACCGAGCTCGGCGGGCTGGTCCCGCCAGAAGTCGCGCACGGTGTCGCGGTAGCGCCCGTTCCATTCCGACCACAACGCGGGGAAGTTGCCGACCTGGTACCCGCCCTCCCCGATGTCCCACGGCTCGGCGATGAGCTTGACCTGCGAGACGACGGGATCCTGCTGGATCAGGTCGAAGAACGCGGACAGCCGGTCGACCTCGTGG
>DATAVV010000293.1:0-2378 GCA_036267555.1 Streptosporangiaceae bacterium | reverse complement strand
CGGCCAGCGGGTGCGCCTGGCCGGGGTGAACTGGTATGGCGCCCACGAGGACGACGGCGTGGTTTCGGGCCTGGACCGTACCGGCCGCCGCGCGCTGGCCCGGCGGATCGCCGCGCACGGCTTCAATAGCGTCCGGCTCCCGTTCAGCTTGTGGATGACCGAGCAGAGCGCCCCGGTGCCCGCCGAGTACCTGGCCGCCAACCCCGACCTGGCCGGGGCCTCGCCCCTGGAGGTCTTCGACGCCTGCGTCGAGGCGCTCACCGAGGCTGGCCTGGTCGTCATCCTCAACTGCCATACCCTTGACCGGGGCTGGTGCTGTAGTGGAGACGACCAGAACGGGCTCTGGTATAACGAACGCTGGCCGGCCGCGAAGTTCTTCGCCGTCTGGCAGGCGATGGCCACCCGGTACGCGTCAAACCCCCTGGTCGCGGCAATGGACATCATGAACGAGCCGCGGCGGACCCGGGCGACCTGGCGCGTTCTCACCCCGACCTGGGGCGGCGGGTCCCGGACCGACATCGCCGCCACGTACACGAGGGCCGGCAACCTCATCCACGAGGTCAGCCCGGACGTGCTGATCGTCTGCGAGGGGCTGGAGTACGCCGCCGACCTGACCGGCGTCGCGCGGCACCCGGTGCGGCTCGACCGCCCCGGCAAGGTCGTCTACAGCCTGCACGACTACGCCTGGTTCCACCCCCGTGAACAGCCCCGGGCAGCGTACCTCGAGCAGATGGAACGAACGGGTGGGTACCTCCTCACCCAGCAGCTCGCCCCGGTGTGGATCGGCGAGTGCGGCACCGACACCAGGTCCATGGCCGGTTTCTCCGGCGTGTGGTGGAACAACTTCGAGGCGTGGGTGACGGACCGCGACGTGGACTGGTGCTGGTGGCCGCTCAACCCCACCCAGCCGCGGGGAACCGTGCCGGGCACCGGGCGGCACCGTTCCCACTGGGGTGACCCCGAACCGTGGGGCCTGCTCACCCCGGACTGGCGCGGCCTCGCGAACCCGGCGGGGCTGGAGATCCTCAAGGCGATGATCGCGCCCCGCACCGGCCCTGGTATCGGCTGACTAGGAATCGGCCAGCCACGCCAGCAGGCGGCCCCGCGACCAGCAGCGGCCCACGGCCTCGGCGTGCAAGGCCGACTGGCGGAACACCGCCAGGCCGATGATGCTGTGCCCGGAGGCGCGGCGGTCGCCGAACGTCGGTACGGCCGGCGCGACGCCGACCCCCTCCACCGACACCCACGCCACCGCCCGGTGGGTCGCCGCATCGCCCAGGCGGTGCAGGAAACGCAGTCGGCTCTCGAGCGGGAAGCGCGACAGCGCCCACGTCGTGATGACGACGGGCAGGGCATCTGCGGGCACCCGGGCGAGGGCGCCGGGCAGCTCCTCGAGGGCGTCGCCGCGCAGCAGCAGGGGAGGGGCGCTCGCCGCCAGCGAGATCTCCGCTTCGAGCCGCGCGGCCATTTCCGGCTGATCCGGCGCCAGGCAGGCCTGCAGCCACCGGGCCTCGTCGGCGTCGGTCACGTCGGCCGGATCAGGGTCGATACCGACCCGGGCGACGACCTCGGGCATCGCCCGCGCCGGGATGGGCCGCCCGCCCACGGCCGAAGCCGCCAGCTGCACGGGAGATGACCGGTCGCCCAGCGACTGCCCGTTGCCGTAGGTGATGCCGACCCGGTCGACAGTGAGGTTGAGCCCGGTCGAGCAGCCCACGTCGATCAGCCCGGCCGCCTGCGCCCCGGCCCGCCGCGCCGCCTCGGCGATGGCCGGATACAGCACGGCGCCGTGCCCGGTCTCGTCGGCCCGCACCGGCCGGCGCCCGGCGATGGCCACCACCGAGTCGGTCATCCGCAGCAGCACCTCGATCGCCGCGTCCGCGGCCGCGTCACCGTCCCCGGCGGCGTAGGCCGCGGCCAGCGCCGGGGCACGTCCGGCGAGCGCGAGGTCATGCAGCGCGGCCAGGATCACCGTCGGATGCCGCCTGCGCGCCGGCGCCGTCTCGATGGCGCGCAGCGCCTCGCCCGACTCGCTCAGGGCGACGGCGACGCGCTCGTACAGCGGCGATGTCCCGGCCTCACCGAAATGCCGGTACACCTGAGCGAGCGTGCGGGCCACGGCAGGGTATCCTAGCCGCAGGCAGCCACGCCTGCCCGATCCGAGTTGCAACGGCCCGGCGCCGATCGCAACGCCCGAGGACAAGAGCGGCCCAGCCCTCGCGTGGGAGTCTTCTTCCTGCATCGTGACCACCACGGTGGCGGGCGCCGGGCGGAGCCACCGGTTTGGGGATCCGATGACACACGACAAGATCAAGGCCGCGACCCGCGAGCGGATGGCGCGCACCGGCGAGCCGTACGCCACCGCCCGGCGCCAGGTC
>DATAVV010000292.1:0-12385 GCA_036267555.1 Streptosporangiaceae bacterium | reverse complement strand
GCGCACACCGGCGCCCAGGTGGCCAACGAGCCCGGCTCGCTGGCCTGGAACGAGAACATGAGCCGCGACTTCGAGGGCAACAAGGCGTTCTACCACGCGGTGTTCGGCTACGACTTCGGCGACCTGAGCTCGGAGGGCTTCAACTACGCCACGCTGGACCTGGCCGGCCGCCCGGTCGGCGGCATCGGCGAGCTTGACCCCAACTTCCCGCCGGAGGTCCCGGCTAGCTGGTCGACCTACTTCGGCGTGACCGACGCGGAAGCGGCCGTGGCCAGGGCGACCGAACTCGGCGGCAGCGTGGCCCGGGCGGTCTGGGACAGCCCCTACGGCCGGATGGCCGTCCTGGCCGATGACCAGGGCGCGGCGTTCGCGATCGTGGCCGCCTCAGGCGGCTAGCGAGCCGGCCCGGTCCGCGGAGCCCTGGGCCTCGGGCGGGATCAGCCGGGCGGCGGTGCGGTCCGCGGTGCTGCGGGCCCAGCGACCGCTGGTGGCCAGGCCGACGAGCACGATCGCCACCCCGCATCCGGCGATGATCCACCAGCCCACGTGGCTGGCGTCGGCGAAACCCGCCCGCAGCGAGCCGTGCAGCGCCGACAACACGACCGATCCCGCGACGGCCACGCCGAGCGCGGAGCCCACCTGCCGGCTCGTCGACGCGATCCCGGCCGCCACGCCGGCCTGGGCGTTCGGCATGCCGGACACCGCGGTGTTGGTGATCGGCGCGTTCACAAGACCGCCGCCGGTGCCGAACACCACGTAGCTGGCCACCAGGTACCCGAACGAGGTGTCGGCGGACAGCCGGGTCAGCATGATCGCGCCCGCGATGGTCGCGATGCCGCCCAGGATCAGCGGCAGCCGCGGCCCGCGGGCGGCGACGATGCGGCCGGACAGCGGCGCGAGCACCACGGTCATCGCGGCCATCGGCAGCGTGTAGAGCCCGGCGTGCAGCGCCGAGAAACCCCGCGCGTCCTGCAGGTAAAGGGTGTTGAGGAACAGGAACCCGCCGAGCGAGGCGAACGCGCACACCGCGATCACCGTCGCCCCGGCGAACGGGGCGCTGCGGAAGAACCTCAGGTCGATGAGGGGCTCGCGGCGGCGTAGCTCACAGACGACCAGGCCGATCAGGGCCGCGGCCGCTAGCGCGAAGCAGCCGAGGATCCGGTGCGAGGTCCAGCCCGCGTTCGGCCCCTCGATGATCCCGTAGGTCAGCGACGCGAGCGTCACGATGACCAGGCCCTGGCCCAGCGGGTCCAGGCGGCGCGCCCGCGGCGCCCGGGACTCGGGCACGAACAGCGCCGTGAGCAGGATGGCCAGGATCCCGACCGGGATGTTGACCCAGAAGATCCCGCGCCAGCCGACCGAGGCCACCAGCAAGCCGCCGACGACCGGGCCGAGCGCCATGCTCGCGCCGAACGTCGCGCCCCAGACCCCGATCGCGCGGGCCCGCTCGGCCCGGTCGGTGAACGTGTTCGAGATGATCGACATGGCCACCGGGTTGAGCATCGACCCGCCGAGCGCCTGCACCGCCCGGAAGCCCACCAGCCAGATCAGGCTGGGCGCCAGGCTGCACAGCAGCGAGCCGAGCGTGAACAGGGCCAGCCCGGTCTGGAAGGTCCGCCGCCGCCCGATCCGGTCGGCCGTGGAACCGGACAGCATCAGGAAGCTGGCCAGGACCAGCGTGTAGGCGTCCAGCGTCCACTGCAGGCCGGAAACCGGGGCGTGCAGCTCGCGCTGGATCGACGGGAGCGCGACGTTCACGATCGTGGCGTCCAGGCCGACGATGAACAAGCTCAAGCAACATGTCGCCAGCACGAGCCAGCCTCGGCGGCGACTACGAACGTGCTGGCCCATGCTTAGTAATATCCCCTCGGTAATTGCTGTCCGGCAACTAACTACCCGCGGGACAGTCATCTCCCCATCGCGGAGCCCGGTACTTGCTTAACTAAGCGTCACGAGGGGTTCTTCCCGTCACACCCGCCCCGCCGAGAGCCCGACCCGCACCCCATGTCTCCTGACATGTACATGTCAGGCTGCATGTACATTCAGGCTGCATGTACATGTCAGGCCGCATGTACATGTCAGGCCGCATGTACATGTCAGGCTGCATGTACATGCGGAAGGCATGTATTAGTGTGGTCACTTTTCAGGCCTATGCCCTGAAAAGTGTCCCGGCTGATTCGGTTGCGGGTTTGCGGCCGGCCGTAAAGGGGGCACCCCGCCAGGCCGGCCTGGCGGGGTGCCGTTTCGTTCCCGTCGGGACGGGCGTCAGGTGGTGAGCTTGGCCAGCTCGGCCTCCACCATCGCCTCGTGCTCCTGCTCGTCCCGGCGGGCGTCGGACGGCTTCCACCGCCCGCGCATGATCGGGACGCTCAGCACGAAGAAGATGATGCCGCCGAAACAGATCCAGTACCAGGTCTTCCACTGGCCGGGCGCCTGGGCTGACGCCTTGATCACCGCGGCGCCGTGCGCGTTCAGGTAGGCCGTCACCGACGGCGGGACCTTGGCCCCCGCGGCGAGCTGGGCCGCGTAGGGCGCCAAGGTCTGCAGCTGCGGCCCGGCCGCGATGACCCCGTTGATCGCCGCCTTGTTGTTGCTGATCGTGGTCAGGATCTGGGTCCCCTTGGCCCCGCCGCCCGCGGCGTTGATGGCCTGGCTGATCAGGCTGGGCGGGATCGAGGCCGGGTTCGTATACGTGGCCAGCTTGGTGAACAGCGCCGGGTTGGCCTGGATAACCGTCAGCTCGGGCGCGAACTTCTGCGCGTTGGCCAGCTGGACCTTGTACTTCGTGGCGGTGGCCACGATCTGGGGGTGGGTCTGGGCGAACGCGATCTGGCTCTTGTACTGGGCCGAGTAGGCCGCCACCGTGGAGCCGTAGTTGACCAGCGGGGTGACCGAGTTGATCACGGCCGGGATAATGAGAAACGCCACGAACACCACGATCCGCAGGATCCAGCCCCAGACGGCCAGCCCGGTCGCGATCAGGGCCGGGTTCCTGGCCTCCACGTTTTCGGTGAAGCTAGCCATCCACGGCGTGTAGGCCACGCCCAGGGCGAACGACAGCACGGCCAGGATCACCGCGAGCGTGTAGTAGCTGGGGTGGTGGCCGGCCTGCTCCAGATAGACCACGACCATCACCGCACCCGCGATGCCGCCGACCACCATGAACGGCTTGCGCACCCGCAGCCGGTCGGAGATCACCCCGATCGCGACCACCGCGATGACGTTGAAACCCCACTCCCAGTTGCCAAGGCCGTTGGCGTCCTTGACCGAGAACCCGAACATCGAGGTCAGGTAGATGACCAGGAAGCCGACCGCCGTGTAGTAGATCAGCAGCATGATCGAGACGGCCAGCGCGGAGATGACGATGTCGGGCTTGAACAGCTGACGGAAGGGATGGCGCAGCGCCGCCTCAATGTCCGCGGCGGTGAGTCCCTTGGCCCGGGCCTCGACGAGCGCCCGGTCGCGCATGGTCACCATGAGCTGGTCGCGTAGCCGGGGGGACAGTTCGCGCAGCCCGACCAGGGCAATCAGGAACACGACAAGGCCGACGATGCCGCAGATGCGGTACTCGTGGGTCCAGAACCGCGGGTCGTGCACGACGGCGGGCACGGTCGCGCTGCCGACCACGGAGACGATCAGGCTGCCGACCACCGGGCCGCTGGTCCAGAAGCCCATGGCCGTGGCCCGGCCCATCTGCGGCGAGAAGTCGCGGATCAGCGCGGGCGTGGCGACCAGGCAGATGCCCTCGACGATGCCGACCACGAAGCTCTCGATCGTGAACGTCCACTTGTTCGTCGCGGCCGGGAGCACGAAGGCCACGAAGATCCCGGTGAAGAACAGCCCGAACACCACCAGGTTGGCCCGGCCGTAGCGGTCGGTGAGCCCGGCGAACAGCGAGCCGAAGGCGCCGAGCAGGTTCCCGAAGGCCAGGGTTACCACGAAGAACGTGAAGCTCATGCCCAGGTTGGGCAGGAGCAGCGTGGACACCGAGCCACCCACGTACAGCTCGTAGTACAGCATGATCGTGGCCAGCACCGTGAGCGCCAGGTACATGATGCGCTTGCTGGTATCCGGGTAGGAATCGAGCTGGCGGCGCCACAGCCACGACGCACCGCCGCGCTGTCCCTGGGTTACATCTGCAGTCGTTGCATCCATGCGGTCCTCCCCGCGCGGGAATGCCCTTGGGCGCCGGCGGGGGAATCCGCAACGACACCCCACACTCCAGAAGTACGGTCACGTACTTTAGGATGCCGTTATCGTATGAGTGTGGCTCCCGGGAAACAAGAGGGTGTGCTGGCGCGCACTCACGAAGGCGAGCCCGGCCTCCCCCGGGGTCGCAGCGGCCTGCCCCTGGACGAGGTGCGCGATGCCCAGCGCGACCGTCTGCTGCGGGCGGTGATCGCGGCGGTCGGCGCCAACGGCTTCCGCGACGTCACGGTGGCCGACATCGTCCGCCGGGCCCGGGTGTCGCGGGCCGCCTTCTACGCCCACTTCACCGACAAGGAAGACTGCTTCCTGGCCGCCTGCCGCAAGGGTGGCCTGCTGATGGTCGGCCGGGTCATGGCCGCCGTCCGGAGTCAGCCCCCGGACGCGACCGCCGAGGAGTTGCTGCGGGCCAGCATCGTGGCGTACCTGGAGTTCCTGGTCGAGGAGCCGTTGTTCGCCCGCGCGTTCTACGTGGACATGCCCGCGGCCGGCCCCGCAGCGGTGGAGCAGGTGGAGATCGGCCAGCACGCGTACGCCCGGCTCCACCGCGCCTGGCACGAGCGGGCCCGCCGGGAGCACCCCGCGTGGCCCGCTGTTCCCTACGAGGCTTATTACGCGCTTTCCGGCGCGACGACCGAACTGGTGCGCGCCGAGGTCCGCCACGGCCGGATCCGGGCCATCAAGCAACTCGAAGACACACTGGTCTCGCTGCACCTGGCCGTGCTCGCCGCCAAGCCCTGGTTAACCCCGGCCTCCCACACCGCACCCCCGCCCCGGTAGCCCGGCCGCGGCCGTCGCGGTAGTCCGCTGCGGTGGTCCCGATCACGGGACGACGCCTGATTCGTACCGGCCTGCCCCCCTTGACGCCAGCGGCCCGCGACGTACGATGGCCGTATCCTGGCGACGGTATACAATCTGTCGCGCTCGCCCCGGCAGCGAGGGAGTGCAGCGGTGTACCACGAGCTCACCGTATGGTCACGCGGGATCATCATGGACAAGGAGGCGCGCGACGTCTCCTCGTGCGTGGCCGCCGCGGCCCGCGAGGCGGGCTACCACACCGAGAACGTCAGCGACTACATCGACGATCCGGACCGGACCAACTGCCTGGTGCGCCGGTACGCGCGGTTCGGGGACACGCCGATCCTCGACCGCTTCGTGTACGAGAACCCGCAACCCGACTGGGTCGTGCTGATCGAGGAAACGATCATCAAGGCGGTGAACTTCTTCCGCGGCACCGCCGACGGCCAGGGCGTGCTCGTGGTCAACTCGGCCCGCGACCCCGAGTACCTGCTGAAGTTCCTCCCCGCTCCGATGCGGGCCAAGCTGGCCAAGCTCGTCGTGGTCGACGGCGTGGGCCTGGCCGAGCAGCGCGGCGACAGCCCGTGGATGTTCGTCCGCAACTTGTCCGAACTGGCCTTCGACCGGATGTCCACCGAGGGCGCGGTGGAGCGGCTGGCCATCGGCCTGGGCGTCGCCGCCCCGGTCATCGGCGCGCTCGTGGCGCAGACCGGCGCGCTGAACCTCGACGACGTCGCGCGGGTCGTCGCCGACACCGACGCCATGTACCGCGGGGCCAGGCAGCACCGGGTCCTGGAACTCGCGCCGCAATCAAGCTGACCGGCGGCCGCCAGAGCAGGGAGGTTTCATGTCCGTCCGCGGCACCCACGTTCCCGAGCACCTCAGGCTGCCGATCGCAGGCGTGACCCCGCCGCCCACCGAGAAGGATGGCCAGCGGCTGTTCCCGACCGGCAACTTCCGTTTCTTCCGGCCCGTGTACCGGGACAAGACGCCGCCGTGCAACAACGCCTGCCCGACCGGCGAGCAGATCCAGAAGTACCTCGACTTCGTCAAGCACGACCGGTTCCTCGACGGCTACCTCACGATCTGCGAGGACAACTTCATGCCGTCGGTCACCGGCCGGGTCTGCTACCACCCGTGCGAGACCGCGTGCAACCGGGCCGAGCACGACGAGCCGATCGGCATCCGCAGTGTGGAGCGCTTCCTCGGGGACTTCGGCCTGCAACTCGACCACAACCCGATCGCCGACGCCCTCCCGCCGCTGAACGGCCGGACGGTGGCGATCGTGGGCTCCGGGCCCGGCGGCCTGGCCTGCGCTTACCACCTGCGCCGCCGCGGTTACGCCAGCGTGATCTTCGAGGCCCTGGACCGGCCCGGCGGCATGCTGCGCGCCGGGATCCCGCACTGGCATCTGCCGCAGGAGGTCCTCGACGCCGAACTGGCCAAGCTGACCAGCCTGTCCGGCATCGAGATCCGGTGCGGGGTCCGGGCCGGCACGCCCGACCTGACCTGGGAGGACCTGCGGCGCTACGACGCCGCGTTCCTGGCCCTGGGCCAGGACGTGGGGCGCGGGCTCGACGTGCCGGGCGCTCAGGCCCGCGGCGTCACCGGAGCCATGGAGTTCCTGCGCGAGGCCGGGCTGGGCCGCCCGGTCCAGACCGGCCGGAAGGTCCTGGTCATCGGCGGCGGCAACACCGCGTCCGACGCGGCCCGCAGCGCGCTCAGGATCGGCGGCGGCACCGCGACGATCATCTCCCTGGAATCCGCCGAGGAACTGGCGGTCGTGCCCGAGGACCTGGAGCAGGCCAGGGACGAGGGCGTGCAACTGGCCCCGAACACCTCCTGCCGGCAGATCCTGACCCGCGACGGCCACGTGACCGGGGCGGTGCTCGGCCGGGCCCGGCTGGCCAGGGACGAGGCCGGCCAGGTGCGCCCCGAGCACGTCGAGGGCTCCGAGTACGAGGTCGAGTGCGACACGATCCTGGTCGCGATCGGCCAGGTCCAGCGGCTGGAGTGGCTCCCCGGGCACCTCAGCGACCGCGGGCTGATCACCGCCGACGAGCACGGCCGGGTCGACGGCAACATCTTCGTCGGCGGCGACGTGCTGCGCGGCCCGTCGATGGTGGTCGACGCGCTCGGGGACGGCAAGCGGGCCGCGCGCGACATAGACCGGCTGCTGACCGCGCAGGCTCTCGAGCCCGAGCCGCCCGTCGAGGTCATGCCGTACGAGAAGCTGAACTCGGCCTACTTCCGGCACGCGCCGCGGATCCCGGCCCCGCTCACCGACCCGGGGCAGCGCCGCCGCAGCCAGAAGGTCGAGGTGACCCTGGGCTACAGCCGCGAGCAGGCGGTGGCCGAGTCGGACCGCTGCATGAGCTGCGGCGTCTGCAATGGCTGCGACAACTGCTACATCGTCTGCCCGGACGTGAGCGTGCTGCGCGACGCGCGGGAGAACGGCCGTTACTCGATCCGAACCACCTACTGCAAGGGCTGCCTGGTCTGCGTGCAGGAATGCCCGACCGGCTGCCTCGAGAAGGTGCCCGAACTGGACTTCGACGAGCCGGACGCGGTGACCCGGATGGAGACCGCGTTCGCCCCCTACGACGGCGCGCACGCCGAGCAGTCGGGATTCACCCGGCAGCTCATCGAGGACTCGATCGCCGAGTACGACGCGGAGCGAAAAGCCACGAAACCCGTGACCCGCGGCGGTAACACCGGGGTGAGTCCATGACCACCGTGCATGTCGATCCAGCCGTGGCCGGCGCGGCCGGCGCGCACCTGAACCGGGCGATCAGGACCGAAGACGGCGAGCGGTTCCTGGCTGGCCTGGCCGGCCAGAGGCAGCGGCTCAACGGCTGCGCGGCGGCCGCGTACGCCGCGCTCTACGCCAACGTGGACGTGATCACGGCCTACCCGATCCGCCCGTACACCGCGATCATGATGAACCTCTCGCAGTTCATCGCCGACGGGATACTGGACGCCGAGTACCTGCACGCGGACGGCGAGCACTCGCAGCTGTCGGCGGCGTTCGGCGCCGCTTCCTGCGGGGCGCGGGCGTTCACCGGCTCGTCCGGCGTCGGGGTGACGTACGCGTACGAGATGTACTCGATCATCTCCGGGGCCCGGATCCCGCTCCAGATGTCGATCGCCGACCGGACCCTGGACCCGCCCGGCGACTTCGGCTCCGAGCACACCGACGCGCTGTGCACCAGGGACATGGGCTGGCTGCTGGGCTGGGCGGCGACGCCGCAGGAGGTCTTCGACAAGAGCCTGATCGCGATGGCGACGGGCGAGGACCCGCGGGTGCTGCTCCCGCAGATGGTCGTGCAGGACGGCTACTTCGTGTCGCACATCGCGGGCGAGGTGGACATGCCGTCCGCGGCCCAGGTCGACGCCTATCTGCCGCCCTACCGGCTGCCGTTCGCGCTGGACTCGCGGCGGCCGGTGTCGCACGGGCCGCAGATCCACCCCGAGCAGGGCCCGCCTCTGCAGCTCGAGCGCGCCCGCGCGATGGAAGACGCGATCCCGGTCATCCGGGAGAAGACCGATGAGTTCGGTGCCGCGTTCGGCCGGAACTACTCGCACTTCGTCGAGGAGTACATGCTCGACGACGCGGAGATCGCCCTGGTCATCTCGGGCGGCCACGCGGTCACCTGCCGGGCCGCGATCCGGCGGCTGCGCGAGCAGGGCGTCAAGGTCGGCATGGCGCGGCTGCTGTGGATCCGGCCGTTCCCCAGCGACGACCTGCGAGCGGCGCTGCGCGGCGTCAAGGCGGTCGGGGTGGTCGAGACCAACCTCGGGCTCGGCGGCGCCAGCTACGGCGGCATCCTCGCCGCCGACGTGTCGACCGCGCTGTACCAGGCCGACTACGAGCGGCCGCTGGTCACCTCGTTCATGGCCGGCCTGGGCGGCGAGACCGTGCCCGTGGCCGAGTTCGACTGGATGGCGGGCAAGCTGCGCCAGGCCGTCGCCGCCGGCCGGGTGGAGAAGGCGGCCCACTGGGTCGGGTTCGAAGAGTAAGGACTACCGATGGCATACGAAGTCGTCCGACATAACCTGCCGCTGTTCGACGAGGAGGGCCGCAGCGCCGCCGTCGACGACCAGGAGGGCCGCGACCGGCACTACCTGCCGGACCTGCCCGAGGAAGACCCATACGCCGCGGGGCACCGGACCTGCGCGGGCTGCGGGCCGGCCATCCAGTACCGCTGGGTGCTCAAGGCCGCGGGCGAGGACAGCGTGCTGGCCGGGCCCACCGGGTGCATGTACGTGGCCAACTCGACCTACCTGTGCACGCCCTACACGGTCCCGTGGGCGCACACGCCGATCGCCAGTGGCGGGTCGTTCACCTCGGGCATGGCCGCGGGCTACGAGGCCATGATCCGCAAGGGCCGCCACCCCGGCCCCTACCCCAACATCATCGTGATGGCCGGCGACGGCAGCGCCGCCGACATCGGGCTCGGCTCGATCTCCGGCGCCCTGTACCGCAACCACGACGCGCTGTTCGTGTGCTACGACAACGAGTGCTACGCCAACACCGGGATCCAGACGTCGCCGACCACGCCGTACGCGGGCATGACCACGTTCACGCCGTTCGGCAAGGCGATCCCGGAGGGCAAGAAGCTGCCGCCGAAGAACCTGGCCAAGATGATGGCGGCCGGGCACCCGCACTGCTACGTGGCCACGACCACGGTCGGCTACCCGGTCGACCTGATGAACAAGACCCGCAGGGGCCTCAACCACGTGGGCGCCGCGTTCCTGCACTGCTACACGCCGTGCCAGAAGGGCTGGGTCTACCAGACCTCGATGACGGTGGAACTCGGCCGCCGGGTCGTCGAGGCCGGCCTGTTCCCGGTGTGGGAGTACGACCCGGCCACCCGCGAGTTCCGCTACTTCCACCCGCCGGTGCAGCGGCCGGTCACCGACTACCTGGCCATGCAGGGCCGGTTCGGCCACATGCTGCCCGAGCACATCGCGACCATGCAACGCGGCGCCAACCAGAACTGGCGCGACATCGGCATGGACGTGCCGGCGTCGCTGCGTGAGGGCGAGGACCCCGAACGGCACCGGCGGATGGCCGAGGAGACGTACTCGATGCCGGTGAACCGCGGCATCGGCGCCTAGCTAGGAGGTTCTCGTGCCCGGGGAATGGCAGGTCCGCTTCGACGGCGGTCACCAGCAGCGGTACCTGCCCGACCGGGCCGCGGTCCTGAGGTACGTGCTGGCCATCGCGCCGCAGGCGGCCAGCGCCCGGTTCGAGGTCTTCACCGAGGCCGAGCCGGTGACGCTGGCCGACGGCTCGCCGGGCGGCCGCCGGTTCGCCCTGGCTGAGGTGATCGACCTGGGCCGCCCCGGCGAGGCCGGCCGCCTGCTGGATGAGTTGAAGCGGCCCCCGGCGTGAGCGGCCAGCACGGGCCGGTGACCCCGGGGCCCGACGCCAGGATCATCCCGCTGCAGCCGGGGATCGCCCGGCCGACCGGGGAGCGCCGCGCGCAGATGCGGGACGCGGTGCTCCAGGTCGTGCACCACCTGGTGCTCGACGCCGTGCCGCCGGGCGAGCGCAGCCCCCTGTTCGACCAGGCCGCTGACCTGCTTGACCTGGCGGGCTGGGGGCTGGACGAGCTGTTCGAGGCGAGCCGGGAGGGCCCGGACCGCGACGAGCTTCTGCGCAGGCTCGGGCTCTTGGAGACGTAAAGCCGCCGCGCGGGGTCGCGCGGCTAGACGGAGGCGGGCATGACAGGTCGACGAGGACGCCGCCGCCACTGGATCCGCTGCGGCCCGGCACTGGGCCCGCGCGCGCCTCCGGCCGCTCGTGCGCGCCGCGCCGGCCCCCGAGGCCATCAGCGTGGCCGTCAACCGCTGTCCCGGCCGGGGGTCCGATTGGCCCTCGCCCCCCGAACCGGTCCAGCGGGGATCACTACCCGTTCCGGGTCGCGCTCCGGCGCCGTAGCACCGCTGCCGCGCGGAGACCTCCCGGACGTCGAATCCGGTCAGGCGCACGCGCCTGACGTGGACACGAGCCAACAGCGTGTCGCAGGAGAGGTACCGGTGGCGACAATGGGCGCTAATACCGAATCGAGCAGTCTCCCTTATCGGCAATTAACCAACGCGACCGGACGGGTGTTCCGCGTCGGCGAGGAACCCCGCGACATCCTCGGCTACGGCCGCTGGGTGCAGATCGCGGCGGCCTGGGTGGCCATGATGCTGGCCGGCCTGCTGGAGTACACCTGGGGGGCGCTGAACCCCTCCCTCCAGGCCGTGCACCACTGGGGTTCGGCGCCCGTGTTCTGGGCGTTCTCGTTCTTCGTCATCTTCGAGTCGTTCGTCCAGATCGGCACCGGGTACCTGCGCAACCGGGGGTTCCTCACCGTCCGGTGGGCGACCATCATCGGCGGCCTGGTATGCGGGGTCATCGGGTACGGGATCCTGGCCGAGACCAATTCCATCTGGCTGTCCTACCTGGGCTACGCCGTGCTCGGCGGCATCGGCTCCGGAATGGTCTATTCGAGCTGCATCAACATCGTCGCGAAGTGGTACCCGGAGAAGAAGGGCTGGCGCACCGGGTTCGTCAACGGCGGCTGGGCCTACGGCGCGGTGCCGTTCATCCTGGTCATCGGCGGGTTCAGCACCGGCGGCGGTGTGGGCGTGCTGAGCGCGGGCGGCCTGCGGACCTACATCTGGGTGCAGGCCATCCTCATGACCGTCCTCATCGGCGCGGCCGGGTTCTTCCTGAAGGACCCGCCGAAGAACTGGTGGCCAAGGGAGATCGACCCGCTCAACTGGCACCGCAGCGGCACTCGCGATCTCCGTAACAACCCGATCGCACTGCGCCACTACACGCTGGGCCAGATGTGGCGCACCCCGCAGGCCAAGTGGATCGGCGTGCAGTACGCCCTGTTCATCGGCTGCTCCCTGTTCGGGGTGGCCTACTACTACTCATTCGCGGAGGCGATGGGCCTGGGATCGATCGCGGCCGCGGTCGGCTTCGCCGGGTTCTCCCTGGCCGACGGCGTCTGCCGCCCGGTCTACGGGTTCATCTCCGAGTTCATCGGCCGGCGCAAAACGATGATCTACGCGTACTGCGGCAACGTGGTGTTCCAGTTGCTCGCCCTGTGGGCGGGCGAGGCGCACAACACGACGCTGTTCGTGACCTGCGCCGTCGTTTCCGGCGGCCTGTCCGGCGCCAACTTCCCGATGACCGCGGCCCTCGTGGCCGACTACTACGGCGAGACCAACAACGCGATCAACTACGGCTCGATCTACGCGTTCAAGGCCCTCGGCGGCAGCTTCGCCGGCGGCCTGGCCGCGCTCATCATGACCGGGACCCTGTACGGCACCGCGAAATTCCACTGGGCGTTCGGCTTCTTCTTCGGGGCCGCGCTCG
>DATAVV010000291.1:0-29319 GCA_036267555.1 Streptosporangiaceae bacterium | reverse complement strand
GTCCACGGACGACCTGGTGGAGATCCAGCAACTGCTGGCCCGCTACGCGGTCACGATCACCCGCGGTGACATCGACGGGCTGCTCGGGGTGTTCACCCCCGACGGCAGCTACAGCGCGTTCGGCGACACCTACCCGCTGGCCCAGTTCCCGGACCTGGTCGCCGCCGCACCCAAGGGCCTGTTCCTCACCGGGACGGCCGTCGTCGAACTGTCCGGCGACACCGCCACCGGGACGCAGCCGCTCTGCTTCATCGACCACGCCACCCACGGGATGCGGATCGGCTACTACAACGACACCTACCGGCGGACCGCCGACGGCTGGCGGCTGCGGACCAGGGCGATGACGTTCATCCGCCGCAACGGGGCCCACGACGCGGGGCGCCCGCACGCGTACCGGCCCGGCGGGGCATGAACGTCGCCGAGTTCCGCTCGGGCCGGCGGGGCCGCGCTCGGCCCGGAGACCTCGGTCGACAAGGTGCTGCTGGCCACCGCCGAACAGCGGCTGTACGACACCGTCCGGGACCCGCTGCCCGGCGTGCTGGAACTCACCGACTCGCCCCGGCGGCCCGAGTACCTGTTCTCCCGCGCCGCGACCATCTACGGCGGCACCGCCGAGATCCAGCGCAACATCGTCGCCCGCCGCCTGCTCGGCCTGGGAAAGGAGTGACCATGGACGCTGGCCAACGCGGCCTGCTGGCCGAGACGTTCCGCAAGGCGATGACGGTGCCGCCGGCGGGGCACCCGGCGGCGGCACCGTGCCGCGGCTGGTTCACCTGTGAGAAAGCCGGAATGCCATGCCTGACAACGAAAACGGTGATCTCACGAGTACGGCAAGACACGCCGCTGCGCCGGTAGGTTCCCTACCAGAAACGTGCAGTAAGGTTCTACCCATGGCCAGGACGAATTCGCTCGCCAGCACCGAGCCCGAGGAGCCCGCCTGGAAACAGCGGGCGGTTGAGCGGTCCACCCGGGCGGCGAAACTCAGAGCCGAGCAGCGGGTGCAGCGGTTCCTCGACGCGGCCCAGGCCATCATCACCGAAAAGGGCAACACCGACTTCACCGTGCAAGAGGTCGTCGACCGGTCCCGCCAGTCGCTGCGCAGCTTCTACCAGCACTTCGACGGCAAGCACGAACTGCTGCTCGCGCTGTTCGAGGACGCCCTGCGCCGGGCCACCGACCAGATCAGCGCGGCCGCGTCCGGCCCGTCCGATCCCCTGGACCGGCTCAAGGTCGCCGTCCAGTTGCTGTTCGAGCTTTCCCGGCCCGACCCGGCGGCCCGGCGCCCGCTGTTCACCGACTTCGCGCCGCAGTTGCTGCTCTCCCACCCGGCCGAGGTCCGGGTCGCCCACGCCCCGCTGCTCGGGCTGCTGAGCGAGTTGATGACCGAGGCCGGCGGCGCGGGCGAACTGCGCGACGGCATCGAGCCACGCCGCGCCGCCGCGCTGACCATGCAGACGGTGATGTTCATCGCGCAGTCCGCCGAGGCCCCCGACGACGAGAACGCGCACCCGCTCAGCGCCGACGAGGTCTGGGACTTCTGCGCCCGCGGCTTCGCCGGCTAGCCATGCTCTGGGTGGTTCGCGTGCGTTATGCGCGCGCCGTCGACCCAGATCATGGAAACCGGCGGGCCCTGGCTTCCGGTCAGGACGTAGCCTCCGTCGACGGTGAGCACGGTGCCGGTGACGAAGCGGTTTTCCATCAGGTAGACGTGCGACGCGGCGATCTGGTCCGCATCACCGATCGTCTTGGTGAGCGTTCGCTGCGCGAGGGCCGTGAACAGCGTTTGCGGCACCGCTGGCCGGGAGCGCGGGGGCGGGCGCCGGGCGAACACCGATCGTCCCGGACGTCAGCACGATCGAGCCCCCGGCCTGATGCGGGGAGCCGCGTGCTTGACCGCGGCGGCTGCTCCCCAGAAGCGGACCTCGAACAGTTGCCGGGCCTCATCGAGTGGCAGGTCCTTCAGTGCACGCTGCCCTAGCGCGTCACCGGCGGTGTACACCAGATGGTCCAGCTGGCTGGTGAGAGCCACGGTCCTACTCCTTGAAGTAGTGGCCTTCGTCGAGGTCGGCGAGGATCGCGGGGTGCTCCGGGTGCCATCCCAGCAGCTTGCGGGTCAGCGCGCTCGACGCCGGAACGTCTATCGACGCGAACATGGTGAACCAGCCGAAGTGGGCCTCGGCCTCGGCACCGGAGACGCTGGTCACCGGCAGCCCCAGGTGACGGCCGATGACGCCGGCGATGTCGCGGAACGGCACGCCCTCGTCCTCGACCCCGTGCAGCCGCGTGCCCGCGGGCGCTGACTCCAGGGCCAGCCGGAACAGGCGGGCCGCGTCCAGCCGTGCACGCCGGTCCAGCGGTTGGACCCGTCGCCCACGTAAGCCGAGACGCCCTTCTCCCGGGCCAGGCCGATGAGGTGCGGGACGAGGAACGCGGCACGCCGGCCGCAGTACTCGTCGAGGGCCGCGAACTCGTCCGGGAACAGCCGGGCCACCAGGTCGAGGATCTTGGCGGATAACGCGCTGGCCAGGTCGTTGATCCGCAGCGACAGCTCCAGCGTCAGGCGTTCCTCGGAGTCTCTGAGGCTGAGCCCGCTGAGCTCCTCGATCTTGGCGAGCCGGTACTGCACGGTGTGCACGTGCACGTGCAGTTCCTTCGCCGTGGCGCTCGCGCTCATGCTGGTGGCCAGGAAGGTGCGCAGCGTCGGCAGCAGGTTCCCGCCGCGCTTCGCGTCGTGCTCCAGGATCGCCGCGAGGCTGCGCCGGCTGAGCTGCATCGCGTCAGCACTCGACGTCGCGCCGATGATCATCCGGTACGCGCCGAGCGCCCCGACGTCGATGACGCGCTCGCCGGTCCAGGGTCGGATCTCGAGGGCCAGTTTGGCCTCACGGTAGGCCTGCGGCACCGCCTGCGGGTCGTTGATCGGCGGGGTGAGGGCGAACCGCGCGCGCCAGCCGAGGTGCCGGCCCATCCGGGCCGAGATCTCGCCCAGGGCGGCCGGCCAGTCGGGCCCGTGATCGCCGCCCGCCATCGACCAGGCCACGACGACGTGATCGTCGCGGATCGCCACCGTGCTCGCGCGGCCGTGGACCTGGATGATCTCGGCGGTCACCGACCTGAGCTCCCGAAGCAGGCCGGCGTGCTGCGCGCTGGTCGGCCAGCCCGTGTCCCGCACCCAGCCGATGGCGCCCACCGCGAGCCGGAACGGCGGCCGCAGCTCGTGGAACTGCGCAGCGGTGCGCGGGGCGTCGCCGTTGAGCAACCGCTCCAGCAGGTCCGCGCGGCGGCGGAAGTCGCCCTCTTCCTGAGCCTGCTCGCGCACGAACACCGTCGAGGCGATCAGCGCGGCCGAGTCGACCAGGGTCTCGGCGAGGCCATCGGTCTCGGCGTCGGCCTGCTGCTCGAGCAGCACGCAGCCGAGCACCTCGTGCTCGGAGGTTATCGGGCTCGCGATGAAGCGGCCCTGTCCCCAGGCGGCCACGTGCCGCTGGCGATCCCGGCTGACCCGGGCCAGCAGGTCGGCCACGCCCGGAGCCTGCCCGGCCTCGGCGGCGCCAGCGCCCGGCGGCGCGGCCGCCCTGACCCGGCCGAGGCTGTCCAGGATCAGCGCGCTGCCGCACGCCAGCGCGGCCAGCCGGCTCGCGATCATGTCGAGGTTGAAGCCCTCGCGCGCGACCTGGGCCATGGCGTCCAGCGCCCTGACCCGCTTGTCGAGCAGGTCCCGCTGGCGGTTCAGTTCCTCGTTCATGACCTGAAGCCGCAGCCGGGTGCTGCGCTCCAGGTCGAACAGGCGCGCGTTGCTGATGCCGATGGCCGCGACCTGCCCGAAGTCCTCCAGCAGCACCAGATCGTGCCTGCTGAACTGCTCGTTGCCGTCCCGGAGCTTGTCGACGACCAGCGCTCCGAGCACGTCCCCCTTGAACACCAGCGGCACGCTCATCGCCGCCTTCGGCGACCTCAGCCCCTGAGTCGCTTCGGCGAACGCCTCGCGGTTGTCCTCGCTGGCGTCGGCCAGCGCGTTATGGACCTCCCCCGGCCCGTTGTAGATCTCTCCTTTCTGAGCGAAGAAGGCGCGGCCGGCGGCGCATTCGCCCGGCACCAGGCTGAGGTTGCGCATGGTCGGCCCCAGCCCGACCGAGTCCTGGACCTTGAGCGTTCCGGTCGCCGTGTCGAACAGGTAGAGGGTGCCCGCTTGCGCGGCGGGAATCATCTCGATCGCGCTGACCAGGATCCGGTGCGAGATCTCGGCCAGGTCGAGTCCGGACGCGAGGAGCCTGGTGACCTCGTACAGCCGCACGAGCTGGGGCAGCCGCTCGGGCGGGACGGCGGGCTCGCGAGGCGCGGCCCGGGGCCGGTGCGATCTGGGCGGTTTGACGACTGGCCGGGACGGCGGCGGCCCGGAAACGGGCGGGAGCGGCCTGCTGGTCCTGCCGGCGGCAGGGGTACCTGCCGGATAAGTCGTCATAGCGCTGCCCGTTCCGCTTGTTTCGACTGGTAATGGCTCGTTCTAGCGACACGCTCCGTTTAGTAATCAATCGACCTGCCGAGCACAGTATCCGCCGTTCCGGGAGGCCGTCAACGCCTCGTAACGCCCGGACCTGCGCAAACCCGCCGTCCGCCGAGGCGGTGTCAGGCGCAGACGTCAGCGGGTCCCCAGCGGAAGAAGTCGGCCGGATCGAGTTCCGGCGGCAGGCTGCTCCGGGTCGCCTCCCAGAGCCCGACCCAGTCTGGCCAGGTGTCCAGCACGGCCCCCGGGTTCGCCTCGCTGCGGGCGAGGAACCCGGCGAACAGCGGCCGCCCGGTCGGCTCGCCCGCGGGCTGGTACCTCAGGTCGAAACTGATCCTGAGCTGGTCGGTGGTCAGGTTGTCCAGTGAGCCGTGCACCGTCTGCTGGCTGAGCAGCAAGATGTCGCCCGGGTTCATCTCCAGCGTCACCGCCGTGCCGAGCGACTCCACGACCGGGTCAGGAATGCTGTACTGATTCGTGCTGGTCTGCTTGCAGTGCGCGAGCAGCGGGTTGCGGTGCGACCCTGCCACCACGCGCAGGCAGCCGTTTTCCACCGTGGCCGGGTTGAGCGACGACCACACGGTGAGGATGTGGCTGTCCTCCGCCTCCGCCGCCACCACGCCGATGTCCTGGTGCCAGGGCACGGTCGCGTTCAGGAAGCCCGCCCCTTCGGCCGGCACGGCGTCCTGCGGCAGCTTGAGCCGCAGGTGCTGCACCGGGTTGCAGCAGACCTCGGGGCCGACGATCTCGGCGACCAGGTCGAGCAGCGGCCCGCACGTCAGGAAGCCGAACATGCCGGGCCGCAGGTTGATCGGCGTCGCGCCGCTGAGCGGGCCGCGCACCGGGAAGCTGATGTCGAAGTGCTGGCCCAGGCTGCGGCCGGTCAGCCTGGTCAGCTCGATGATCTGCCGCTCCATCGGAGCGTCCCGCAACCCGGGGGGAGCGACGCCGGCGTCGGCGGCCTCGCGGACCAGGCCGGCCGCGATCCCGGCGCAGTCGCTGAGCACCTCGTCGATGACCGGCCGCGGTATGACGTCCGGCACGACGAGGTAACCAAGCTCATCGAACTGCCGGTGCTGTGCAGGAGTCAACATGCCGACTTCCTCCGATCCTACATTTTGCACGATATCTAAACCCGCAGCTCCTGCCTATAGTCCTGGTGAGTAATTTCGTAACGATCAGTTTCGTAACGCGGCACCGGGGCCGACCGGGCACGCCCTCGGCCCGGCGGCCCGGGAGGGCTAGGTGCCCGCGGCTGGGACGGGTGTCCGCGGTCGCCGGGTCGCGCGGGGGCGAGGTAGCCGAGCCGCCGCCGCACATGCTCGACCATGATCGTTGGAACTCTGATGCTCGCCCCCGAGCACCAAAGTTCCATTCATCGGCCGCGGGGCACGGGACCACCGGGCGCGGGCGCTATTCGGCGGGCAAATGGGCCTAGCCGAGGAGATCATCGGCGTAGGCGGTGCGGCTGAGCACCCGGTGGCCGGTCTCGGTGACCAGGATCATGTCCTCGATGCGCACGCCGATCCCGCCGCCGTCCGGGACCCAGATGAGCGGTTCCAGCGCGAACAGCATCCCCGGCCGCAGTTGCGCCGGGGTCGCTCCGGGCAGGCTCTCGCCGATATACGGCGGCTCGTTCGAGCCGATGCCGATGCCGTGCCCGATGAACAGCGAGAACAGGTTCTCCTCCAGGCCGCGCGCCCGGGCCGAGGCCTTGACCGCGTCGGCGACGTGCTCGGTCGTATTGCCCGGCCGCATGGCGTCGATCCCGGCGTGCAGGCTCTCGTGGACGGCGCCGTAGACCTCCTTCTGCCGGGCCGACGGCTTGCCGACCATCGTCGTCCGGCCGATGTCGGCGAAGTAGCCGTTCCACATCGCCCCGATGTCGATGAAGACCAGGTCGCCGTTCCTGATGATCTTGTCGGTCGCGAACCGGTGCGGGGGTGCCATGTGCTCCCCGGAGGCGACGAACGGCGTCACCACGTGAGCCATCTCGCCGCCGAGGTACAGCAGCGTCTGCATCGCGTCCCCGGCCACCTCCGACTCCCGGCGGCCCGGCCGCGACTCGTCGATGGCGCGCTGGGTGACGCTGTCCCCGATCGCGCACGATTCCTCGACGATCGCCAGTTCCTCCGGAAGCTTGATCATCCTGGCCTGCTGCATGGCGTGGTCGCCGTCGGCGATCCGCATCCCGGGCAGGGCCCGTTCCAGCGCCCGGATCAGGTGCAGGCTGACCTGGTCGGCGCCCAGCGCGCCGCGGGCCAGCCCGCGCTCGCGCAGCGCCGGCGCCAGGATCGCGTCGACGAAGCCGTCGATCAGTTCCCGCTGCTCCATGATCGGCATGGCGTGCACGGCGCCGAGCCAGGGCATGAACGCCGAGTGGTCGACCTCGCCGCCCGAGCACAGCAGCGTCGGCGGCTGATCACCGGCCAGGAGCGCCGCGTTCAGGATGCTGTCCTTGCCGGCCAGTATCTGGGCCCGCAGCGACGTGAGGTACCGGACGTTCTCGGACTTGAACACCAGGATCGCGTCCAGGCCGTCGCCGGCCATCGCGGCCCGGGCCCGGGCGACGCGCCCGGCCCGCAGGGCGCGGAAGTCGTACCTGGCTTCCCAGTCCACCGCCGACTGCCCCATGGCGTAGCTACGGTCCGGCAGCGCGGCGCGGCTGGCATCCTGATCGGTCATCACGTCCTCCTACGGCCGTTCACTGACCTGGCCGGGTGGCGATGACCCTGGCCGCGGCCAGGCCGGGGAAATGCGCCCCGACCGCCAGCCCGCCGGCGGCCTCCAGGTCCCGCTCCAGCGCTGTCCGGGTTCGCGCGGCGAGGTCGCGGTCCACGTCGGACAGCGCGGCCCACTCGGGGTGGCCGAGTTGCTGCGGGCAGTAGATCGAGTCGCCGAGCAGCACCGCCCGCTCGCCGTGGTCGTGCACGGCGAAGACGGTGTGCCCTGGCGTGTGCCCGGGCGCCAGCAGCGCCGTGACGTGGCTGGTCACCGCGTACTCCCCCGACATCAGCTCGATCCGGCCCTGGCTCAGCATCAGCTCGAGCACGGCCCTGATGTGGTCGTCCATCTCGCCCTGCCGCTGCCGCACGAAGTAGTCGTAGTCGGCCGCCGCCAGCAGCACCCTGGCGCGCGGAAAGGTCAGCTCGCCCGCGGGGCTGGCCAGCCAGCCGACGTGATCAGGATGCGGGTGGGTCAGCGCGATGGTCTCGATCTCACCGGGCCGGTAGCCGGCCGCGGCGAGCTGAGCCAGCAGGGCCCCGCCGGCGAGCACCTCGGTCGGCGGGCCGGGGCCGAAGCCCACGTCGATCAGCAGCGGCTCGTCGCCAGGCAGCAGGAACGAGCCGATGGGCAGGTGCACCTGGCCGTCCGCGCCGGCCAGCGCGTCGTGCGCCGCGTCCGAGCTCAGGAACTGCCGCGGCATCGTGAACTCGCCGCCGGACAGGGCCAGCAGGCGCAGCGAGCCCACGGTGATGACGACCTGCTCTCGCGGGGGGGTCTGGGGGGGTCGCCCCCCGGAGGTCGGCACAGCTGGGCCTGGCCCGGTCACGGTGCCACCATCCCGGCGGACAGATCCAGATCGGCGCCGGTCATCGCGGTCAGCGCGAGCATCGCCAGCACCGCCTCGCCCACCTCGTCCTCGGTGATCATCCGGTTCAGCGCGCCGCGAGCGGCGAAGCGGGCCTGGACGTCCTCGACGGGCTGGCCGGTCGCCTCGGACTCGATCCGGAAGTTGCGCGCCATCCGGGCCCCGACCACGTACCCGGGCGACAGCGAGTTGACCCGGACGCCCGACGCGCCGACCTCCGCCGCCAGCGTCCTGGTCAGGCCGATCACCGCCATCTTGCTGGCGGTGTAGGGCGTGCGCCGGGCCAGCGGCCGCTTGCCGCTGACCGAAGCGATGTTGATCACGTCGCCCGTGCCCGCCGCGATCATGCCCGGCAGGAACGCGCGGCACATCAGGTACACGCCGGTGACGTTGATCCGGAACACCTCATCCCACTCGGCCGGCTCGATCTCGGTCAGCGGCTTGACGACACCGGCGATGCCGGCGTTGTTGACCAGGATCGACACCGGCTCGGCGGCGAGGCTTTCCGCGAGCGCGGCCACCTGCCCCGGGTCGCCCACGTCGGCCACCCGGACCACCGCGTCGCGGCCGCCGCTCAGCAGCCCGGCCGTGCCGGCCAGGCTGGCCCGCGTCCGGCCCGCAAGCACCAGCCGCGCGCCGGCCCGGCCCAGTGCCAGCGCGATCGCGCGGCCGAGCCCGTTCCCGGCCCCGGTCACCAGCGCGGTCCGCCCCGCCGCCCCTGGCGCGGGTGCGAGGGCGGCCATCAGCCGCCGCCCTCCAGGTCGCGCGCCCAGCCGGGAGTGACGCCGTCGAGCGCGGTCACCCGGATGTCGCCGGACCGGGCGTGACCTTCGAACAGCTCCACCCGGGCCGCCCGCCCGCACACCTCGCCCAGCCTGGCGCTGGCGACCGGGTCGGTGACCTGCTGGTAGGTGACCGTCTTCAGGTACTTGCCGACCCACAGGCCGCCACCGTACCTGGCGGTGCGGCGGGTGGGCAGCACGTGGTTGGTGCCGATCACCTTGTCCCCGTAGGACACGCAGGTGCCCGCGCCAAGGAACAGGGCGCCGTAGTTGCGCAGCCGCGCGAGCGCTTCCCTCGGGTTCTCGGTCAGGACCTCGACGTGCTCGCTCGCGATCGAGTCGGCCAGGTCGCAGGCGGCGGACAGGTCATCGACGAGGTAGATCTGCCCGTAGTCACGCCAGGCCGGGCCGGCGAAGTCCGCGGTGGGCATGCCGGGCAGGATGCGGTCGATCAGGGCGGCCACCTCGCCGGCCAGCCCGGCGGAGGTGGTGATCAGCACGGCCGGCGAGTCGGGCCCGTGCTCAGCCTGGCTGAGCAGGTCGACGGCCACGGTGAACGGGTCGGCCGTGGCGTCCGCGATGACCAGGATCTCGGTCGGCCCGGCCAGCAGGTCGATTCCCACCTCGCCGAACAACTGCCGTTTGGCCTCGGCGACGAACGCGTTGCCCGGCCCGGCGATCAGGTCGACCGGGGCGATGGTCTGCGTGCCGATGGCCAGCGCGGCGACCGCCTGCACCCCGCCGAGCAGGTAGATCTCGTCCGCTCCGGCTCTGGCCATCGCCGCGACCGTGGCCGCGGGGATCTCGCCGCGGATCGGCGGTGTGCAGGCGGCCACCCGGGACACCCCGGCCACCTTGGCGGTCACGATGGTCATGTGGGCCGAGGCGGTCAGCGGGAACCGGCCGCCGGGAATGTACGCACCGGCCGCCGCGATCGGTATGTTGCGCTGCCCGAGCAGCACCCCGGGCAGTGTCTCGACCTCGAAGTCGGCCAGCGACTCGCGCTGGTGCCGGGCGAAGTTGCGGACCTGTTCCTGGGCGAAGTCGATGTCCTCGATCGCCTGCGCCGGGACGGTCGCGGCGATCGCCTCGACCTGCTCCGCCGACAGCCGGAACGAGCCGGGTGACCAGTTGTCCAGCCGGGCCGAGTGCTCCCTGACGGCGTCGTCGCCCCGGGCCCGGACGTCGGCGATGATGCCGGCCACCGTGGCGGCCACGGCCGGGTCGCTGCCCGGCGGGCGGCTCGGGAGCGCCGCCGCCTTGATAACTGCCGGCTCGCCCATCAGGCGCCGTCCGTTTCGATGATCGCCACCGCGCGCGTCGGCCCGCCGTGCGCGCCGCGCAGCTTGAGCGGAAAGCCGGCGAAGGTGAACCGCCGGTTCAGGACCTTGTCGAGGTTGGCCAGGTTCTCGAAGTGCGTGATCCCCGAGCGCCGGCACATCATGTGACAGGGGTAGATCCGGCTGGCCGGGTTGTCCGGGGTCGGCGAGTCCACCCCGAAGGTCTTGATGCCCTCGCTGACGATCCACCCGGCTCCGGATTCGCCGATGCCGGGGAACTCGGTCAGGTACGCGCGCGTACCGCCGTGCCGGTTCCAGTCCGCCGTGTGCAGCAGCATGATGTCGCCCCGGCTGACCGGCACCGCGGATGCCTCGTTGGCTGCCCGCAGGTGATCGGCGGTGATGTCGGAACGCGGCGGCACGTGTGAGACGTCCAGGCAGACGGCCGGGCCGTAGAACATCATCAGCGGCATCTGGTCGATGGTCAGCGCGCCCTCGCCCGGGTCCAGGTGCGAGAACGAGTCCACGTGGGTCGGCCCGTTGTCGTTCATGGTGAACGCCAGCGTCTGGAACGAGAACCCGCCGTCGAATCGCTCCGACGTTTCCTCGTGCGTCGCGTGCTGCCACAGCGCGGTCTTGGAATGGCCGGGATAGACCATCATGTCCTGGTAGATGTCCTGGGACAGGTCGATGAACTCCATCTGTTCCGCTTACCCCTTTCGTTAGCTCGCGGCCTGGCCGATCGAGAGGGTGACCTTGATCTGATCGGGCCGGGCCGAGGCCGCCAGCGCGGCGGCCGCGTCGTCGAGCGGATAGGTCGACGTGATCAGGGACCCCGGCCGCACGACGCCGTCGCGAATCGCCGCGATGGCGGAGGTGAAGTCGCGCGGCCGCGCGGCCCTGGTGTTGACCAGCGTGAGTTCCTTCAGGTACCAGTCGTAGGTCGGCAGCCCGTCCGCCGCCGGGGCGATGGTGCCGAAGATCAGCACCGTGCCGCCGGGCCCGGCGGCGGTCATGGCCTGCACGAGCGCGTCCCGGTGACCGACCGCTTCGACCGCTATGTCGACGCCGGCGCCGCCGGTCACGTCGCGCACCACGTCGAGCGCGTCGGCGGGCGGCGCGGTGATCGTGGCGCCGAGCCCGGCGGCCAGCGCCCGCTTGGCCGCCGATCGGCTCACCCCGATCACCGGCGCCACGCCCCGGGCGGCGAGCAGCCGCACCTGGAGCAGCCCGGTCGCGCCGAGGCCCACCACCAGCCCCGACTGGCCAAGCCGCGGCCGCAGCCGCTCCTGGGCATGCACGCAGGTCGTCAGCATCTGCACCAGGACGCCGTCGGCGTCGGACACCTCGTCCGGCAGCACGTGCAGCCGCTCGGGCGCCGCCGCGACCAGCCCGGCGAAGCCGCCGTCGAAGTCGCGCCCCATCAGCCCCCCGTTCGGGCACAGGTGCGGCAGGTCGCGCAGGCAGACCTCGCACTGGCCGCAGTGCACGCTGGGGTCGATCACGACCCGGGCCCCGGCCGGGATCGCCGACCCCGGCGCCGGGACCTCGACCCGACCCATGACCTCGTGACCGAGCACGACCGGCCGCAGGGCCGCGACCTTGCCGCCGAGCACCTTGAGATCGGTGCCGCAGATGCCCGCCGCCGTCACCCGGACCAGCGCGGCGCGCGGAACCCGCGGATCGGGCCGCTCGACGACCTGAACCTCGCCGTCACCGGCGGTGATGGCCGCCTTCATGGCCCCGCCTCGCTCCCAGGCGGCCGCGCCCCATCTCCCGGTGGCCGCGCCCCGGCGCGCAGCACCTCGGCGACGCACGCGGTGTCCTCGCTGGCCCGCCCGTCAGCCAGCGCCGCCAGGTAGATGGCCCGGCTGGCTTCCAGGAGCGGCGCGGGCGCCCCGACCTCGGCGGCGAAGTTCCCGATCAGCTCGACGTCCTTGAGGAACACCTCGAGCCGCACGGTCGCGCCGGAGTACTCGCGCCCGGCCATCAGCGGCCCGCGAAGCTGGAGCATGCGGGAGGTGCCGGCCCCGTCCCCGACGGCGGCCAGCACGTGATCCAGGTCGAGCCCGGCCCGCTCGGCCAGCACGAGCGCCTCGGCCGCGGCCACGTTATGCACCGCGACCAGCAGGTTCGCGACGTATTTGAACCTGCTGCCGTTGCCGAACGCGCCGACGTCGTACTGAGCCCGCGTGAACAGCCGGGTCACCGCCAGAGCCGCCGCCCGCGCCGCGCCGTCGTCGGCGCTGACGAAGGCGACCAGGTCACCGGACCTGGCCTGGGCACCGGTGCCGCTGAGCGGGACGTCGGCCAGCGTGACGCCCCCCGGCGCGAGCGCGTCCCTGGCCGCTTGCTTGTCGGCCAGCGACAGCGTGCTCATCTCGATAACCAGCCGGGCCCCCGACGGGCCGGCCGAAGCCAGGCCGCCGGGCCCGCCGACCACGGCGGCCAGCGCGCTGGCGGTCGGCAGGGAGGTCAGCACGACCGCGGTGCGCTGGGCGACGCCGGCCGCTGATCGCGCGCCGTGGCCGCCGGCCGCGACGAACCGCTCCTGCCGCTCGGCACTGATGTCATGTCCCCACACCTGCGCGCCGCCGGCGATCAGCAGGTTCGCGACCGCCGAGCCCATGACGCCGAGCCCGATCACGCCGATCGGGCCGGCCTGGCGGCCGGCATCCGGCTGCCCTGTACCGGTATCCGGCTGCACTGTGAAGGCCGTCTCGCACGGCCCGCTGAACCCGGCCACTAGCCGCTCGCCCCTTCCGTCCATACCGACACCGTCCCGGCGTAGCCGTCGACCGCCGCGTACCGCGCCGCTGCCGCCGGCGCGGCGGCGGTCAGGTCCGCGCCGACGACCGCAGGCACGCCGAGCGAGCGGGCCACGGTGATCAGGTGGGCCGCCTCGCTCCCGTTCCTGGTGACCAGGGCGGCCGCTCCCATCAGCAGCGGCGCGTACTGCGGCAGCGGATAAGCGGCGACGATGACCGGCCGCGGCGGCAGCGCGCCGCCCGCGGCGGGGTATGGGTTCGTCCCACCGGGCTGAGCACAGCCCGCGGCCTGGGCGGCACCGACGCAGGGCCCGCAGGCCGTGCCGGGCGCGACCGCGGTGCCGGTCAGCCGCTCGCCGCAGTCCCAGATCGCCGAGAACCTGGCCGCCTCCCAGCTCAGCGCGGCCAGTTGGGCCCGGCGGGCCCGGTCGGGCACGGCCGCCCGGCCGGCCAGCAGCGGACCGAGGTCGGCCGGCAGCGCCAGGAACTCGCGCCAGGACCCGACGCCCAGCCGCGCCATCAGGTCAGCCGCGGCGCTCAGCCAGTCCCGGACCAGGGCCGGGTCGGCGGTGCCGGGCGGCGCGTCCGCCTCCCCCGCCCGCAGCGCGGTCACCATCGCCGCCGCCCGCCGCGCCGCCCCGCCGGGCGCAGTGGCCCAGACCTGCTCGATCAGCGCGTCCGAGATGGCCGTAAAGCGGTCCCACAGGCGGGCCGGGCCGGGCGCCGGCTCCCGCGACCCGGGAGCCGGCCTACCGGGCGGCGTCCCGGCCGGGACCCAGGGGACGAGCCACCGCTCCGCCAGCTCCCCCGGCCACCGGGTGGCCCGCAGCAGGCGCCGTGACCTGGCCGGGCTCGACGCTGAGCGGCCGGCCGGTCCCGCCCCGGCGTCCCTGGTGCGCGGGGCGGGCAGGGCGGGCAGGGCGGGCTGGTAACCCGTGCGGCGGGCCTGGACCAGCCACAGTTTCCCGTCCGCCCAGGCCCACTCGATCAGGTTGTCGCCGAGCACGCCGGCGGCCTGCCTGGCCAGGCTGGCCGCGGCGCGGAGCACCTCGCCGTCCCACCGCGGGCCGGTCGCCGGCGGTTCGAGGCGCCCGGCCGCGGTCACCGCGACGGAGATCCCGGTCGCCCAGCCGGCCATCAGCGGGCCCGCCGGACCGTCGGTGGCCACGACGGACACCGACCCGTCCGGGCCGAGCTCGGCGGTCCCGGCGAATCCCGGGTTGATCTCGGGCTGGATCAGCACGCCCATGCCGCCGCGGCGCGGGACCGCCGGCTCGCTGGCGATCGCCGACGCCCAGACCGCGAGCACGGCCGTCCCGGCCTGGTCCGGCGCAACGCCCATCAGCGAGCTGAACGCCCCGGCCAGCGCCGGGTCGTCCTCGGCGGGCGACGACGACCGCACCGCGAGCGCCGGGCCGAGTGGCTCGACGGCGGCCGTCAGGCCCGCCAGCCCGGCCGTCCCGGCATCCATCACCTCGAGCCGGGCGGCGTGGATGCCGTGACGGCCGGCCATGAGCCACGCCCGGCCGAGCACCGGAGCGCTCAGCGCGCACGGGACGACCACCGACCGCGGCACGGGGAAGCCGGCGGCCGCGGCCCGGGCGAGCCCGGCCGCCTTGGCCCCGGCGAACGCGCGGCCGGCGCACGCCGGCTCGCTCAGGTCCGGCCATCGCGGCGGACTGGTCACAGGCATGGCCGGCTAACCGGCGAGGGTGATCTCGCGCACCGGGAACGTCGAGATGATCTCGGTGGAGTCCTCGTGCACGATCAGCATCTCCTCGATCCTGACGCCGAACTCGTGCACCTTGCCGTGCTGCGTCTCCAGCGCGAACACCATCCCTGGCTCGATCACCTGCGGGTGGTCGAGCGACCAGATCCGCGAGATCACCGGCATGTCGTACTGCGCGAGCCCGAGGCCGTGGCCCCACAGGTTGGCGGCAGCCTGGTCCTCGTCGGCGTAGCCCCAGGTCTCCATCGCCGACGGCCATTTACTGGCGATCTCCCGGGTCGTCGTGCCGGCGTGGACCGCGTCGATCGAGTCGTAGAGCCACTTGAGCGCCGTGTCGTAGTAGCTCTTCTGCTCGTCGGTCGGCTTCCCGCCCACGCAGTACGTGCGGTAATAGCACGACTTGAAGCCGTTCCACGTCAGCGCGGCGAGGTCGACGATGACGATCTCACCGGGCCGGATGATCCGGTCGGAAAAGTTGCGCCAGTTCGGCCACGCGTTCGGGCCCGACGACACGATGATGTCCTCGACGTCCTCCACGCCGGGTATGTCGAACAGGTACTTCATCCCGAACGCGGTCACCTGGTTCTCGGTGAGCCCGGGCTTGAGGAACTTCGAGAACTCGTAGTGCAGCGCGTCCCCGATCGCGCCGACGATCCGCATCGCCTCCTGCTCGTCGGCGTTCTTGACCGACCTGGCCTCCATCATCGGCGTCATGCCGTCGGTCCACTGGATGCCGGCCCGCTCGAACGCCCTGATCATGTTGATGTCGATGAAGTCCACGCCCAGCGGGCGATCTTTGACCCCGGCTTCTTCCAGCGCCTCGATCAGCGCGCGGGAGAACTTGTCGACCTGGGCCGCCGAGGCCGGACCGGCGGCACCCTTGATCCAGGAGAACGAGTGCCTGATGTTCTCTTTCTTGAGCCAGGGCGAATGCTTCTCGACATGAATGCCGATATCCCCCTGCTCGAACAGGATTGGCTCGCCGCCGTTTGGCAGCACCGCGTAGCGCAGGCCCGGCTTGAGCCGGTTCCAGCCGGGCGTCAGGGTCGAGGTGATGTACCGCACGTTCTCGTCGTACATGCACAGGATCGCGCCTAGCTCATGCCGCTCCATTGCCGCCTGCGCCCGGGCGAGACGGTACTCCCGGACCCGCTGCCAGTTGATGCGTTCCTGCCAGTCCATTGACACTGAGCCGAATGTGGCCACTGTCGCTCCTTTGTTAAGTCGATTGCCCAGGACTTCAGGCGGCGTCGTTCCTTGTGTCCCACAGGTACATGAATTTCGCGACGCTGGTCGCGGACAGGCCGGCCGAGTCCATCGCCGCCTTGATCTCGCCATCGTCGTGCCCGTCGAGCTTGTACTCCCACAGGCCGATTCCGGTGGCGCCGGCTTCGCTGTAGTTCTTGATGTCCTCGAAGATCGAGGCCGTGTAGGTGGTCGGACAGCTTATGGAGACTCGCGGCACGGTCGAACTCACCTCTTTCGTTACAGTGGTCTGCGTCGGCACGGTCTTGTCGCGTCGGCCAGGACCGGGACGGAGGAGACCCCATGGCGGCCCCGCGGGCTTCTGCGTCCCTTGACGTCACGCAGACCCGGATCACCGCGCACGAGTTCGTGCTCGAGACGCTGCGCCGCTCGATTCTCGGCGGCGCTCTTCCCGGCGGCACCCGGCTGGTCCAGGCCGATATCGCCAGTCAGCTTTCGGTCAGCACCACCCCGGTGCGCGAGGCGCTCCGCGACCTGGCCGCCGAGGGAATGGTCGTGTTCAGGCCGCACATCGGAGCGGTTGTGCGCGTGCTCGACCTCGGCGAACTCGCCGAGCTTTACGACATCCGCAAGTCGCTCGAACCGCTCGCCATCCGCCGCGCGGCGGCCAGGATCTCCGCCGCCGAAATCACCGCCGCCACCGAACTGGCCGAGCAGATGGAGCGGGAGACCGATCCCGCCGCGTGGGCCGAACTGAACCACAAGTTCCACACGATGCTCGAGGACGCGGCCGGGGCGCCGTTCATCAAGTCGGTGCTCAAAAACGTCCAGGACATCGCCGCGATCTATGTGGCGCACTCGCTTATCCGCCAGCCGGGCCGGATGAACTCGGGCAACGCCGAGCACCGGGCGCTGCTGGCCGCCTTGAGCCGCCAGGACGGCGACGCGGCGGCCGGCGTCCTGATCGCGCACCTGGACGCCACCTTGCAGTCCATTCTCGCCGCGCATGACGGCGAGGACCCGGCCGTTTCGCCGCCGCCGGCCACGCAGCCCGGCCCTTAGCCGGGGCCCTGGCCCGGCGCTCAATCCGGGCGCTGGCCCGGTCCCTAGCCCGACGCTCGGCCCGGGCCCTGGCCCAGCGCTCACTTCACGCGGCCCGGCCCGGCGCCGCGCCCGGTCTTGGCCGGGTCGCGCCGTCCCGCTCAGCGCATCTTCACTCGCCCCGTCGCCGCGTGAGACCCTGCCCTGATTATTATGATTTTTATATATATTATAGGATATGTAATATACGGTGTAGGCTGGTCGCCGGGCGGGCGGCGTGTCCGCGCGCGAGACCGGGGCCGCCGGGGTCGCCGGCGGCGCGGCCGGGCCGATGACTGGGGAGGCGGGGCACATGTCAGCAGACCTGAGCAGCGAGGCCAAGGGGCTGTGGTTCACGGCCGCGAGGACGGCCGCCGTGCTGGATGAGCAGGTCAGGCCGCCCGGCCCGGGCCAGGTCACGGTCCGGGCGATCGTCTCGCTGGTCAGCTCCGGCACCGAGCTGCTCATCTACCGGGGTGAGGGGGCCGGCGAACTCGGCCTCGAAACCTGCGAGGGGAGCTTCGACTTCCCGGTCAAGTACGCCTACCAGGTGGTCGGCGAGGTCACCGCGGCCGGCCCGGGCTCGTCCTACTCCCCCGGCGACATCGTGTTCGCCCGGCACCCGCACCAGTCCCTGTTCACGATGAACAGCGAGTCGACGCTGCTGGTCAAGGTGCCCGGTGGCCTGGCTCAGGACCGCGCCGTGTTCGTCAACCTGCTGGCGGTGGCGCTGACCACGCAGCTCGACGTGCCGACCCGATTCGGTGACTGCGTCGTGGTCTACGGGCAGGGCACGGTCGGCAGCTTCGCTGCCCAGCTGGCCCGCAGGACAGCCGGGACGCTGATCGTCGTCGACCCGGTCGCGAGCCGCCGCGAGCTGGCCCAGAGCTGGGGCGCCGACCTGGCCGTCACGCCGCAGGAGGCACCGCAGGCCATCGCCGGCGCCACCGCCGGCCGGGGCGCCGACGTGGCGATCGAGGCCAGCGGGACCGCACCGGCCCTGCAGGCCGCGATCGAGGCCACGGGCCAGGAGGGGACGATCGTCGCGGTCTCGTTCTACGGCACGAAGGTGATTCCGCTGGTGCTCGCGCCCGAGTTCCACTACCGCCGCCAGCGGATCATCAGCTCCCAGGTCAGCTCCCTCGGTTCCGGGCTGGAACCCCGGTGGGACTGGCAGCGCCGGGACCAGGCGGCGTTCGGCATCCTGGCCCAGGACTGGCTGCGGACGCCCGTCACCCACCGGCTCCCGTTCGCCGAGGCACCGCGGGCCTACGAGCTGCTCGATGTCCATCCGGACCTGGCGATCGGCGTCCTGCTCGACTACCGGGCTTAGCGTCACCACTGCTCTTCGATGCCCGGCATGACCCAGGGTTGCCTGGTCGCGCCGCCTCGGCCTGCGCCGCGTCCCAGAACGCGAGCGGATTGCGCCGGTCAGTTCGACGACCGTGACCCCGGGAATCAGCTCCTGCCCCTCCGCGATCTCCGCGATGTCCATGCGTTCGAGGATGCCGCCGGTCCAGGCGGGCGTGGCCCAGTCGTTGCGGTGCGGTTTGCGGCAGTACTGGCGCTCGAGCGGGTGCAGCAGCAGCGGGCAGTGCTCGAACACGTCGATGTTCTGCACGTGATCCCAGTGCGCGTGGGTGAGCACCACCTGGTCGATGTCGCGCGGGGTCAGCCCGCGCCGGCCGAGCGCGTCCTGCAGGAAGGTCCGCCGGCCCACCTGCAGGACCTCGATCGTGGGCAGCGGCGCTGGCATTCGGTGTCCCTCCTGTCGGTGCTGGTCAGCGGGGTGGTTCGCCGCTACGGATCGGCGAGCCTGACCCGTTCCCACCACGGCTCGGCAGCCTGGGTGAGCCGGGGCGGGACGGTCGCGGCGCCGCCCCACATGAAGTCGCGGCCAGGCCCGCTGCGCAGGAACGCGGCCGGGCTGCCCGCCTCCCCCGCCGAGATCGCGGTCAGCCTGGCCAGGTGATCCGCCGGCAGCGCCTGGCGGAGGCAGGCCAGGTTCGCTTCGAGCTGGTCAAGCGTCCTGGCCCCGATGACCGGTATCGCCTCGGGCCGGTGCCGCAGGATCCAGGTGAGCGCGACCGTGGCCGGTGAGCAGCCCAGTTCGGCAGCGACCGCGACGGTCTCGGCCACGATCGCGTGCCGCCGCGCCGGCATCCGGGCTTCGCCCGGTGTCAGGCGGCCCTGTCCCTGGCCGTCCCGCGGGTACTTGCCGGTCAGGCGGCCCTGGGCGATCGGCGCCCAGGCCAGGAACGCCAGTCCCAGGTAGTCGCACATGGGCAGCAGTTCCCGCTCGGCTCCGCGCTCGAGCAGGTTGTACTCGCTCTGCACGGCACACAGCGGCGACGATCCGCGCACCCCCGCCACGGCGTTGGCGTGAGCCACCATCCACGACGGGGCGTTGGAGATCCCGGCGCTGAGCACCTTGCCCGCCCTGATCTGGTCGTCGAGGGCCCGCATCAGCTCATCGACCGGGGTGACCCCGTCCCAGGCGTGCACCCACAAGACGTCGACGTACTCGGTCCGCAGCCGCCGCAGGCTCGCGTTGAGCGAGGCGGTCAGGTTCTTGCGGTGGTTGCCGGCGCTGTTCGGGTCGGCGTCGTTCATCGTCGCGGTGAACTTGGTGCCGAGCACGATCTGGTCGCGGCGCCCGGCCAGGATGCGGCCGAGCGTCGTCTCGCTGTTGCCGTCGGCGTACTTGTTGGCGGTGTCCAGGAAGTTCCCGCCGAACTCGAGGTAGCGGCCGAGTATCCGGTCGCTCTCGGCCGCGTCACAGCCCCACTCGGCGTTGCCGAAGGTGGCTGTCCCGAGGCAGAGCCGGGAGACCCGCAGCCCGCTCGGCCCGAGAATCCTGACGTCCATCGACGGCGCCAACCCGTCAGCCTTCGGGCCGGAACTTCAGGATCGTGATGCCCGCGTTCTTGTCGCTCACGTACGCGTAGCCGCGCCGGTCGACCAGCACGTCCTCGCTCTGAGTGACCAGGTCGGTCGGCAGCGGCCCGCGCCGGGACACCGGGTCGTCGGGGATGTAGTACCCGGCGATCCGCGGCGCGTACGGGTCGGAGATGTCGAACACCTGCAGGCCGGCGTTGAAATAGGTCAGGTGGATGTAGTTGCCGACCGGCGCCAGGCAGGCCTGATGCTGCGGCTGGTGCTGATTGTGCGGCCCGAACCGGCCGCCCTTCGCGCGGAAGCTGGGCGCGTCATACCCGGCCGGCGGCGTCGGGGACGGGAAAAGCGAGATCAGCACCGGGTCACGCTCGTTGCTGATGTCGACGATGCCGGCGAAGTTCACCGGCTCCTGGCACCGCTCGTTCAGCGCCTCGCTGTTGATCACGACCAGCTTGCGGTCGGTCAGCGGGATCGCGGTGTGCACCGCGATGCTGCTGCCGAGCGGCGGGTAGGCCGGCAGCGCCGAGATGAACTCCGGCCTGGCCGGCGACGTGACGTCGAGCAGCACGAAGCCGGCGCGCATCCAGGCGCAGTAGGCGCGGCCGTCCTCGATGTAGGGTCCGCCGTGCAGGGACAGCGAGGGCGTGTGCATGCCGGCGGACGGCCAGCCGGAGGTGATCTTCGCCGCGTCGGCCGGCGAGTACGCCTCGCCCTGTTCCGTGGCCTGGCCCGGCCACCACCACTTGCCGGCCAGCACCGGCGCGGCCGGGTCGGCGATGTCCACGACCCCGTACAGGTGACCGGAGTGGCCCGGCAAGGTCGTGGCGGTGTGCACGTACCGGCCGCCGTCGTAGTAGTTGCGGTGCGTGCCCGACGCGCCCGGCGACCACTTCCCGAGCATCTTCGGCATCTCGGGGTCGGCCACGTCCCACACCGTGATCCCGTCCTCGAAGTCCGGGCTGGGCGTGCCCCAGCCGGACGGGATCGGCTCCGCATTCATGATCATCCGGCCGTCGGCGACCTGTACCTGGAGCGTCCACGTGCCGGGCGGCCCGTCCAGCCAGCGGACGTAACGGGGCTTCTCCGGATCGGTGACGTCGATGATGTTCAGGCCCGGCTCCCACAGCGGCGCCACGTAGAGGTAGAAACGGCCGTCTACCTCCTGCATCGCCAGCTTGAAGCCGGAGTGACCGTCAAGATCGTCGTAACCGACGAAGTCGACGTTGTGCGCGTACGCCATTACGCCTCCTGACCAGGCATTTGCTCAAGCGAAGCGCGCCAGGCGCGCAACAGTCCCTCGTGCCCGCGGCGGGCTTGCTCGGCCCAGGGCAGCTTCCAGACCGAGTCGGGGTAGTCCATCCCCCACCGGCCGTCGTCGGAGAACACCTCCAGGTCGAACCAGCTGTCGAACCCGCCCGCCCGCAAGGCGGTGATGATGCCCGGCAGGTCGGCCACGCCGTCACCCGGCAGGACCCGGTCCTGCCAGCTTCTGGTGGGCTCGCGGTAGTCGTTGAGCTGCACCACGTTGACCCGCGGCGCCAGTTCCCTGGTCAGCTCGAGCAGCCGGTCGGAGGAGCCCCACAGGTGCCAGACGTCGTAGCAAAGACCCACATCCGGCCGGCCCGCCTCCGCCAGGAAGGCGACCGCGTCCTCCAGCCCGAAGATCATGGAGTAGTTCTGCGGGTCGGAGTAGCGGAACGACTCGAAGCTCAGCGGCACGCCTTCGGAATCCGCCACCGCCGCCAGTTCGTGCAGCGCGCCGGCTGCCCGCTTGCGCGCCTCGGCCGGCGGCAGCGACCCGGCCGGCCCGGTCAGGCAGAGGATCGAGGTCGGCTGGAGTTCGGCCAGCTTGCGCACGCCCTCGCACATCAGCGCCACCCGCTCGGCGACGTCGTCGGGGCCGTTGACCACCTCGCCGGGCATGAAGGACATGACTGCCGGGATGCAGGCGGCAGCGGCCAGTCCGGCCGCGTGCAGCTTCCGCGCGACCTCGGCGGGCGCGGCGTCACCCATCTTGCCCTCGTCGATGCTGATCCCGGTCGCCCCGGCCGACACCGCGATCTCGATGTCCTCTTCGATCGAGGTGTCGGGAAAGGCCAGCTCGCACAGGGAGTACTTGGGGGTGGCGGTCATGATTCTCGTTCTCCGTTTCTCAAGGCCAGGACCTGGCTAGACAGCACGCGGCACCGTCCGCTCGAACACGCTCACCGGCGCATGCACCTCCTTGTCCACCAGGACGTCCACCAGGAACGGGCCGTGCGCGCTGATCGCCTTGGCCAGCGCGGGCCCGAGCTGCTCTGGCTGCGTCACCCGGATGCCGCCGGCCCCGGCGGCGACGGCGACGTCGGCGTAGTTCCATCAGGTGGTAGCCGATGCCCCCGTCGCCGCTCACGCACAGCACGGTGGCGTCCGGTGCCGCCAGGCTGGCCCCGATCGAGGCGGGGAAGGCCCAGCCGAGCGAGCCGGCCGCGCGCAGGTAATGCCGCCCGGCCTCGGTGACCTCGAACAGCGCGCCGGTCCAGGCACCCATGTAGCCGGTGTCGGCCACGAGGATGTCGGCCGGCTCCAGCGCGTCGCGCACCGCCGCGATGACCGCTGCGGGGTGCCGCGCCCCCGGACGCGAGGACGCCTGGGCCTTGGCCACCTCACCGCGCCAGGCCTGGACTCGCTCGCCGGCCCGCTTCGCCCAGGTTCCCGGTCCGCCGCCGTCTCCCCGGCCGCCGTCTCCCCGGCCGCGGATCTCGGCGGTCAGCGCGGCCAGGCCGAGCCGGGCGTCGGCGAGAATGCTGACCTCCTCGCGGTACGTAGCGCCCAGCACCGCGGGGTCGGCGTCGATGTGAATGATCCGGGCCCGGGCCGATGGCTTGCGCCAGCCGTCGGTGGCCAGCCCGCCCAGCCGGGTGCCGACCGCGAGCACCAGGTCGGCCTCGGCGAGGATGTCGTTCGCCACCTTGCGCGAGTACCGTCCCACCACCCCGAGCGCGAGGTCGTGCGTCTCGGCGATGGCCCCCTCGCCGGCCAGGGTCGAGGGGTCGGCGCCGACGCGCGGGCCCGGGATCTGCGCGAACGCCGGCAGCCGGTAGACAGCCTGGTCGCCGACTTCCTCGCCGAGCATGTCGGCCGGCAGTTCCAGGTGCACCGGGCCGGGCGGCACGCCGACCGCCTGCCGGATCGCGGCCCGGGCCAGTTCCGCCGCGCGGTCGGGCCGCGGCACGGTGGCCGCCCACTTGGTCACGGGGGCGTGCATGGGGACCTGGTCGAGTTCCTGGTATTCGAACCGGTACCGCGACCTGGTCCTGGTCGAGCTGGTCAGCGAGACGACCGGGCTCATCGCCCAGTAGGCGTCGGCCAGGCCGGAAGCCACGCTGGCGACGCCCGGGCCGAACTGCCCGTACACGAAGGCCGGGCGGCCGGTGAGGCGCGCGTACCCGTCGGCCGCGTACGCGGCGGCATGCTCGCTGCGGCACGGCACGATCGTGATGCCGACGTCGTCGAGCGCGATCCACAGCGGCTGGTCACCGCCGGTGACACAGAAGAAGTGGTCCACGCCGCACACCTTGAGCTGGTCGGCGATGACCCTGGCTACGGTCGGCATGCGGCCTCCCGGGCCGGTCCTGGGGTCACTGTTTCCGGTGACGTCATCGGGTCAGACCGCACCGCGACCGCCATCGACCGGCACGACGACGCCGTTCAGGTGCCCGGGCGCGTCCAGCAGCAGCCACACGCCGACCCCCGCGGGCTCGTCGGCGTTCCCGATCCGGCCGTTGGGCGAGGATTCCATGAAGGCCTGGCGGGCGGCCGCCGGGTCGGCCGGGTTGTACCCGGCCTCGGTGTCCAGGCCCATCTGGGTGATCATCGACGCCGGGCACACCACGTTCGCGCGGAGGTTCCGCCGGCCGTACTCGATGGCCACCGTCTTGGTCAGCCCGACGATGGCGTGCTTGGACGCCGTGTAGGCGCCGAGCTTCTCGCCGCCGTGCCAGGCCAGGTGCGACCCGGTGTTGACGATCGTGCCGCCGCCCCCGGCCAGCAGGGCCGGCAGCGCGTACTTCATGCCGAGCCACACGCTCTTGGCGTTGACCGCCATGACCCGGTCGTAGTTCTCCTCGGTGGCGTCGGCCACCTCGGCGAACTCGCCCAGGATCCCGGCGATGCTGAAGATCCCGGCCAGCCCGCCCCAGCGGTCGGCCGCGCGCTGCACGCAGCCGGCCACGTCACCGGCCGAGCTGACGTCCGCCACGGCGGTCTCGACCTCGCCGCCCAGCCCGGCCCACTTGCTCGCGGTGGTCGCCAGCAGTTCGGCGTCGTAGTCCACCGCGAGCACCTTGGCCCCGCGCCGCAGCATCAGGTCAACGGCTGCGCTGCCCATGCCGCCGGCGGCTCCGGTCACGATGTAGCCGCGGTCAACGTCCATTGCTGCCCCTTTCCGGACGCGTCGTGATGCTGAGCGAGTCGGTGCTGTCTGGTGGCGAGGCATCAGCCATCGGCGTCGTCCTGGCGGTCCGCCGCCGGGCTGGCCGTCGCGCCGGTCGCCGGGCTGCCCTCGCCGCTGGCGGAAGCCGGCGCCGGCGAGGCCGACGCCACCACGCCGGAGCGCCGCAGGACCGAGCCGAGGCGCCCGCCGAACAGGGCCCGTCTGCCCCGCGGCCGGGAGCTGAGGATGACGGCGAGGATGATGATCAGCCCTCGCGCCATGAGCTGCTCGGGCGTGGCCAGGCCGAGGATGATCAGCGCGTTGCCGATCAGCCCGATCAGCAGCGATCCGATCAACGCGCCGACCACGCTGCCCTGGCCGCCGGCCAGCACGGTGCCGCCGACGATCACCGCGGCGAGCACGTTGAGCAGGTCAGATGAGCCCAGCGTGTACGTGGCGGCGGTGAACTGCCCCAGGTAGAGCAGGCCGCCGAGCGCTCCGCCGATGCCGCTGAACACCAGCACCGCGATCTTCACCCGCCCGGTCCTGATCCCGGAGAACCGGGCGGCGTTCGGGTTGGCGCCCGTGGCGAGCACGTGCCGTCCGGTCGCGGTGTAGGACAGCACGAAGGTGCCGACGATCACGGTGCCGATCGTCCACAGCACCAGCGACGAGACCGGGCCGATCTGGCCCTGGCCGAAGACCCTCAGGAACCCGGAGTTGGAGACGCTGATCGTCGCGCTGTTGGTGATCGCTTCGGAGTAGCCCTGCAGGACGCCGAGCATGCCCAGGGTCACCACGAACGACGGGATCTTGAACAGGACCGTCACCGCGCCGTTGATCAGCCCGACCAGGGCGCCGAAGCCGATGGCGGCCACGACGGCCAGCACCGGGCTGAGATTGTGCTCAAGGAAGATGGCGGCGATGTAGGCCGACACCGGCACGACGGTGGCGAAGGACAGGTCGATCTCGCCGCTGCAGATCACGAAGACGGTGGGAACGGCCATGACGCTGACCGAGGTCGTCGTCTCCACGATGCTGATCAGATTGCTCCCGCCGATGAAGCTCGTGTCGCGCAGCAGGATCCCGAAGATCACGACCACGGCGAGCATCACGACGAGCAGCAGGCCCGAGTTCTCGCCTCGGTAGGCCCGCCCCGCGACGTCCCTGAAGCTCTGCCCGAGCCGGTCGGTGAACTGGCCGCCGTCGGCCGGGTCCCGCGCTTCGTCGGGTGCCTGCCGACCAGGCTGCAGCGAACTCTTCACGTTCTTCCTGCCCCTCATTGCAGGCGCCCGATGGCATCTGGCTGGCCTTCGCGGTACGACGACCGCTGGATGGCCTCGACGAGCGCCGATTCGGTGAACTGCGGGCTGCCGGCCTCGACCGACATCCGGATCACGCCGTCAGCGAGGACGAGGATGCGGTCGGCGACCCGCAGCAGCTCGGGAATGTCTGAGGAGGACCACAGCACGGCCATGCCGGACGCGGCCTCGCTGCGGATGTACTGGGCCAGGTCGCTGGCCGCCCCGACGTCGACACCGAACGTCGGCTCGTCGAGCAGCAGCAGCCGCGGCATCGTGGCCAGCACCTTGGAGACGACAACCTTCTGCTGGTTGCCGCCGGACAGCTCGGACACTAGCTGCTCCGGTCCCTTGGCCCTGATGCCGAGCAGCGACATCAGCTCGCCCGTCCGCTGCCTGGCCCGTGACATCCGCAGCATCAGCCAGGAACGCAGCTGCCGCAGGATGGACAGGGACGAGTTCTCCACGATCGGCTTGGTCAGCAGCAGCCCGTGGACCGCGCGGTCTTCGGGGATCAGGTAGACGCCGCGGCCGATGGCGTCCGCCGGATGCCGGGGGTGGTACGGCTCGCCGGCGAGCAGCACCTGCCCGCCATCGCGGCGGATGTCACCGAACAGCGTCCGCATCAGGGTCGTCCGGCCGCTGCCCGCCAGCCCCACCAGGCCGACGATCTCGCCTGGCACCGTCCGGAACGTGACGTCGGTCAGCTTGCCCCGCACCTGCAGGGCGCTGACGTCGAGTGCCGGCGGCCCGTCAGGGCGAGCCTGCGGCTGGCTGCGGCGGCCAGGACCGCCGCTGGCCACGATCCCCCGGTCGCCCAGCATCGCCCTGATCAGGCCGGGCACGTTGGTGTCCGCCGCCGGGCAGGACAGCGTGATCTTGCCTTCGCGCAGGCAGGTGACCTTGTCGCTGACCTCGAAGACCTCGGCCAGGTGGTGGGTGATGAGGATGACCCCGACGCCGTTCCTGGCCACGTTGCGCACCACCGCGAACAACTGCCCGATCTCCCGGTGCCCGAGCGGAGCGGTGGGCTCGTCCAGGATGAGCACCCGGCGGGCCAGCCGCAGCGCCTTGGCGATCTCGAGCATCTGCTGCTCCACCGCGCTGAGCCCGGACACCCGGCGCTGCATCAGGGCCGGGGAGATGCCGACCCGGGCGCAAAGTTCCTCGGCCTCGGCCATCTGGGCCCGGCGCTGGATCGAACGGGCCCTGGTCAGCCGCTCATCGTTGAGAAACAGGTTGTCCAGCCCGTTCAAGGTCTGGACCAGGCTCTTTTCCTGGAAAACCATGCCGAGGCCGAGGGAGCGGGCCAGCGCGGTGTCATCGCCGTCCAGCTTCTCCCCGCCGATCAGCACCTCGCCTTGCGTCGGCCGGTAGATGCCGAGCGCGAGTTTCATCAGCGTCGACTTGCCCGCGCCGTTGTGCCCGACGATCGCGTGCACGACACCGGGCTCAAGCACGAAATTGACACCCTGGAGCACCGGGACGGCGTTGAAGCGCATCTCGATGTCACGCATTTCGAGCGCGGGCTGCGGCGTTGGCTCTGTGGGCATTCCGGGCTCAGCACTCCCGTGGTGAGTGGCTGCCCGGGGGGACGGCTGGCTGTCCCCCCGGGCAGTCCGGTCGGGTTACTTGCAGACCGTGGCCTTGCAGGGCAACTGAGGTCCGTGCATGAAGTTCCAGGCGTCGACCGTGTTCGTGTTGCTGACGGCGAACGTCGGGATGTTGACGAAGTCGGGGTATTTGGCGTGGACCGCGGCGAGAGCCGAGGTCAGCGCCATCATCCGGCCGCCGTCATACACGTCTTGGCCCATGTCAACCTTGATCAGGCCGCCGGAGGACAGCGACGTCGCCCCGGCCTCGGCCAGGTCCATGGTCACGACCGACACCTTGTTCTGCAGGTGCAGGGCCTTGACCGCCGCTTCCTCGCCGAGCCCGGGCGGGTTTTCCCACGGGGCGAAGATGACGTTCACGTTCTTGTGCGCCTGCAGGAATGCCTCGGTGTACGCCTCGGAGCCGTTCGGGTCGCTGAATCCGGAGTTGCTGCCGGTCGCACTGGCCGGACCGCCGGCGGCGATGACGTGGATGTTGGGGTACTTCTTCAGGCCGTCGAGGAAGCCCTGCTCGCGGAGCAAGATCGCGTCTACGTCGTTGATCCAGTGGATGTAGCCGAGGTTGGCGCCGTTGGGGAAGGCCTCGTGCACGGCCGTGGCCATCTGCTCGCCGAGGTAGTACCAGTCGTAGGCGATGAGAGCGGACAACGGCTTGCCGGGGCCGATGAACATGCCCGGGCCGCCGACGCCCCATGAGACGATGATCTTGTGCTCCCGCACCGCCGGCGCGAGGATGCTGGACATCTGGGCCGGGTTGATCGTGCCGCCGACCAGGATGATGTCCGGGTTCAGCGGCAGCACCGCGCTCAGGTCACCCTGCAGGCCGGTCGCCGCGAACTCCGAGTCGGTGATCCGCAGCAGTTTCACGCCGAGCGCCTGGAACTCCTGCTTGATGCCGGAGTCGATCGCCTTGTTGTAGGTGACGTTGCTCCAGTCGAGGAAGACCGCGGTCAGGTGCTTGTTGCAGATGGCCTGCGCCTGAGCCTTGGTGACTTTGACGTTCGACCAAAGGGTCGCCGTGAGCGCCTGCGGGGCGCCCATCTTGTCCGCGGTGTTATTAAGGCCAATCTGCGACGCCGGCGGCGTAACTGTGGCTGGATCGAGCGAGCTCGGCACCGGCCTATTGTCGAGAATGGTGGAATCGAATTTGCCGCAGGCGCCCGACGAGCTTGAGCCGCTGCTGCCGTTCGATCCACCGACCGCACACGCGGCCAGCACCAGGCTGGCCGTAATTACTGCGGAAAGGTTGCGGATTATCCGCCTTGGTCTTAGCTTCATACCGATCCGTTCCCCTTCGCATACGCCCAGCTAGAGGGCACGGATGACCCCAGCTGGGCCCGCCAAAAAGTGAGCTTGGCCGACGCGTGATCGATACACGCGGCCGCCAATTAATCCGACTTAGTACACGCGATTCGCAGGCGGGAAGTACACGGCAGTCGTCGTCGTAACAGCATTGGAAAAAATGGCCAGATAGCTAGGAGCGTGCCCTCGGATTGGTGGCCCCGAAATGCCTTGTAACTACGCTGTTTCCGGCACGTTAACATCTCGGATCGTGTCCTGCTATGGCAGTTAAGCCAGACATCGACCCCGCGATTGGGCTAGATAGCCAACCCGCCCCCCGGCCCCGGACGCGCGCCGCGGGCCGCGATCAGGCGCCGTGAAGTACCAGCGGCAACGGCAGGCTCACCGCGGGATACCAGCCGGTCCGCTTGAGCCCCCGGCGTGGGCGGTGTTGAGCTGGACGTGCACGGTGAGCAGGTCGGCGCCGAGCACGCGGACGTAGACCGCGTTCAGTGCGCGCAGCGGGTGCCAGGCGATGATGTGCCGCTGCCGCGCGAGCGGATCATCGTCGGGACGCAAGGTGGCGATGCCGGGCACCCAGTGGTAGCGCAGTCCGGAACGCAGCCGCACCCGGACGTGCGGGTCGTGGGCGATGTTGCGGACGTAGCCGGCGCGCATGCCGTGTTCGGCGATGATCCAGAACGAGTCGCCCTTGCGGCCGTTGCCGACCGGGACCCTGCGGATCTTGCCGGTGACATTTCCGCGGGTTTCCAGGATCACCAGCCCGTACGGGTTGATGCGGACCACGAGCAGCAGCCGCATGAGCGGGTTCATGATGTACCGCTGCAGCGTCCGGGCGAGCAGCACCTTG